>NZ_BDBY01000343.1 GCF_001613225.1 Nocardia pseudovaccinii NBRC 100343
CTCGGTAGCCGTACCACTGTGTGATGACTTGAACCATTGTGCGCTGGTCACGTCCATGGTCACGGGTCGTATCTCCTTGCCACCTGCCTGAGCAGGTCCCTCGATGCTTGCTCGTCCAGTGTGGCACGCCGGATGTCGTCGTGAATCTCACGGCATTGCTTCACGTCGGCGGGGTCCTCGAGGAACATTGCTCCGAGTGTGTGTTCGGTGTAGACGACCGGAGGTTCCGTCCCGAAACTTCGACTGTCTGGCGGGAAATCGAGAATGATATACGGCAGAACCGGAGCCATGTTGCCCGGAAACCCGGCTGCGAACGGCAGTATTCGCACCGAGATATTCGGTCGGGTGCTCATATCGGCGATATGCCTCAATTGCGCAGCCATGACTGCGCGTGAGCCGACGACTGTATGCAGAACGCACTCATGCAGAATGAATTCAGCGACTATCGGGTTGTGCTGCCGGGTCAGTATCGCGGCTCGTCGTAATCGCACTTCGACTCGCCGTTCGACATCTTCTGCTGTGTCACCAGATAGAAACGGTCGTTCGATTGCCCTGGCGTAGTCGGCCAGCTGGAACAGTCCGGGAACGATCATTGGTTGAAAGAAGGTCAGCTGTGACGCCCCGGATTCGAGCCCCAGGTATGTGCTGACTCCGGACCGCATCAAATGGCGCAACCCTTGCCACCAAGACTTCGTAGCCGTTTCCTGCGCAAGGGATTTCAGTTCCTCGATCTGTCGCTCATCGAGGCCGTAGATGCGCCCGTATCCCTCGACGTCGCGCAGTTTGATCTTGTCGTTGTGCCCCTTTTCAACCCGTATGACCGAGGTCTTGCCTATCTCCATCTCACGTGCCGCTTGCTCGAGTGTGAACCCGGCTCCCTCGCGGGCCTCTCGAAGCGCGCGACCCAGTTGTCGACGCGGCAGCGTCGAATCCGGTTGATCCTCCCTTGCCATGACTCCCCTTCCCCTGCTTGGTCCGAAACGGCCCAGGTTGCGGTCCGGTTCGGACTTATTCGATCTGTTGACCGGTCGAGATTCTGGGGGGATGGCCAACTTTGATCGGACTATCCGTTTCGGCCCTGCTGACGCCGCGTGGCGGGAGCAACATAACCACATGGTCGAGCAACACGGAAGCCGCAATGTCGCGAAACGCCCTGGCTACGAAGATATTCGGACCCCGAACGGTGCGAAGCAATCGCGCACAGTACTCGTCACCGTGCCGCCGCTGTGCGATGCCGTGGACGTGACGTTGGCGCATGGGCTTTGGCAACGGCATTGCGCGTGCCGTATCAACCGGTGCGTGTGGAAATCGGCGGCGTATCAGACACTTGTGCTCGCCGGACGGTTGGTCCCGCAATCGATGAGCCCGCGTGAACGCGCCGCCGCCAGGGGGATCGATTACCCGAGAGCGTCAGAGAGCGACGCGCTTCTGCCGAGCGGGCATTCGCCGGGGACGCTACGGGAGGTGCTGGACAAGCTCGAGTCCCTGGCATTCGATCCGAATGGGTAGGGCATGGGCGTGCATCGCACCGAAGTAGACGGCTGGCTGGCCGAGTGGCGGATCGACCACCACCAGATTCGGATGATGTTGGTACGCAATGGTTCCGAGAAACCCTTGCTTTTGTGTACCGCTGCCTCGGCCCCGGATCTAGCGCAGATGCGAGAGCGATTTCCGGAGCTTTCGCGGTTGTGGGATGCGATTCGGCACGAATACTGGGCGGAATTCACTCCGCCCCGGAGAAATTCACGAGGGCGGTTCGTCTAGTGGATGAAAACAGGCGGCTTCGGCCGGTACCGACCGAGCCGACGGCGATGCGGATTCGGCAGCTCACGGCACGAGCCGGACGGGCGGGCTATCGGCTCGAACGTGCTTCCGGGGTGCCCTATGACTGGATGCTGCTCGACGCCGAAGACGGCGCGACTACCTATTCGGCCGCGGACCTCGACCAGATCGAGCGGTGGCTCGACGAATGAGGTCAGCAGCAATGCGGAATCCGGGCTGGAGATGCGCATCTGCTATGTGACGTAGTTCACTGAGCCGGGGCGCGTCGCAACATCTACCGTCTGAGACCGATACATAGCTGTCGCGTCTGCGCCGTCTGAGGCGGAGGCGCTTCAGTGCATGTGGCAACGCTTATATGATGACTCGGACTGGTTTGGCCCCCGGCGCAACGATGCCCTTTCGCGGGGTCGGGGGCAGGTCTCAGCTCGACCCGAGAGGTGATTACACCCGAATGGAAACTGCTCGTCGTTCCGCCCGAGGTAGTCGCCGCCGCAGGTCGGGAAGCCCGCTGCTGGCCCAGCTGCTCACTGCCGCAGTAGAGTCCGCCGCCACCTCTGTCGCAATTCGCTTCAACCCGACCGGTAACCCGGCTGACCAGCGTGAACTCACCTATCGCGAATTGGATGCCGCCTCCTCGCGGGTCGCGCGCGAGTTGATCAATCGTGGGATCGGCGCGGGCGATTTCGTGGCCATGGGCATTACCCGTTCGGTCGAATCGATCGTCGCGCTGTGGGCGATCGCGAAGACCGGGGCGGCCTATGTACCGGTCGATCCGAACTATCCGGCGGATCGGATCGAGCACATCGTGACCGACTCGGGTGCCGCACACGGTCTGACCACCTCGGCGCATCGCGCCAAGCTCGGGACCTCGGCCTATTGGATCGAATTGGACGATCCGGTGCTGTCGGAGCGCATCGCCGCCCGGCCCGATCATCCCGTCTCCTATGCCGATCGAGTGCGGGCGGTCAATGAAAACCATCCGGCCTATGTCATCTACACCTCGGGTTCCACCGGTAAGCCGAAGGGTGTCGCGGTCACCCACAGCGGTCTGGCCGGGTTGGCGGCGATCGGCGAGCACTATCTGATCGACGCGGATTCCTGCGTCTCCCATCTCAGCTCGCCCAGTTTCGACTTCTCGATGATGGAGACGCTGTTCACCTTCTCGGTGGGCGCGACGCTGGTCATCGCGCCGCCGACGGTATTCGGCGGCGTCGAACTCGCGGATCTGCTGCGCCGAGAGCAGGTCACCCATTTGCTGATCACCCCGGGCGCGCTGGAATCGCTGGATACCGCTGATCTCGATGACCTGCAGGTCGTAGTGGCCGGTGGTGATCGGCTTCCCGCGGAATTGGTGGCGCGGTGGGCGGATAGCGGCCGCTCGGTATTCAATGCTTATGGGCCCAGCGAGGCGACCGTCATGGTCACCAGCACCGAGGCGCTTCAGTCCGGTGAGCCGGTCACCATCGGTTCCGCCATCGCGGGTGTCGGCGCCTTCATTCTCGACGCGCGGTTGCGGCCGGTGCCCGCCGGGGTCGTCGGTGAGCTCTACGTCTCGGGTGCGGTGCTCGCGCAGGGCTATCTCGGTCGACCGGAGCTGACCGCGGAGCGGTTCGTGGCCAGCCCGTTCGGCGCGGAGGTCGATAACCCGGGGACGCGCCTCTACCGCACCGGAGATCTGGTGCGGCGCAACGAAACCGGTGCACTGGAGTATCTCGGACGATCCGATTTCCAGGTCAAGATCCGCGGTCTGCGGATCGAACTCGGCGAGATCGATAACGCGCTCACCGCACATCCGGATGTCGACTTCGCGGCCACGCTCGGCAAGACGCTGCCCTCGGGTACCACCGCGCTGGTGGCGTATGTGCTGCCGCGAGACGGTGCCACCCTCGATACCGGAGAGCTGGCAGCGCATATCGGAGAATCGTTGCCGGACTACATGATTCCGGCCGCGATCATGGTGTTGGACGAGATTCCGCTGACCCCGGTCGGGAAGCTGGACCGGGCGGCGCTGCCCGAACCGGTCTTCGCCGCACGTCAGTTCCGTGCCCCGGCGACACCGGTCGAGGAGATCATCGCCGATGTATTCGCGGCGGTGCTGCACGGTGGCAGCACGGACGCACGCGTCGGTGTCGACGACGACTTCTTCGAACTCGGCGGCAATTCGCTGCTGGCCACCCAGGCCGCCGCACGCATCGGTTTCGCGCTCGGTATCCGGGTTCCGGTGCAGCTGATCTTCGAGGCCTCGACGGTATCGGTACTGGCCGAACGGGTCGAGCAGCACGCGGGTTCGGCCGACGGCCGGGCGCTCACCGCGCAGACCCGTCCCGATCGGATTCCGCTGTCGTACGCGCAGCAGCGGATGTGGTTCCTGAACCGTTTCGATACGGCCGGTGCGGTCAACAACATTCCGCTGACGGTGCGGTTGTCCGGGCGCCTGGATGTCGACGCACTGCGTGCGGCGGCGCGCGATCTGACCGAGCGGCACGAGGTGCTGCGCACCATCTATCCGGACATCGATGGTGAGGGATTCCAGGTCGTCCTGCCCGTAACCGATGTGCGCGCGGTGCCGGAACTTCCACTCACCGACGCGGCAGCACAAGAACTTCCGGAGCTGATCAGCGCCGAGGTGCTGGCCGGATTCGATGTGACGGTCGCGCCGCCGGTGCGGCTGCGGCTGTTCCAGCTCGGCGAATCCGAGTACGTGCTGGTGTGCGTGGTGCACCACATCGCGGGCGACGGTTTCTCGCTCGGTCCGCTGGCCCGCGATCTGGTGGCGGCGTACTCCGATCGCCTGCGCGGCGGACGGCCCGAATGGCCGCCGCTGACGGTGCAATACGCCGACTACACCATCTGGCAGCGCGCCACCCTCGGCAGCGAGGACGACCCGGAATCGGTCTTCGCGCAGCAGATCGAATTCTGGCGCAACGAATTGGCCGCGCTGCCGGATCAATTGGATCTGCCCGCGGATCGGCCGCGGCCTGCCGCGTCATCCCACGACGGCGCCGTCGTCACGTTCGACATCGACGCCGCGATTCACACGCGACTCAATGATCTTGCACACGAGCACAATTCGACGCTGTTCATGGTCGTGCACGCCGCGCTCGCGGTACTGCTCGCCCGGCTGTCGGGCACCCGCGATATCGCGGTCGGCACCCCGGTTGCCGGTCGCGGTGAGGCGGCGCTGGACGATCTGATCGGCATGTTCGTCAACACCCTGGTGTTGCGGACCGAGATCGACCCCGGCACGACCTTCGACGATCTGCTGCGAACGGTGCGCAAGGTCGATATCGAGGCCTTCGGACACGCGGACGTGCCGTTCGAGCGGCTGGTCGAGCTGCTCGATCCGGCGCGTTCGGCCGCGCGGCATCCGCTGTTCCAGGTGATGCTGGTCTTCCAGAATCTGGCGCGCACCGAACTGGAGCTACCGGGCCTGACGGTCGCGGGTGTGGATCACGGGGTGTCGCTGGCCAAGTTCGATCTGCAGCTCGAGATCGCGGAAAACGTTGCGGCGCGATCGACGGGACCGGAGGCGGCAGCGGAGCGTAACCACGGAGGGCACCGGGAGCGCCGCGAATCGGATACAGCCGCGCGGGGCATGTCGGCGACCTTCACCTACGCCACCGATCTCTTCGACGCCGCCACCGTGCGGGACTTCGCCGATCGCTTCCTGCGGGTGCTGTCCGCGGTATCCGCCGATTCCCATGCGGTGCTGGGCGATATCGATCTGCTCGCCCCCGGCGAGCGCGAACTGGTACTGCACGAATGGAATTCGGCCGGGGCGACGGTGCCCGATGTGACGCTGCTCGATCTCATCCAGGCGCAGGCACGCCGCCGTCCGGATGCGATCGCCGTCCGATTCGGTGATACCGCACTGAGTTTCGGTGAACTGCAGCGGCGCGCGAACCAGGTGGCACGGGCGCTGATGGCGCGCGGTGCGGGGCCGGAAGCACTGGTCGCCGTTGCCATCGGGCGGTCCGAGCAGTTGCCCGCCGCCCTGCTGGGCGTGCTCACCGCGGGTGCGGCGTATCTGCCGATCGACACCACCTACCCGGCGCAGCGGCTCGAGTTCATGCTCACCGACGCGCAGCCGACCTGTGTGCTGACCACATTCGATCTGCTGGGCGAAATTCCGGCGACGGATATTCCGCTGGTGCTGCTGGATGAGACGGCGGGCTTCGGCGAATCGCCGATCACCGATATCGAGCGCACGTCCCGGCTGCGTCCGGACAACCTGGCCTACGTCATCTACACCTCGGGCTCCACGGGCGTCCCGAAGGGCGTCGGCGTCGCGCACCGCAATGTGGTGGAGCTGTTCGCCAACACCCAGTTGATGTTCGAATTCGACGATACCGATGTGTGGACGCTGTTCCACTCCTACGCCTTCGACTTCTCGGTGTGGGAACTGTGGTGCGCACTGGCCAATGGCGGCACCGTTGTCGTCGTCGACTATCTGACCTCGCGTTCGCCGGAACAGTTCCGCGACTTGCTGATTCGCGAACAGGTCACGGTGCTGAACCAGACGCCGTCGGCGTTCTATCAACTTGCCGAGGCCGATCGCGCCTCGCATGCCGGAGACCAGGGCAAATTCGCGCTGCGCTATGTCGTATTCGGCGGTGAGGCACTGGATCTGCGTCAGTTGCGGCGCTGGTACGAGCGGCACGCCTTCGATGCGCCGTGGCTGGTCAATATGTACGGCATCACCGAGACCACGGTGCACGTGTCGTTCCTGGCGCTGGATGAGCAGCTCGCCGAGAATCCGGCCAGTGCGATCGGACGTGCATTGCCCGGCCTGGAGAGCTATGTGCTCGACGACCGGCTGCATCCGGCTCCGGTCGGAGTGGCGGGCGAAATCTATGTCAGCGGTGGGCAGTTGTCCCGCGGCTACCTCGGTCGGCCCGGGTTGGCCGCGACCCGTTTCGTGGCGAATCCGTTCGGTGCCCCGGGATCTCGCATGTACCGCAGTGGCGACCTCGGTCGCTGGGCCGGTTTCGCGGGCCACGCGAATCTCGAATACGCCGGGCGCAGTGACCAGCAGGTGCAGCTGCGCGGCTTCCGCATCGAACTCGGTGAGATCGAAGCGGCGCTGCTTGCCCAGAGCGCGGTCAGCCAGGCGGTCGTACTGGTGCGCTCCGACGAGCATGCCGGTGATCGCCTGGTCGGATACGTTGTGGCCGAGGCGGATTCGCAGGTAGTGGGTGCGGAGCTGCGCAATGCGGTCGCCGATTTCCTTACCAGCTACATGGTTCCGGACGCGATCGTCGTACTCGACGCGCTGCCGCTGACGCCCAACGGCAAGCTGGACCGAAAGGCGCTGCCCGCACCGGAATTCGTCAGCAGCGCCACCTACCGCGCCCCGCAGACCCCCATCGAGCAGGCCGTCGCCGGGGTATTCGCCGGACTGCTCGGTGTGCGCGATGTCGGCCTGGACGACGATTTCTTCGGCCTCGGCGGTAACTCGCTGCTGGCCACCAGGGCGGTCAGCCGGATCAACGAGGCGTTGGACGCGAATGTCTCGGTGCGCGAACTCTTCGAGGCATCGACCGTCTCGGCACTGGCCGCGCGGATCGTGCCCGGTTCCTCGACCGGAACTCGTGCCCCGCTGGTCGCGGCGGTGCGCTCGGAGCGGGTGCCGCTGTCGCTGGCGCAGCAGCGCATGTGGGTGCTCAATCAGTTCGATACCCGCTCGGCGGCCTACAACATCCCGCTCGGCATCGGCCTGACCGGTGCGCTCGATGTGCAGGCGCTGCGCGATGCGGTCGCCGATGTGCTCGAGCGGCACGAGGCGCTGCGCACCCGCTACCCGTCGACGGGGCCGGGCGGGCTGCCGTACCAGGAGATCCTGCCGGTCGCCGAGGCCTGGCCGGGCGGGCTCGCTGTCGAGTCGAACGCCGACCCGATCGTCCGCATCACCGAGCTGATGTCGACCGGATTCGATGTGACCCGCGAGGTTCCGGTGCGCGGTGTGCTGCTGCGCGGCGCCAGTGCCGATCAAATTGGCCAGGACCGTCACCTGCTCGCCATGGTGGTGCACCACATTTCGGCAGACGGCGCCTCGATGGCCCCGCTGGCCCGCGACCTCATGCTCGCCTACGCCGCGCGCTGTGCGGGCGATGTCCCGACCTGGACGCCGCTCGAGGTGCAGTACGCCGACTTCGCGATCTGGCAGCGCGAGGTCATCGGGACCGATGACGACGAGGACTCCGTCGCCGCACAGCAATTGGCCTACTGGCGCGACCAATTGGCCGGACTGTCCGGCGCGATCGAGCTGCCGCTGGACCGCCCACGCCCTCCGGTGCCGTCCATGCGCGGTGCTTCGACGGCCTTCACGCTCTCGCCCGAGGTGCATACCGGACTGATTCGCATTGCCCGGGAACACAATTCGTCGCTGTTCATGGTCGTGCATGCGGTGCTCGCGGTGCTGCTTGCGCGGCTGTCGGGCAGTTCCGATATCACGATCGGCACCCCCATCGCGGGCCGCGGTGAGCGCGCGCTCGACGATCTGGTCGGCATGTTCGTCAATACCCTGGCGCTGCGCACCAGGACCGAATCGGGGACGACCTTCGACGCGCTGGTCGAACTTGTTCGCGAGACTGATCTTTCGGCCTTCGGCAATGCCGATATCCCGTTCGAGCGGGTGGTCGAGGTGGTGCTGCCGAACCGCGCGACCTCGCACAACCCACTGTTCCAGGTGGTGCTGTCCTTCGACAATCTCGAGCAGCCGAAGCTGGAACTGCCGGGGCTGACGGTCGCGGCACTGGATACCGGTGCGGTCGCGGCGAAGTTCGATCTGCAGTTGACCGTCGAGCCACGGCACGGCGCGGACGGCGCGCCCGGCGAGTTGGTCGCGGTATTCAATTACGCCACAGACCTTTTCGATGCGCCGACGGTGCAGGCATTCGGCCGCAGGCTGACCAGGATCTGCACCGCCGTCGTCGCGGACCCGCAGGTCAGCGTGGGCGATATCGATATTCTCGATGCCGCCGAACGCGATCGCACGCTGGCCGCGCCGGAAACGGCGCTGGAACCTGCCGCCGACGGCGTACCGGTCACCAGCGGTGCGGCGCTGACCCAGGCACTGGCCGCCGCGGTGGAAGAAGATCCGGACGGGCCCGCTGTGGTTTTCGGCGAGGACGCGGTGTCCTTCCAGGATCTCGACGCGCGGTCCTCGCGACTGGCTCGGGTGCTGATCGGCCGCGGCTGCGGTCCGCGCACCGGTGTCGCGATCCGGCTGGATCGCGGGGTGGACGCGGTGGTCGCCACCTGGGCCGTGCTCAAAGCCGGTGCCGCATTGACCCCGGTGACCGCCCTCGACGGACCACTGCCCGTCGGCCTGCAGGTCAAGGTCGGAATTACCACCGGCGCATGGCCTGCCGACAGCAGCGTCGACTGGCTGGCACTCGACGATCCAGACGTGCTGGCCGAGATCGCCGCCGAATCGCCGCGACCGGTGACCTATGCCAACCGGACGCAGGCGCTGCGCGGTGAGGATCCGGCCTTCGTGGCCGCGGTTACGTTGTCCTACAACGATGTTGCCGTCGCGACCAAGCGGCTGCGGGCGCGCACCGAGCTCACTTTCGAGTCCCGGCTGTTCCGGTACGGCCGCGCTGATTCGGCGGCGGCGCTATTGGAAGTTGTCGCGGCCGGTGAGAACGGCGCGTCGGTAGTGGTGACCGCCGGTGACCTGGATAACGTAACGCTTTCGGCACTGTTGGCCGACGAATGGGTTACACACCTGTTCATCGATCGGGCCGGACTCGGGCCGGTCGAGGTGACGGGGCTGGAGGATCTGCACGCGGTGGTGCTGGATGACGGCGCGTCCGCGCCGGAATTCGGGGCCGTCCCGGTTGTGGTCGACCTCGGTGCGCTATTGGGCGTCCAGGACCCGAGCTGATCTTCCACCCGGGAGATCCGGGTAGTGACGATGAGCGAGGGGAGGAAGTTCCTATGCCGGGATACCGGTCGGGGGGACAGGATCGGGCGCGGCCGCGCGATATCGGAGGGGGGTCGTTCGCGTGACCCGGCCAGCCCGAAACCGTCCGGTCCGGACCCGTCAGTCGCGGGTTACCACGCTGCCGCGGCTGATGGGCGCCGCGGTCGAGGCGAATCCGGACGGTATCGCCGTCGTCTTCGCCGATGCCGACGCGACCCTGGGGCAGCTCGGCTACGCCGAACTAGACGATCGGTCGACCCGGTTGGCCCGGTTGCTGATCGAACGCGGTGTCGG
Source organism: Nocardia pseudovaccinii NBRC 100343 (assembly GCF_001613225.1). GTDB lineage: Bacteria > Actinomycetota > Actinomycetes > Mycobacteriales > Mycobacteriaceae > Nocardia > Nocardia pseudovaccinii. Next base: position 10,007 of record NZ_BDBY01000343.1, read on the forward strand.
TCCGGAAGATCTTGTCGCCGTTGGTATTCCGCGGTCGCTGGAGTCGGTGATCGCGGTCTGGGCGGTGGCCAAGACCGGTGCCGGATTCGTGCCGGTCGACCCCAATTACCCGGCGGAGCGCGTCGTGCACATGGTGACCGATTCCGGTGCGGTGCTCGGGCTCGCGGTCACCGAGGTGGCGGTGGAGCTCCCGGATCGGGTCGAGTGGCTGGTCATCGATGCGCCCGAATTCGCCTTGCGCCTGGCGGAATACGCGGGCGAGGCCATCACCAATGCGGACCGTGTCCGCGCGGTGCGTGCGGAGCACCCGGCCTATGTCATCTACACCTCCGGCTCCACCGGCAAGCCGAAGGGCGTCGTCGTCACGCAGGCCGGAATCTCCAGCTTCTGCGATGAACAGCGCGAGCGGTATCGCGTCACGAACCAGTCGCGCACACTGCATTTCGCGTCGCCGTCCTTCGACGCGTCGGTGCTCGAGCTGCTGCTCGCACTCGGTGGTGCGGCGACCATGGTGGTCGTCGCGCCGAATATCTACGGTGGCGACGAGCTGGCGACACTGCTGCGCCGGGAACGGGTGACGCACGCGTTCATCACCCCGGCCGCGCTCGCCTCGGTCGATCCGGCGGGGCTCGACGATTTCCGGGTCGTCGTCGCCGGTGGTGAGGCCTGTCCGCCGGATCTGGTGCGGCGCTGGGTTTTACCGATCGCCGATGGCCGCACACGTGAGTTCTTCAACGGTTACGGGCCGACCGAGACCACGATCATGACCAATATCAGCTCGCCGATGACACCCGGTGCGGTGGTGACCATCGGCGGCCCGATCCGTGCCATTACCGAATACGTCCTCGACGACCGGCTGAATCAGGTGCCCAGCGGTGTGGTCGGCGAACTGTACATCTCGGGTCCGCAGGTGGCGCGTGGCTACCACGATCGGCCCGCGCTGACCGCATCGCGCTTCGTGGCGAATCCGTTCGATCCCAGCGGTTCTCGGCTCTACGCCACCGGTGACGTGGTGCGCTGGACCCCGGCCGGTGAGATCGAATACCTGGGCCGCAACGATTTCCAGGTCAAGATCCGTGGCTTCCGCATCGAACTCGGTGAGATCGATGCGGTGCTCGGCGCGCACGACAGTGTGGACTTCGTCGTCACCATCGGGCACAAACTCGACACCGGCGCAACGATTCTCGCGTCCTATGTGCACCCGGCGGGCGACGCCGTCGTGGATACCTACGAGCTGACCGCCTTCGCCGAACGGTCACTGCCAGCCCACATGGTTCCGACTGCCATTACGGTGCTCGATACGATTCCGTTGACCCCGGTCGGCAAGCTGGATCGCCGGGCACTGCCCGCACCGGTGCTGGAGACCAAGGAGTACCGGGCGCCGGAGACCGAAATCGAACAGATCATCGCGGAGGTGCTCGGCGAGGTCCTCGGTATCGAGCGCATCGGTCTCGACGACGACTTCTTCGCACTCGGCGGCGACAGCATCACCTCGATCCAGGTGGTGTCGCGGGCCAGGGCGCGCGGGGTGATCTTCACGCCGCGCGACGTTTTCGAATCACGCACGGTCGCCGTCCTCGCGCCGCTCGCCACGCAGGGGGCATTGGTCGAGACCGGCACGCAGGGTCGGCTTGTCGAGCTGTCGCAGGCCGATAATGACCGGCTGGCAAGGGAATACCCGAAGCTGGCCGAGGTGTGGCCGCTGACCCCGCTGCAGTCGGGCATGCTGTTCCACGCGCAATTGGCCGAGTCTTCGGTCGATGCGTATATGACCCAGTTCATGGTCGATCTCGGCGGCGATGTCGATGCCGAGCGACTACGCGCGGCGGCGGTTGCCGTGGTGGGTCGGCATGTGAATCTGCGGGTGGCATTCGCCGAGGATGCGGCGGGCAATCCGGTGCAGGTGGTGCTCGACGAGGTCGAAGTGCCCTGGCGTTCGGTCGATCTCACCGATCGCGCGGACGCCACTGCGGAGTTGCGGCGGATCATGGCCGCCGAGCTGGCCGACCACTTCGATATGCGGACCGCGCCGCTACTGCGGTTCACCCTGATCCGTTCGACCGCCGGTACCTATCACCTGCTGGTCACCAGTCATCACATTCTCATCGACGGCTGGTCGATGCCGCTGCTGACCCAGGATCTGCTGACGCTCTATGTGCTCGGTGGTGATGCCAGCCAATTGCCGCGGGCCCGCTCCTACCGTGACTATCTGGCCTGGCTCGGCGCACAGGACCACAGTTCCGCGCGCAAGGCTTGGCGTGAGGCGCTGGCCGGAATTACCGAGCCGACACCGTTGGCTTCGGTCGATCCGGCCCGCGAAATCGCCGCGGGCGTGGGCGAAGTCGGCTTCGATCTGTCCGAGGCGGACACCAAGGCACTGAGCCGGTTGGCCGCCGATGCCGGGGTCACCGTCAATACCGTCATCCAGGCGGCCTGGGGTTTGTTGATCGGCCGGAGTGTGGATCGCGACGATGTCGTCTTCGGCGCCACCGTTTCCGGGCGGCCGCCGCAGCTCGACGGCATCGAGACCATGGTCGGGTTGTTCCTCAATGCGATTCCGGTGCGGGTGCGCCTGGATGCGAACGACACCCTCGCCGGATTGCTGCGGCAGTTGCAGTCCGAACAGGCGGCGCTGCTGGACCACCACTATGTCGGCCTGAGCGAAATTCAGGAAATCGTCGGCGTGGAAGGGCTTTTCGACACCCTGGTGGTGTTCGAATCGTTCCCCGTCGACGAGCAGGCGCTGACTGCGGCGGCGGGTGCGCTCGATGGCATGAGCATCGAGGGCGCGGTCGCGGTGAACGGCACGCACTATCCGGTCACCGTGGTGATCGTCCCCGGCGCGCGCATGCACGTCACCCTCAAATACCTGCGTGATGTCTTCGATGAGACGGCGGCACAGGCACTGGCCCAACGCTTCTCGACACTGATCCGCCGCTTTCTTACCGATCCGTTCGCAAAGGTCGCCGAGGTCGATGCGCTGACCGATGCCGATCGGACCGTGCTCGACGCCGTCAATGCCACCGAAGTGGCCGAGCTGCTGGATGATTCGACGCTGTCGACGCTGTTCGACGCGCAAGTCGCCCGCACTCCGGACGCACCCGCGGTGATCTACGGCGATACCACACTGAGCTACCGCGAGCTCGATGCGCGTTCGCGGGAGCTGGCCGCGGACTTGGCCGGTCGGGGCGTCGGCTCGGAATCGCTGGTGGCGGTGGCGATGCGGCGCAGTATCGAGATGGTCGTGGCAATCTATGGTGTGCTGCGGGCCGGTGCGGCGTATGTGCCGATCGATCCCGACCATCCGGCCGAGCGCAGTGAATATGTGCTGTCCAGTGCGGCTCCGGTGTGTGTGTTGACCACGACCGGGACCGGCTTCCGAACCGAGACCGACGCACCGCTGGTCCATATGGACGTTTTCGAGCGACCAGTTCGCCCTGCGGCCGACGACTCGGTCTTCGGTGACCCGCCGACCGTCACGGCACCGCTTCCCGACAACACCGCCTACGTCATCTACACCTCCGGCTCGACCGGTCGGCCCAAGGGTGTCGCGATCACGCATCGGCAGATGGCGAACCAATTCCGTTGGGCGCAGCGGACCTATCCGCACGGTCCCGGTGATGTGGTGTTGCACAAGACGCCGATCACCTTCGATATCTCCACGTGGGAGCTGTTCTGGACCTTGCAGACCGGTGCGGCGGTGGTCATCGCCGAGCCGGACGGGCATCGCGATCCCACGTACCTGGCTCGCGTGATCGACGAATACTCGGTCAGCACTGTGCATTTCGTGCCGTCCATGCTCGACGCATTCCTCGGCGGTGCGTCCGCGGCCTACCCGTCGTTGCGCCGGGTATTCGCCGCCGGTGAGGCGCTATCGAGGGAGACCGCCGCGCGCTTCGACACCCTCCTGCCGAATGCCGACCTGTTCAACTGGTACGGCCCCGCGGAGGCGACAGTCGTCACCGCCTATCCCGCCGAAGCCGATGGGCGCGTGGCGATTCCGATCGGTGCCTCGGTCGCAAACACTCGGGTCCATGTGCTCGATCGGCAGTTGCGGCCGGTTCCGGTCGGTGCGGTCGGCGAGTTGTATGTCGCCGGTGTGCAATTGGCGCGTGGCTATGTGAACGCACCGGCGCTGACCGCCGAACGGTTCGTCGCGCACGCCGATGGTGCGCGGCTGTATCGCACCGGCGATGTGGTGCGCTGGGTGCCTCGTGATGGCGGACACGCCCTGGAATACTTGGGCCGCAGTGACTTCCAGGTCAAGTTGCGTGGACAGCGCGTCGAACTCGGTGAGATCGAGACCGTGCTGCGCGGTGTGGACGCTGTGCAGCACGCCGTGGTGGCGCTGGTCGAGGGGAGCGCCGGTGATCGACTGGTCGCCTATGTGGTGGCCGCTCCCGGTGCGCAGATCGATGACGATGCTTTGCTCGACCACGCGCGGGCCGCGCTGCCGTCGTACATGGTCCCGTCCGCGTTGGTGCATCTGGATGCATTGCCGCTCAATGCGAGCGGCAAACTCGACCGCAAGGCCCTGCCCACACCGGAGTTCATCGGACGGCCCTACCGGGAACCGTCGACGCCACTGGAACGGTCCGTTGCCGAGGTATTCGCCGATGTGCTCGGCATCGAGCACGTGGGTGCGGACGACGACTTCTTCGACCTCGGCGGCAACTCGCTGGTCGCGACCCGCGTGGTGGCCCGGCTCGGTGCCGCGATCGGCGGTCGTGTCCCGGTGCGCGCCGTTTTCGAAGCGCCGACGGTTGCCGCCTTGGCCGCCGCGGTCGCACCCGGCGCGGGGCAGCGTCGCGAGGTGCCGCTGGTGGCCGGTGCACGGCCGGAACAGATTCCGCTGTCGTTGGCACAGCAGCGGATGTGGTTCCTCAACCAGTTCGACACCGAATCGGCGGTGAACAATCTGCCGGTGGCGGTCCGGCTGACGGGTGCGCTCGATATCGCCGCATTGCAGCAGGCCGTTGCCGATCTGGTCGAGCGGCACGAAACGCTGCGGACCGTCTATCCGGCCGACCGCGACGGTATCGCGCATCAGGTGATCGTGCCCGCGGCACAGGCGGTTCCGGATCTGACTCCGCAACAGGTCGCGCCGGATGCGGTGCACGCGAAAGTCGTCGAGATCATCGCCGCCGGATTCGATGTCACCGGTCAGGTGCCATTGCGAGGTGCACTGTTCCAGGTCGCCCCTGAGAACGAGTACGTGCTCGTCTTCGTGGCCCATCACATCAGCGCGGACGGCTGGTCGATGGGACCGATGACCCGCGACCTCATGCTCGCCTACGCATCGCGCGCGGCCGGTACACCGCCCGCCTGGCAGCCGCTGCCGGTGCAGTACGCGGATTTCAGTCTCTGGCAACGAGAAGTGCTCGGTTCCGAGGACGATCCGGAAAGCCTGATCACCGCGCAGGCCGAATTCTGGCGCACGACACTGGCCGGGCTGCCCGACGAGCTGAACCTGCCCGCCGATCGGCCGCGCCCGACGACGCAGTCGTTCGCCGGTGGCACAGTCGGTTTCACGGTCGATCCGCGGGTGCACCGCAGGCTGCAGGAGATCGGCCGCGAACAGAACGCGACGATCTTCATGGTCGTGCATACCGCGCTCGCCATATTCCTGGCACGTCTGTCGGGCACCGAGGACATCGCCGTGGGCACGCCGATAGCCGGTCGTGGTGCGGCCGAATTGGACGATGTCATCGGCATGTTCGTCAACACGCTGGTGCTGCGGACCCCGGTGCGCGGCGGCGCGAGCTTCCCGGAGTTGCTTTCGGCGGTGCGGGACGCCGATCTGCAGGCCTTCGCGCATGCCGATATTCCGTTCGAGCGCCTAGTCGATCTGCTCAATCCGGAGCGGTCCACGGCGCGGCATCCGCTGTTCCAGGTGGCGCTGTCGTTCCAGAACCTGCCGGACAACTCGTTCGAGCTGCCCGAATTGCGAGTCGGTGCCGTCGATCTCGATATCGATACCGCGAAATTCGATCTGTCGCTGGCGATCACCGAGCTGCCGGGCTCGTCCGAGGGCATGTACGCGGTGTTCTCCTTCGCACGTGACCTGTTCGACGAGTCCACCGTTCGGGTGTTCGCGGATCGGTTCGTACGGCTGCTCGAGGCGATCACCACCAGGCCGGAGCTGCCGGTGGGTGATCTGCCGCTGCTGGCCGATACCGAGACGAAATTCCTGACCCGGGTGCAACCGGATCACGTGACGGCCGGTGGGCTGCTGCCTGATCTGCTGATGCGCGGGCTGCGTCGTGGTGCTGAACGTACGGCCATCCGCTATCAGGGCAGGTCGATCAGCTATCGCGAACTCGACGAGTACTCGTCGCGGTTGGCCAGAGTGCTGATCGATCGCGGCGTCGGTCCGGAAAGCCTTGTGGCGCTGGCTCTGCCGCGCTCGTATCAGATGGTGGCCGCCGTGTTGGCGGTGTCGAAGGCCGGTGGCGCACATGTGCCGGTCGACCCGAATTACCCGGTGGATCGGGTTCGGCACATGCTGACCGATTCGGGTGCGCTCGTCGGTCTCACCGCTTCGGAGTATCTGGGTGAGTTGCCGGACGACGTGCAATGGCTTGCGCTCGACGATGCGGAGACGGACGCGCTGTGCGCCGACCGATCCGCCGCACCGGTCACCGACGCCGACCGGATCATGCCGTTGCGGCCGCACCATGTGGCCTACGTGATCTACACCTCCGGCTCTACCGGCATCCCCAAGGGCGTCGCCGTGACCCACACCGGTCTCGGCGGCCTGGTCGACCATTCGGTCGGCCTGTACCGGCTGGAGCCGGAGCACCGGCTGCTGCATATCTGTTCGCCGAGCTTCGACGTGTCGGTGCTGGAATGGCTTGTCGCGCTTTCGGTCGGCGCGACTGTGGTGATCGTGCCAGCGGCGATCATCGGCGGTCCGGAACTGGGTGATCTGCTGCGCAGCGAGCGGGTCACGCATTCGATCATCACCCCGGCGGTGCTGAGCTCGGTGGATCCGATCGGGCTCGAGCAGCTCGAAATGCTCATGGTCTGCGGCGATGCGACGACACCGGAGCTGCTCGGTAAGTGGCAGCCGGGGCGCAGGTACTACAACGGCTACGGCCCGACCGAGGCCACGGTCATCGCTTCCTACGCGACGCTGCGGGCGGGTGCGCCGATCACTATCGGCACACCGGTACACGGTATGTCGGCGCTGGTGCTGGATGCGCGGCTGCACCCGGTGCCTCCGGGTGTCGCGGGGGAGCTGTATCTGTCCGGCGGCGCGTTGGCGCGTGGGTACCACAACCGTCGGGGGCTTTCCGCGGAGCGTTTCGTGGCCAACCCGTGGGGCGAGCCGGGAGCACGGATGTACCGCACCGGTGACGTGGTGCGCTGGTTTGCCGAACCCGAACGACGGATGGGCAATGCGGCGCTGCCGTCGATACCGTGGGCACTGGAATACGTCGGCCGTTCGGACTTCCAGGTGAAGATCCGTGGCTACCGCATCGAACTCGGTGAGATCGATGCCGTGCTCGGTGGGCATGCCGATGTGGAATTCGCGATCACCATGGGCAGGCAGAGCGACGCGGGTGTCACGATCCTGGTGTCCTATGTGCTGCCGGTGTCCGGCAGGGTCATCGAGCCCAGTGTGCTCGTCGAGCGTGCGGCGCGGCGCCTGCCGCCGCATATGGTGCCGTCCGCGGTCGTCGTGCTCGATGAGATCCCATTGACCCCGGTCGGCAAGTTGGATCGCAAAGCGCTGCCGGAACCGGTCTTCGAGCAGGCGGCTTTCCGTGCGCCGAAGTCCCATACCGAACAGATCGTGGCGAGCACCTTCGCCGCAGTGCTGCGCATCAGCACCGACGACTACCGCTATCTCGGCCTGGACGACGACTTCTTCGCGCTGGGCGGAAATTCGCTGCTGGCAACGCAATTGGTCGCGCGCCTCGGTGCGGCATTGGACACCCGGGTACCCGTTCGAATGCTCTTCGAGGCATCCACGGTCGCCGAACTCGCGGCCAAGCTCGAACAGCTCGCCGGTACCGGTGCCCGCAAGGCATTGGTGGCAGGTGAACGGCCGCACCATATTCCGCTGTCACTGGCCCAGCAGCGGATGTGGTTCCTCAACCGATTCGACACCGAGTCCACGGCTTACCACATCCCGATCGCCGTGCGGCTCACCGGGACCCTCGATGTGGCGGCGCTGCGCCGAGCGGTCGCGGATGTGGTGGAGCGGCACGAAATCCTGCGCACCATCTATCCGCAGACCGATGCGGGTGCGGTCCAGCTGATCCTGCCCGCGGATGCGGCCGTGCCGAAACTCGAGATTCGCGAGGTCGCGCCGGACGAACTCGAGTCCGCCGTGGTCGAGCTGATCTCGACGACCTTCGACGTCACCGGCGAGGTGCCGGTCCGGGTCGTGCTGTTCGCTCTCGACGGTGCCGGTGCGGCGGGTCCGGAGGTCGGGGCTGGTGTGTCTGCGCAGGGCCGTGGGGAGGCCGTTGTCGGTGCGGCCGGGTCGACGGGTCTGGAGGTGGTGGCTGGCGTTGCCGCGCAGGATCTTGTGGACACCGCCGTCTCCGCAGCGGGGTCGGCGGGTCCAGAGGTTGGGGCTGGCGTTGCTGCGCGGGGCTATGGGGAGGCTGTTGTCGGTGGGGTGGGGTCCGCGGGTCCGGCCGTAATGGCTGGTGTGGCCGCGCAGGGTCCTGTGGACACCGCCGTCGCCGCAGCGGGAGCGACGGGCCATGAGGCGGAAGCTCGGGTAACCGCGCAGGGCTCCGCGGACGTCGCCATCGAACACGAATACGTGCTCGCCATGGTGGTGCACCACATCTCCGGTGACGGTTCGTCGGTCGCGCCGCTGACCCGCGACCTGATGCTGGCATATGCGGCCCGCGCGGCGGATACTGCGCCGAGCTGGGCCCCGCTGACAGTGCAATACGCGGACTACAGCATCTGGCAGCGCGAACTGCTCGGCAGCGAGGACGATCCGGAATCACTGGCGGCAGAGCAGGTCGCCTACTGGCGTGAGGCACTGGCCGATCTGCCCGAACAGCTGGATCTGCCGTCGGACCGGCCGCGCCCTGCGGTGCAGTCCTTCGCGGGCGGTACGGCCGAGGTGCGCATCGATCCCGAAACCCACCGTGCCCTCATCGAATTGGCGCGTGCCGAGGGCGCGACGCTGTTCATGGTCGTGCACACCGCGCTGGCCGTACTGCTGGCGCGGCTCTCGGGTACCGATGACATTGCCATCGGTACCCCGATGTCCGGTCGCGGTGTGGCCGCGCTGGACGATCTGATCGGCATGTTCGTCAACACCCTGGTGTTCCGCACCCGGGTGGACGCGGGTGCGACCTTCACCGAGCTGACCGCGCGTCAGCGAGAGGCCGACATCCGGGCCTTCGCCCATGCGGATATACCGTTCGAGCGGCTGGTCGAGGTGCTCAACCCGGTCCGCTCGACCGCGCGGCATCCGCTGTTCCAGGTCGGGCTGTCGTTCCAGAATCTGGAGCATTCCAGCCTCGAACTGCCCGGCCTCACCGTCTCCGGAGTCGGCATCGACACCCAGGTGGCGCAGTTCGATCTGAACCTCATCGTGAGCGACGCCTACGATGCGAACGGCGTGCCCGCCGGTATCGCCGGTCAATTCGTCTATGCCAGGGACCTTTTCGATCAGGCGACGGTCGAGGGGTTCGCGGAGCGCTTCACCCGCCTGCTCGACCGGATCATCGCCGCACCGCGCATCCCGGTCGGCGAACTCGACCTGCTGGCCACCGCCGAGCAGAAGCAAATCCTGCTCGAATGGAACCAGACCGCCAATCCGGTGGCCCCGGAACTATTGCTCGACAGTTATCGCCGAGCGGTCGCGGACCACCCCGATGCGATCGCTGTGGGCTACGAGGGCACCGAGCTGGCCCACCCGTCGCCCGACCACCACCCCCCATCGAGTCGCTCCGCGACGCTGGCCCACCCGTCGCCCGACCACCACCCCTCATCGAGTCGCTCCGCGACGCTGACATATCGGGAATTCGATCAGCGGGTCAACCGTTTGGCCCGGCTGCTGATCGAACGCGGTGTCGGCACGGAATCCCTGGTCGGCCTGGCGATTCGGCGTTCGCTGGACCTGGTCGTCGGGATGTACGCGATCGTGACGGCCGGTGGCGCGTATGTGACGCTGGATCCGGATCATCCGGCGGATCGGATCGCGCACATTCTGGATACGGCCCAGCCCGTGGCTGTGCTGACCACAACCGCGGATGCGGTTGCGGTGCCGGGTGATACGCCGGTGCTGTACCTGGATGCGTTGGCACTGGACGGATTCGACGCGAATCCGGTGCGCGCTGACGAACTATTGCGCCCGCTGCGTCCGGAGAACCCGGCCTACGTCATCTTCACCTCGGGTTCGACCGGACGTCCCAAGGGCGTCGCGATTTCGCATGCGGCCATCCACAACCAGACCACGTGGATGCTCGCGGAGTATCCACTCGGCGTCGGCGATGTGTACCTGCAGAAGACCGCGACGACCTTCGATGTTTCGCTGTGGGGCTATTTCATACCGCTGCGCGCGGGCGCGAAACTGGTGGTCGCCACGCACGACGGCCACCGGGACCCCGCCTATGTCGCGGAAACCATTGCCGCACAGGGCGTCACCGTCACCGATTTCGTTCCGTCGATGCTCACCGTTTTCGCCGCGCACACAGCGGCGGGCTCCTGCCCGACGCTGCGGGACATCTTCGTGATCGGCGAGGCGCTGCCGCCGGAAACCGTCGACGGCGTGCACGCCATGTCGGATGCCCGCGTGCACAACCTGTACGGACCGACCGAGGCCGCGGTCTCGGTGACCTACTGGGAGGCACGCGGCGACGACCACCCCGGCGTCCCGATCGGCCTGCCGCAGTGGAATACCCAGGTATACGTGCTGGATTCGCGACTGCATCCGGTGCCTGCGGGCGTGGCGGGCGAGCTTTACCTGGCCGGTGACCAACTCGCCCGCGGCTATGTGCGCCGCCCCGATCTCACCTCGGATCGATTCGTGGCCAACCCATTCGGCGACGGCACCCGCATGTACCGCACCGGTGACCTCGTCGTCCGGCGCGCGACAGGTGTGCTCGACTACATCGGCCGCACGGACTTCCAGGTCAAATTCCGCGGCCAGCGCATCGAACTCGGCGAGATCGAAACCGCGCTGCTGGCCGAGGCGTCGGTGAGCCAGGCGGTGGCCGTCGTGCTGTCGTCGACGCTGGGCGACCAGTTGGTCGCGTACGCCGTGCCCGCTCCCGGGCACCAGATCGATCAGACCGAACTGCTGGCCGCGATCGCGGGAACCCTTCCGGCATATATGGTTCCGGCCGCTATCGTGGCGCTCGACTCGCTGCCGCTGAATACCAGCGGCAAGCTGGACCGCAAGGCCTTGCCGGAACCCACCTTCGCCAGCCGTGAATTCCGCGCCCCGGCAACACCGGTCGAGGAAATCGTGGCGGGCGTCTTCGGCGATGTGCTCGGTTTGGAACGAGTCGGCCTCGACGACGATTTCTTCGCACTCGGCGGCAATTCGCTGATCGCCACCCAGGTGGTGGCCCGGCTCGGTGCCGCCATCGGCGGCCGGGTGCCGGTGCGCACCCTGTTCGAGGCATCGACGGTGGGCGGGCTCGCGGTCAAGATCGAGCAGCATGCCGGATCCGGTGGTCGCCGCGCGCTGACGGCCGGTCCGCGCCCGGAACGGATTCCGCTGTCGATGGCTCAGCAGCGGATGTGGTTCCTCAACCAGCTCGATCCGTCCTCGGCGGTCAACAATATTCCGGCCGCCGTGCGCCTGACCGGTGCGCTGGATCTTGTCGCGCTGGAGCTGGCCGTCGCGGATCTGATCGAGCGGCACGAGGTACTGCGCACCGTTTATCCACAGACCGATGACGGTCCTGTGCAATTGATCGTGCCCGCCGAACAGGCGATGCCGGATCTGACTCCGATGCGGGTGAGCGCGGCCGATCTGCCCATGCGGGTCATCGCCACGGCCTCGGCTGGTTTCGATGTGACAGTCGAGGTTCCGGTGCGGGCCGAGCTCTTCCAGGTCGAGCCGGACGAGCATGTGCTCGTGCTGGTGGCGCATCACATCAGCGCGGACGGCTGGTCCATGGGCCCGCTGACCCGGGATCTGATGATCGCCTACGCATCCCGCTCGGCCGGTTCGTCACCGGCTTGGTCGCCACTTCCGGTGCAGTACGCCGATTTCAGCATCTGGCAGCGTGCGGTGCTGGGTTCGGAAGCCGATCCGGACAGCGTCATCACGGCTCAGGCGAACTACTGGCGCAACACGCTCGCCGGTATTCCGGACGAGCTGAATCTGCCTGTGGATAGGCCGCGTCCGGCGACGCAGTCGTTCCGCGGTGGCCGGGTGGCCTTCGCGATCGGCACCGAATTGCACCGTGGGCTGCGGGAACTCGCGCGGACCGAGAACGCGACCATGTTCATGGTTGTGCACACCGCACTCGCTGTCTTGCTCGCGCGGTTGTCCGGCACCGATGACATTGCCATCGGGACCCCGGTCGCCGGTCGCGGTGAGGCCGAACTCGACGATGTAATCGGCATGTTCGTCAATACCCTCGTGCTGCGCAGCGCGGTGCCGGGTGAACTGAGTTTCGGTGCGCTGCTGGCACATACGAAGGATGCGGATCTGCGGGCCTTCGCGCACGCCGATATTCCGTTCGAGCGGCTGGTCGACCTGTTGAACCCGGTGCGCTCGACCGCGCGGCATCCGCTGTTCCAGGTCATGCTGTCGTTCCAGAATCTTCCGGACACCTCGTTCGAACTGCCCGGATTGCGGATCGGCGCGGTCGATCTGGAGATCGATGCCGCGAAATTCGATCTGTCGCTGACCGTTCAGGAGGCGACCAAGCGTGCCGGTATGGTCGCCGAGTTGTCCTTCGCCAGGGACCTTTTCGACGACGCCACCGTTCGGGGTTTCGCGGATCGGTTCGTTGCGCTGCTCGAGCAGATCGTTGCTCGCCCGGAGGCGCCGGTCGGCGATATCGACCTGCTCAGCGATACCGAACGGGCGTCGGTGCTGTGGCGGTGGAACGACACCAACCGTGAGCTCGGTGCGGTGGGGACGCTTGTGGATGAATTCGCCAGGCAGGCCGCGGCGACGCCGGATTCGGTCGCGATGGTGGATCCCGGGACCGGCACTTCGCTGACATATGCCGAATTCGGTGCGCGTGTGCACCGGTTGGCGCGGCGGTTGATCGAGGCCGGTGTCGGACCGGAAAAGCTTGTCGTCCTCGGTCTGCGGCGTTCGGTCGATTTCGTGATCGCGGCCTACGCCGTGCAGGAGGCCGGTGGCGGTTATGTGCCGCTCGACCTCGATCAGCCCGCGGAGCGGATCGGGCATGTGCTCGAGTCGGCCGCACCGGTGTGCGTTCTGACCACTTCGCGCGACGACTTCGAGACTGAACTGCCTACCATCACGATCGATGAGCTGGAGCTGTCCGGCTATTCGGAGCAGCCGGTCACCGACACCGAGCGGATCGCGCCACTGCGGTCGGACAACCCCGCGTACGTCATCTTCACCTCCGGTTCGACCGGACGCCCGAAGGGTGTGGCGGTGCCGCATTCCGCAGTGGTGAACCAGATCCGTTGGATTACCGGTGAATACGGCATCGGTGCCGATGACGTCGTGTTGTTCAAGACCCCGGCAACGTTCGACGTGTCGGTGTGGGAGCTGTTCGGCCCGTTGTCGACCGGTGGCCGGATTGTCGTGGCCAGCCCGGACGGTCATCGCGACCCGCAGTACCTCGCGGAAGTCATCGCGGCCGAACGGGTCACCATGACCTCGTTCGTGCCCTCGATGCTGACCGTCTTCGCGGGCGCGGTCGACGGCTCCGCGCTGGCATCCCTGCGCACCCTGCTGGTCGCCGGTGAGGTCCTCACCGCCGACGCGGTGCAGGCCATCCGCAAGGTCAGCTCGGCCGAGCTGTACAACCTGTACGGGCCGACCGAATTCGCCGTCCACGCGACCCACAGTCCGGTGGCCGCCGATATCGAGGGCGCGGTGCCGATCGGCCTGCCGGTGTGGAATGCCCAAGCGTACGTACTGGATTCCCGGCTGCATCCGGTGCCGTCGGGTGTCGCGGGCGAGTTGTACTTGGCCGGTGCGCAATTGGCCCGCGGCTACGCCGGACGCACCGACCTCACATCGGATCGCTTCGTCGCCAACCCGTTCGGTGCGTCCGGTTCCCGTATGTACCGCACCGGCGACCTGGTCATCCGCAAGGCCGACGGTTCGATCGTCTACCTCGGCCGCACCGACTTCCAGGTCAAACTGCGCGGCCTGCGCATCGAACTCGGCGAGGTCGAAACCGCGCTCACCGCACACGATTCGGTGGCCCAAGCGGTGGCCTTGGTGCGTTCAGATCAGCTCGTCGCCTATGTCGTAGCCGCGGGCACAGTCGATGCCGAGGCACTGCGGACCCGTGTCGCCGAACATCTGCCGTCCTATATGGTTCCGGCCGCCGTCGTGGTCCTCGATGCCATGCCGTTGAACCCCAACGGCAAGCTCGATCGCCGCGCCCTGCCCGATCCCCTCTTCGCGGCACGGGAGTTCCGCGCGCCGACGACCCCGCTCGAATCGACCGTCGCCGCTGTCTTCGCCGAGGTCATCGGCATCGACCGGGTCGGCATCGACGACGACTTCTTCGGCCTCGGCGGTAATTCGCTGCTGGCCGCCCAGGTCGTCAGCCGACTGCGCAAGGTGACCGGCGCGCAGATCAAGGTCGCCTGGTTCTTCACCGAGCCGACGGTGCTCGGCATTTCGAAACAGATCAGCGCGGTGCTCGAGTACGGGCACGATGTCGACTCCGGCTCCGCGGCCGCACTCGGCGTGATCCTCCCGATCCGCGCCGCAGGTACCAGGCCGCCGCTGTTCTGCGTGCACCCGCTGGCCGGACTGTCGTGGTCCTATGCCGGACTGGCCCGGGTCCTCCCGGCTGACCAACCGATCTACGGCATCCAGACGCCCGCGCTCACCGAAGACGACTACCACCCGGGCTCGCTGGTCGAGATCGTGCGTCGCTACATCGCCGAGATCCGGGCCGTCCAGCCCGAGGGCCCGTACCGGATTCTCGGTTGGTCGCTCGGCGGCAAACTGGCCCACGCGGTGGCGACCGGACTGCAGTCCGACGGCGCGCGGGTCGAACTGCTCGCGATCCTGGACGCGTACCCGGGCGGCGACTTCACCGATTTCCGGAATCAGATCCGCGAGGCCTTCACCGAATTGGGTCTGGACGCCGCGGCTGCGCCCGCCGCGGAAAATCTGCAGGAAATCGGTGACGAGGCCGTGGCAGCGCTGCACGCGATGGCCATCGGCCAGGGCGTGGACGTGCTCACGCCCGAACGACTACGGCTGATCTACCGCACGGCCATGCGCACGGTCGAGCTGGAGTCGCAGTACCGGCCGGGGGTATTCGAGGGGACGCTCGAGTTCTTCCGAGCGACGGTCGATGCCGAGGCCCGAGCAGATCGCACCCCCGCCGACTGGCAGCCTTTCGTCTCCGATGAGATCATCGATCGCCCGATCGGGTCGACGCACGAGTTGATGACCTCTGCCGAAGCGTTGGCCGAGATCGGTCCCCGGCTCGCTGAGCTGCTCGAAACCCCTGAGCGGTAGCAATCGGCCGGGGAACGCAGGTGGATCGTCGACGGGAACAAGCTGCCAATGCGGTTACGATCGGCGTCTGACCATGCGATGCTTCTGAGCAAGCACTGGGAGGGGAGCACTTTTTAGGGATTACAGGGTAGGTGAGCTCCTTCATGTTTCGGGTGGTTGGACAACGTCGGCATGAGGAAGCGGTGACCAGGTGACGCGCCAGGCTCGGGTGCGGCCGGCTCGGACACGGACACAGCGGACGCGCGTCATCACCCTGCCGCAGCTGATGGCGGCCGCCGTCGAGGCGAATCCCGGCGGCCGCGCCGTCGTATTCGCCGACGCCGACGCCACCTCCGGCGGGCTGAGCTATGCCGAGTTGGATGAGCGTTCGACCCGGCTCGCCCGGCTGCTCATCGATCGTGGTGTCGGACCGGAGGATCTGGTCGCCGTGGCCGTGCCGCGGTCGGTGGATTCGGTGCTCGCGGTGTGGGCGGTGGCCAAGACCGGCGCCGGATTCGTGCCGGTGGACCCGCACTATCCGGCGGATCGGGTCGCGCACATGCTGACCGACTCCGGTGTGAGCTTCGGCCTGACCGTGGCCGCGGTCCGTCGCGGCCTGCCCGATCACGCCGAATGGCTGATGCTCGACGACCCGATCACCGCGCAACAGCTGCAGCGGTATCCGGTGGATCGGGTGACCAATCAGGATCGGGTGCGACCACTGCACGGCGCACATCCGGCCTATGTCATCTACACCTCGGGCTCGACCGGCGTCCCCAAGGGCGTGGTGGTCACCCATCAGGGATTATCCGGCTTCTGCGATGAGCAGCGGACCCGATACCGGGTGACGAGCGCGGCCCGGACACTGCATTTCGCCTCGCCGTCCTTCGACGCGTCGGTACTGGAACTGCTGCTGGCATTGGGCGGCGCGGCCACCATGGTGGTCGTATCGCCGACCGTCTACGGCGGTGCGGAACTGGCCGCGGTGCTGCGGCGCGAGCGGGTGACCCACGCCTTCGTCACCCCCGCGGCGCTGGCCTCGGTGGAGCCCACCGGACTCGACGAACTGCGGGTCGTGGTGACCGGCGGTGAGGCCTGTCCACCGCAGTTGGTGCGGCGCTGGGTACTACCGATCGCGGGCGGGCTGCTGCGCGAATTCTTCGATGCCTACGGTCCGACCGAGGCCACCATCGCCACCAATATCACCGCGCCGATGGTGCCGTGGCAGCCGGTGACTCTCGG
>NZ_BDBY01000344.1 GCF_001613225.1 Nocardia pseudovaccinii NBRC 100343
CGCTCACCGCGGCCCGCTTCGTGGCCAATCCGTTCGAACCGGGCACCCGGCTCTACCGCACCGGCGATCTGGTGCGCTGGACCGCGACCGGTGAACTGGAGTACCTCGGCCGCAACGACTCCCAGGTCAAGATCCGCGGCTTCCGCATCGAACTCACCGAAATCGACGCGGTACTCGGCTCATACGACCATGTGGATTTCGCGGTCACCGTCGGGCACGAACTCGACAGCGGTACCACCGTTTTGGCCTCCTATGTGCACCCCATCGACGGGCTGACCGTCGATATGGCGGAGCTGAAGGCCCTGGTGGAGCGGAAATTGCCAGCGCATATGGCGCCCGCGTGCATCACGGTGCTCGACAAGGTGCCGCTGACGCCCATGGGCAAACTGGACCGCAAGGCGCTGCCCGCACCGGTATTCGAGGCCAAGGTGTTCCGCGCACCCTCGACACCGGTCGAGGAGATCGTCGCGGGCACCTTCGGTGATGTGCTCGGTGTCGCGCGCGTCGGCCTGGACGACGACTTCTTCGAACTCGGCGGCAACTCGCTGCTGGCCACCCAGGTGACCGCACGGCTGGATGCCGCGCTGGATACACAGTTGGCGGTCCGCGATCTGTTCCACGCGTCGACGGTCGCCGCCTTCACTGCCGTGGTCGAACGCACCGCCGGATCCGGCCGGAGTCGGCCGCGGCTGATCGCGGGGGAGCGGCCCGAACTGATTCCGCTGTCGCTGGCGCAGCAGCGGTACTGGTTCCTCAACCAGTTCGATACCGAAACCTCGGCGGTGGACAATATTCCGCTCGCCGTGCGGCTCACGGGTGAGCTGGATGCGGCGGCGCTCGGGCTGGCCATCGGCGATGTGCTGTCCAGGCACGAGGTGCTGCGAACCACCTATCCGAGCATCGGTGGGCGGCCGCATCAGGTCATCCATCCGGTGCCGGATACTCGGTTCGCCATGGTGCCTGTCGATGTGGCCGAGGACGAACTGGTACGTCGGCTCATCGACTTCGCGGTGCTGACCTTCGATGTGACCGTCGAGGTTCCGGTCGCGATCGAGCTGTTCCGCCTGGCACCGCGTGAGCATGTGATCGCCTTGACCGTGCACCATGTCGCGGCCGACGGCGCATCGATGGGACCCCTGGCCCGCGATCTCATGGTCGCCTACGCCGCGCGGGTGCAGGGGCAGGCGCCGCGGTGGCAGCCGCTGCCGGTGCAGTACGCCGACTACGCGCTGTGGGAGCGCGAGGCGCTCGGCGACGAGGACGATCCGCAATCACCGGCCGCACAGCAGATCGCCTACTGGCGACGGACGTTGGCGCAGTTGCCGGACCAGTTGGAGCTGCCGACCGACCGTCCGCGCCCGCCCGCGCAGTCGTTCCAGGGCAAGTCGGTGCGGTTCGAGATCTCGGCGGATCGGCACGCGGAACTGCATGCGCTGGCGCGGGCCAATCACGCCTCGCTGTTCATGGTCGTGCACGCGGCGCTCGCGGTGCTGCTGGCCCGGCTGTCGGGCAGCGACGACATCGCGGTCGGTACGCCCATCGCGGGTCGTGGCGAGCGTGAACTCGACGATCTGATCGGCATGTTCGTCAACACTTTGGTGTTCCGGACGCGGGTGCGTCCCGGTGACAGCTTCGCCGCTCTGCTCGCCGACGTGCGCGAGCGCGATCTCGAGGCCTTCGCCAATGCCGATGTGCCCTTCGAGCGAATCGTCGAGGCGCTGAATCCGGTTCGCTCGATCGCCCGCAATCCGCTGTTCCAGGTCGGCCTTTCCTTCCAGAACCTGGCCGAGACCACCTTGGAGCTGCCCGGCCTCTCGGTCGCCACGGTCGATTTCGATCTGCAGCTGGCCAAGACGGATCTGCACATCTCGCTGGCCGACCGCTACACCGACGACGGTGCGCCCGCCGGGATCGTAGCGAACTTCGGCTATGCCACCGACCTGTTCGACGAGTCGACGGTGCAAGGATTCAGCGACCGGTTCGTCCGGGTGCTCGATGCCGTGCTCAACGATGTGTCGGTGCGGGTCGGCGAGATCGAACTGCTCGCCGGTGCCGAGAGTTCGCGGATTCTGGCCGGTTGGAACGACACCGCGCATCCGATCGATGCGACGGCGACGTTGGTGTCGCTCCTGGATGCGACGGTGGCCGCGGCGCCGGATGCGGTTGCGGTGGTAGCCGATCAGCCGGGGCGCAAGCTCAGCTATGCGGAGCTCGACGCCCGGGTAAATCGGTTGGCGCGGTATCTGATCGAGCGCGGCGTACGCCCGGAGGATCGGGTGGCATTGGGCATGCACCGGTCTGTCGATCTGATCGTCGCCATGTACGCGGTGGCGAAATCCGGTGCGGCGTATGTGCCCATCGATCCGGATCAACCCGTCGAACGCGTCGAGTACATCCTGCAAACCGCACAACCGGTCTGTCTGCTGAGCTCCGTGCACGACGGCTTCCACACCGACGCCGTCGATTCCGTGACGATCGATGAACTCGACCTCTCGCGCTACTCGGACGCCCCGCTCGCCGCGCGCGAACGCCGTGGTGCATTGCTGCCGGGCAATACCGCGTACGTGATCTACACGTCGGGTTCGACCGGGCAGCCGAAGGGCGTCGCGGTTTCGCACGGCGCGATCGTCAACCAGTTGCTCTGGAAGACGGCCGAATTCGGCCTCGGAGCCGATGATGTGCTGTTGCTCAAGACGGTCGCCACCTTCGACCTGTCGGTCTGGGAGTTCTGGACGGCGGCGGTATGCGCTGGCACGGTGGTCGTCGCCGCGCCGGATGGTCATCGGGATCCGGCCTATCTCAACGAACTGATGGCGCGCGAGTCGGTGACGACCCTGCATGTGGTGCCGTCGATGCTGGACGCGCTGTCGACGGGTCAGCTGTCCCGATCGCTGCGCCGGGTGCTGGCCATCGGAGAGACGCTACCGGCCGCCACCGCGCAGCGATTCCGCCAGAGCAACGGCGCGGACCTGTTCAACCTGTACGGCCCCACCGAAGCCGCGGTCTCGATCACCAACCATCGGGTGACCGACGCCGACGCGGTTACGGTGCCGATCGGCGGGCCGGAGTGGAACAGCCATGTCTACGTATTGGATTCGCGCCTGCGGCCGGTGCCAGTCGGCGTATCCGGCGAGTTGTACCTGGCCGGTGCACAATTGGCGCGTGGCTACTTCGGGCGGACCGATCTCACCGCGGAACGGTTCGTGGCCAACCCATTCGAATCCGGTGCCCGCATGTACCGCACCGGCGACCTGGTGTCCTGGAACGAGCACGGTGAGCTGGAGTACCACGGCCGCACCGATTTTCAGGTGAAGATCCGCGGCTTCCGGATCGAACTCGGCGAGATCGAGACCGCACTGCTCACCCGGCCCGAGGTCGCGCAGGCCGCGGTGGGAGTCAAATCCGATGCGCGGATCGGTGATTGGCTGGTGGCGTACGTCGTACCGGCCGACGAGGCGAACCCAATCGTGGTCGCCGAACTGAAGGCCGCGCTGGCCGCGGTGCTGCCGTCGTACATGATGCCCAATGCGTTCGTCACGCTGACGGCCTTGCCGCGCAATGCGAATGGCAAGCTCGATCGCACCGCGCTACCCGATCCGGAGTTCGAGACCCAGGTCTTCCGCGCGCCCGCGACACCGGTCGAGGAGATCGTGGCCGGAGTCTTCGGCGATGTGCTCGGAGTGGAGCGCGTCGGACGCGATGACGATTTCTTTGCCATGGGCGGCAATTCGCTGCTTGCGACGCAGGTGGCGGCCCGGGTCGGCGACGCGCTGGACACCAAGGTGCTGGTGCGCTCGATCTTCGAGACGCCGACCGTGGCCGGACTCGCCGCCAAGGTCGAAACCCATGCCGGTTCCGGTCGGCGACAGCCGCTGCTGGCCGGGCTGCGGCCGGAGCGGATCCCGCTGTCGCTGGCGCAGTTGCGGATGTGGTTCATCAACCAGTTCGATCCCAGCTCGGCGGCCTACCACATCCCAGTGGCGATCCGGCTGTCCGGCGAACTCGATATCGCCGCACTGGGTTCGGCGGTCGAGGACATGGTGGCGCGGCACGAGGTGCTGCGCACCGTCTATCCGCAGACCACCGACGGTCCGGTGCAGGAGGTGCTGCTACCCAACGAAGTGCCGATCGATCTGGTCCCGATTCCGATCGCGGAATCAGACGCCGTGCGGCAGGTGCAGCAGATCGTCGCGGCGGGCTTCGACGTCACCGTCGAGGTGCCCTTCCGCGCCACCCTGTTCCGGCTCGATACCGGTGACCACATCCTGGTTTTCGTCGCCCACCACATCGGCGCCGACGGATGGTCGATGTCGCCGCTGGTCCGCGACGTCATGCTGGCCTACTCGGCCCGCAGCGCGGGTGAGCTGCCCTCGTGGTCACCGCTGCCGGTGCAGTATGCGGATTTCAGTGTCTGGCAACGCACTGTGCTCGGCTCCGAGGACGATCCGGCGAGCCTGATCTCGGCACAGGCCGGATACTGGCGGACCGCGCTGGCCGATCTGCCCGACGAACTGAATCTGCCCGCGGACCGGCCGCGCCCGGCGCTGCGGACCTTCGCGGGCGGGCGCACCGAATTCGAGATCGACCCGCTGGTGCACGCCGGTCTGGTGCGCCTGGCCCGTCGGCACAACGCCACCATGTTCATGGTGGTGCACGCCGCGCTGTCGGTATTCCTGGCGCGCATGTCCGGCACCGCCGATATCGCCATCGGCACCCCGGTCGCCGGTCGCGGCGCGGCCGAACTCGACGATATGATCGGCATGTTCGTCAATACGCTGGTGCTGCGGCTACCGGTGCCCGACGACCGCACCTTCGGTGATCTGCTCGCCCATGCCAAGGACACCGACCTGCAAGCGTTTTCGCATGCGGACCTCCCGTTCGAGCGACTGGTCGAACTGCTCGGCCCGCCGCGTTCCACGGCTCGGCACCCGCTGTTCCAGGTGTCGATGTCGTATCTGAATCTGCCGACCAGCAGCTTCGAACTCCCCGGATTACGCGCGGAGACCTTCGATTTCGCCGTCGACACCGCGAAATTCGATCTATCGCTGACCATGTGGGCACCGGGTACCGCCGAGGAGAGCTTGCGCGGTGAGTTCAACTTCGCGCGAGACCTGTTCGACGACAAGACGATCGAGATGTTCGCCGCCCGGTTCACCCGGCTGCTCACCGAGATCGTCGCACGGCCCGATGCCCCGATCGGCGACCTGCGGCTGCTCGGCGCTGCCGAAGAGCAGGCGCTGACACCGGTGCGGCGCGGCGAGACGCCCGCCGTCCGGCTGCTACCGGACCTGCTGACCAGCGCGGTCAGCGTCGATCCCGAACATGTCGCGGTGCGCACCGCCGGTCGCTCGATCTCCTATCGCGAACTGGACGAATACTCGTCGCGGCTGGCTCGGGTGCTGATCGATCGCGGTGTCGGCCCGGAGAGCCTTGTCGCCCTTGCCTTCCCGCGTTCGCTGGAGATGGTCGCCGCCTTCTGGGCGATCGCCAAGGCCGGTGGCGCGCACGTGCCGATCGACCCGACCTATCCGACGGATCGGATCCGGCACATGGTGACCGATTCCGGTGCCGTCCTCGGCATCACCACCTCCACCTACACCGAGCGGCTGCCCGAGGAGTCGACTGAAACCAGCTGGCTACAGCTCGACGATCCCGCGATCCATGCGGCCGTGGCCGATAAGTCGCCATCGCCGATCACCGATGCCGAGCGGCTGCGCACGCTGCTGCCGCAGCATCCGGCGTACGTTATCTACACGTCCGGGTCGACGGGCACACCCAAGGGCGTCACCGTCACCCAGGTCGGTGTCGGTGGTGCCGTGGAGAACGCCAGTGCCGTGTTCCAGCTCGGTCCGCAGCATCGGTTCCTGCATCTGTGCTCGCCGAGCTTCGATCCGTCGATTCTGGAGTGGCTCTGCACCTTCCACAACGGCGCGACGCTGGTCATCGTGCCGTCCACCATCCTCGGCGGCCCGGATCTGACCGCGCTGCTGCGCACCGAGCGGGTCACACACGCGATCTTCACCCCCGCCGTGCTCGGCACCGTCGATCCGGCCGGTCTGGACGAATTCCGATTCCTGTGCTGCGGTGGCGATTCCAGCTCGCCCGAGCTGGTCGCCAAATGGCAGCCGGGACGGCATTTCATCAACGGCTACGGTCCGACCGAGGCCACGGTGGCCGCGTCCTGGAGCGAGATGATCGCCGGACAGCGCATCACGATCGGCGGCCCGGTGCCGGGAACGCCGATGGTGGTGCTGGATTCGCGGCTGCGCCCGGTGCCGCCGGGCGCCGTCGGCGAGCTCTATCTCGGTGGCAACGCGCTGGCACGCGGCTATCACGACCGGCCGACGCTGACCGCGGAACGTTTCGTCGCCGACCCGTGGGGTCCGCCCGGTGCCCGGATGTATCGCACCGGCGATCTGGTGCGCTGGGTCGGCGAACCGGGGGAGTGGGAGCTCGAATACGTCGGTCGCACGGACTTCCAGCTCAAGATCCGCGGTCTGCGCATCGAACTCGGTGAGATCGATGCGGTGTTGCGTGGGCACGACGAGGTCGAGTTCGCCGTCACGATCGGCCGGGAAAACCCAGCGGGTGAAAAGATTCTCGTCGCCTACGTGCTTCCGGTGGTGGGGCGGACCATCGATACCGGTGCGCTCACCGAATACGCCGCGCGCAGTCTGCCTCGGCACATGGTGCCCCCGGCGGTGGTGGTCCTCGACCACGTGCCGCTGACCCCGGTCGGCAAGCTCGATCGCGCGGCGCTGCCCGCACCCGAACTCGCCCCGCGTCCCTATTTCGCGCCAGCGACCCCGCAGGAACGGGCCGTCGCCGACGTATACGCCGAGGTACTCGGCCTCGACCTGGTCGGCTCCGATGACGATTTCTTCGCACTCGGCGGCAGTTCGCTGGCCGCCATGCGCGCGGTGAACAAGCTGCGCGAGCTGACCGGCATCGCGGTCCAGGTGCAGTGGTTCTTCACCGATCCGACCGTCGCGGCGCTCACCCAGCGCATCATGGCCGCCGACGAAACCGAGGCCTACGAATACGGTCTGAACGCCGAGGCCGCACTCGACGTACTGCTGCCGATCCGCCACGGCACCGGCGAAGCGCTGTTCTGCATCCATCCGATGGCCGGATTGTCCTGGTGCTACACCGGCCTCGCGCAGTATCTGTCCGCCGACCGCCCGATCTTCGGTGTGCAGTCGCCCGCACTGTCGGAATCGGACTTCCGGCCGGATTCGCTGGATGCCATGGCCCGGCGCTATGTCGAGGAGATCCGCGCGGTGCAACCCGAGGGGCCCTACCGGCTGCTCGGGTGGTCGCTCGGTGGTGCGCTGGCCCACGCGGTCGCGGTCGAATTGCAGTCCGCGGGTGCGGAAGTCGCCCTGCTCGCCATGTTGGACAGCCGCACCGGTGGCAATATCGCCGACTTCTGGGCGGAACTGCGCTCGGCCTTCGCCGAACTAGGCATCGGCCCGGACATGCTGGGTGACAGCAATATCCGCAACCTCACCGAAGAGGCGCTCGCGGTGCTGTACGCCAATATCCCGCCGGAACTGGCACTGCTGACCCCGGAACGCCTGCGTCAGAGCTACCGTGGCGCGGTGCGCTCGGTCGAGCTCGGGATCAACCATCAGCACAAGGTTTTCCACGGCACACTCGACTTCTTCAGCGCCACCGGCCACACCGCCGAATCCCGGGCCTGGCGGCCGTATGTCGACGGCACGATCAACGAGCATCCGGTCGAGGCGACCCACGAGCTGATGACGTCACCGGCGGCCCTCGCCGAAATCGGACCCGTCCTGGCCGCGTTGCTCGCCGAGCCCGAGCCCCTGGTCGAGAATGCCGCGGAGCCAACCGAAGCCGAGGCGCCGGTCGAATACGCCGCCGCACCGGAGGGATACGAGTACGCGGCACCGCTCGCCGATCAGCCCGGGTTCGACCACGACTACCCGACATCGGTCCTGGTCCCGATCCAGATCGATGTCCCGGCACCGACCGAGGACCTGTCCTCGACGGTCGAGGCCCCGGCACTGGATCTCGACGACGACGAACCCGAGGTTGCCGTCCAACCCGAGCGCGTCCCGTTCGCGGTCATCCATGACGACGACCCGATCGAGTACGCCGTCCCGCACCGCCCCGACGAACCCGACGACACCCCCATCCCGCTGTCGCTGACCCCGAATGCCGTGCGGCTCTTGGACTCCGGTGTCGAACTGCGCGTCGTCACCCTCGAGATCCCGCCCAACTACTCACCGGAAGCGGTGCAATTCGCCGTCGATACGGTGCTCGAACAGCATCCGATGCTGTGGGTCCGGCTGCATCGTGACCGTGCGGGCGCCGATCCGGTCTTCGAAATCCCGGCCGAGGCGCAGCGCCTCGACGAGGCCTTCCTCAGCCTGGAATACGGCATCGAGCAGACGCCGCCGCCGATCGACGATGTGGTGCGTGCCGTCGCCACCGAACTCGACCCGGTCCATGGCCGCAATATCCGCTTCGTACTGGTCGGCGGCCGCGAGGTGCCCTCGACCATGGTGATCGTCGCCAACGGCCTGGTCGTGGACGACACCTCCTGGCGCACCATCATCGACAAGCTGTCGCTGGCCTGGTCGCGTGGCAGGCACCGCTCGCCCGCCGTTCCCGAGGCCGGACTGTCCGACCTGCTCCGGGTGCTGTCCGAGGGTGCGAGCGGCCCAGCGGCTATCGAGGAAGTGGCGTGGTGGCACCACACCTTGAGCGCGGTCCCCGCCGCCAAGGCCGGTGCCACGAACAAGAACCTGCGAGCGCGGCGCCGGGTTTCGCTGACCATCACCACCGAGGGCACCGCCGCCGTCGTCGCCGCGGCCGCCGCGCACGGTGCCGGTATCGACGAAGTGCTGCTCACCGCGCTGGCGATCGCACAGATCACCTCCGCTGGCGAAACCGTCACCGAGGCGATGGGCCCGGTGGTCCGGCTGCACGCCGATAGCCGGTCGCTGGCCGAGACCGACACCCTCGTCGGCGCCTTCACCACCGACTACCCGCTCCCGCTGCAACTGGATGGTGTGAACATCCAAGATGCGCTGGTCGGTGGCCGGGCAGCGGGTGTCGCGATCGAGCAGGTCAAACGGCTCACCGGTGCCGTGCCGTCCTATGGGGTCGGTTACGGCCTGCTGCGCTATCTCAATCCCGATACCGCCGCCGCCCTGACCGCACTCCCCGCCGGTCGGTGTGCGTTGCGTTACAGAGATCTGCGCCCGGCCCGCGTGCACACCGACGCACCGGCCGCTGATCTGCTGCTCGATATCACCGCCGACGCCACCGCCGAGGGCCTGCTCGTGCGCTTCGACTACGCGGCCGAGGTATTCGGTGGTGACGAGGTCAAGACTTTCGCCGAACACTGGATCCGGGCCCTCGGCGGACTGGCCGAATACGGTCAGCGATATCCGGGGCGACCATGATCACATTCCGGCCGCTGAGGCATGATGGAGCAACATTGCGGTAACGATGTCCACTATCGTCACGACTAAATAGGCCGTATGGTCGGCCGCGGTGCATGCCCGCGGCCAGGGGAAGCCCTCCCGTAATCACGATACGAAGTGAAGGTGTGAAATTGATGCGTAGTCTGATCCGGCGTCGCGGCACACGTGCGGCGGCGGTGATCGCGGCAACCGCGGTATTCGCGGGAGTCATGTCCGGCTTCGGCGCATCTACCGCGACGGCTGATCCGATCATCGATTCGAAGACGCTGCTGGCGAACCCGGTCGCGCCGGACGGCTCGAAGATCACCAAGGCCGAGTACAAGGACGACCGCAGCATCCGCCTGTACGTCTGGTCCGCGGCCATGGACCGGACCTTCCCGATCGACGTGCAGCGGCCCGCCGACGCCTCGGTGCCACGTCCGGTGCTCTACCTGCTCAACGGTGCGGGCGGCGGTGAGGACAGCGCGTCCTGGGTGGCCAAGACCGATGCGCTGAAGTTCCTCGGCGACAAGAACGTCAATGTGGTCCAGCCCATCGGTGGCAAGTGGAGCTACTACACCGACTGGATCAAGGATGATCCGGTACTCGGCCGCAACAAGTGGAAGACCTTCTTCACCGAGGAACTGCCGCCGCTGATCGACGGCGCGCTCGGCACGAACGGCACCAACGCCATCGCGGGCCTGTCCACCTCGGGCACCACCGTGCTCGCGCTGCCGATCGCCAAGCCGGGCCTGTACAAGGCCGCCGCGGCCTACAGCGGCTGCGCCCAGACCAGTGATCCGGTCGGCTCGGAGTTCGTCAAGCTGACCGTCGAGACCTGGGGCGGCGGCAATGTCGACAACATGTGGGGCCCGGTCGGCGGGCCGGACTGGGTGGCGAACGACCCCTACGTCAATGCCGAGGGGCTTCGCGGAACGGATCTCTACATCTCGACCGGCAACGGTTTGCCCGGCCCGTACGACACCCTCAACGGTGAGTACACCCTTCCCGGCCCCGGCGGTCTGGCCAACCAGATCCTGATCGGCGGCGTCATCGAGGCGGGCACCAACTACTGCACCAACAACATGAAGACGAAGCTGGACTCGCTGGGTATCCCAGCCACCTTCAACTTCCGCCCCAACGGCACCCACTCATGGGGCTACTGGAACGACGAGCTGCACGCCTCCTGGCCCACCCTCGCCAAGGGCCTCGGCATCTGAGCTGATCCCAACGACTTCCAGCCGACCGCCCCGATTGTGCGCTATCGCACAATCGGGGCGGTCTGTTTTTTATAGATAGTGCTAAACAAAAAGTTCGGGAACCCGTAAAATTCTGTTCTATGAGTACAACCCTGGTCGAGTCGGCGCGGAACGCGACGACCCGGGCGAGATCTGTCAGCGTCTTGCTCGGTCCGGCCTTCGTAGCGGCCATCGCCTATGTCGATCCCGGCAATGTGGCGTCGAATATCAGCGCGGGCGCCCAGTTCGGCTACCTACTGGTGTGGGTCATCGTGATGGCCAATGTGATGGCCGGACTGGTGCAGTTCCTGTCGGCGAAGCTGGGGTTGGTCACCGGTATGTCGCTACCGGAGGCGGTGCGGTCCAAGTCGAGTCGTCCGGTGCGCCTTGCCTATTGGGTGCAGGCGGAAACCGTCGCGATGGCCACCGACCTGGCCGAGGTGGTCGGCGGCGCGATCGCGCTGAAGCTGCTCTTCGATCTGCCGCTGCTGGTCGGCGGCGTGATCACCGGCGTGGTCTCGATGGCGCTGCTGCTGGTGCAGAACCATCGCGGGCAGAAGCCGTTCGAGCGGGTCATCACCGGTCTGCTCGCCGTCATCGCCATCGGCTTCCTGGCCAGCGTCGTGATTTCGCCGCCGTCGGTCTCCGGCACCGTCGGTGGTCTGCTGCCGCGGTTCCAGGGTTCTGAGAGCGTGCTGCTGGCGGCCGCCATGATCGGCGCGACCGTGATGCCGCACGCGGTGTACCTGCACTCCGGACTGGCCCGGGACCGGCACGGTCAGCCCGAGGTCGGTCCGCTGCGGACTCGGCTGCTGCGGATCACCCGATACGATGTCGGACTCGCGATGGTGCTGGCGGGCACGGTCAATATGGCCATGCTGCTGATGGCCGCGAATACCTTGCGGGGCCGCGAGAACATCGAAACCCTCGAAGACGCGCACGCCGCTGTCGGCGATGCGCTCGGCCCTGTCGCCGCCCTGCTGCTGGCGATCGGTCTGCTGGCCTCCGGCCTGGCATCGACGTCGGTCGGGGCGTACGCGGGCGCGATGATTATGGAAGGTCTACTGCGCCGCAAGATTCCGCTGTTGGCCCGTCGTCTGGTCACGCTGGTACCGGCCATCGGCATCCTCGCCCTCGGCATCGATCCCACTCGCGCACTGATCATTTCGCAGGTGGTGCTGTCGTTCGGCATCCCGTTCGCCCTCATCCCGCTGGTCCGCTTCACCAGCGACCGCATACTGATGGGCGCCGATGTCAACCACCGGGTGACCACCGGCCTGGCCTGGCTGGTCGCCGTCATCATCAGCCTGCTGAATGTGGCACTGATCTACTTGACCGTCACGGGCAATTAGGCGAACAGCATGCGCTGCGCATAGCCCGTATCGAAATACTCACGGGCCTCGGCGATCTTGCCGTCCTCGACCCGGAAGACGATCGCCACATTGTTGACGTACGGTTCGCCCGCCTCGGTGGTCGCGCGGGTGGTCCATTCGGCGACCGCCTGCGCGCCGTCGGCCAGCACGGTCCGCACCTCCTGGCCGATCGGCTGTGACGCGTCCATCCGCTCGATCATCTGCGCGACGAATTGCCCGAAGATCTCCTCCGGTCCGGTCCAGGTGCGCGCGGTCGGCAGGTCGCCGAACAGGGTCCAGGTCGAATCCGGGGTGAAGAAGCCTGCGGCGCGTTCGGCGTCACCGGATCCGAGTGCCTCGATATAGGCCAGGATGGTGGCGCGGGTCTGCTCGGTGGTCGACATGATCGCTCCTTCAGGCGTCGATGGTAAGGATCGCGTTGCCGCGGATCCTGCGGTTGTTCAGATCGGTGAGTACGCTTGCCGTTTCGGCCCAGTCGGCGACCCTACCCAGCTCCGGATGCAGGCGGCCGGTGGCCGTCAGGTCGACAAGGACGCGCAGATCCTCGGCATCGGTGGTGTCGGCGACCCAGTGCGGGAAATGCCGCAGCGTGAACGGCGAGACCGTCAGGTATTCGAAGAAGCTGAGCCGGATCGGGTGCAGGCTCGCCTGACCGAACCACAGCACGGTGCCGCCGGGCGCGATCCGGGCGAGCGCGGCCGCGAAGACATCGCCGCCGACCGATTCGAAGATGACGTCGAAGGGACCGTCGGCGCCCGCGACATCATGGACGACGGCTGCCGCGCCGAGTTCGGCCAGCCGGGCGCCGCGCTGGTGCGAGGCGGCCACCGCGGTCACCGAAATGCCTGCGGCCGTTGCCAATTCCACCAGGTAGTGACCGACTCCGCCGGATGCGCCGGTGATCAGCGCCTGCTTGCCCGCCGGGGCCTCGACGTGCCGGAGTAGACGCAATGCGGTCAAACCCGCGAGTGGCAAAGCTGCCGCGGTAGTGGCGGTGACGGTGTCGGGCAACTCGGCCAGTGCGGCGGTCGGGACGGCCACCCGCTCGGCCCACCCACCGCCCTCGGCATGACCGACCACGCGGGTGCCGACGGCTGGCCCCGAGCCGTCGGCGGCGGCCGTGCTGACCCGGCCGACGACGTCCTGTCCCATGACGGTGCCCGGTGCGGTCGGCGTGCCGTAGGCGCCGGTCATGGCGAGAATCTCGCCGCGGTTCACCGAGAATGCCTCGACCTGGACGATCACGGCATCGGCGGCCGCTGTGGGTTCGGGGGTGTCGGTGAACCGCACCAAGGTCCGATCACCGGTTGCTGCAAGGGCTTTCATCTGACTTCCTCGTGGTCGTTGCGATGAAAACGACACTAAGAGGGTTGGTTTCCAGATGAAAGAAGGCAGTAATTAGTGGTATAGGTACCTGGTGGATACCAACGATCCCATGGCATACGACATCTTCGATCTGAACTGTCCGTCCCGTGCGGTCTTCGACCGGCTCGGTGAACGCTGGACCGGGCTCGTGTTGCTGGCCCTGAAGCCGGGCACGCTGCGCTTCTCGGAGTTGCGCAGGCAGGTGCAGGGCATCACGCAGAAGATGCTCACCCAGACGCTGCGCGGCTTGGAGCGCGACGGCATGGTGTCGCGCACGGTGTATCCGACCGTGCCGGTCACCGTCGAATACACGCTGACGCCGCTCGGTCGCAGCCTCAGCGCCGCCGTTGATGTGCTGCGCGCCTGGGCCATCGAGCATATCGATGAAATCGACGCGGCCAGAGCCGAATACGAGCAGGCAGGGTGATCAGACCCAATTCTCGATCCAGTATTTCCAGATCAGCGGCGCATAGGCGGCCAGCGGCTGCACCTTGATATCGGTGCCCGCGAGTGCGGCGGTGGCATTGCGGCAGTCGAACCAGCAGCTGAATTCGCTGTGCTCCAACACATCCTGGGGGACGCCGACGCGCGGGAGCAGCCAGCTCGTGCCGGGCACGCGCAGCATCATCTCCAGGGTGCGCTTGGGCATCACCTCCACCAGATGCGGTGCACCGGCCTCGTCGGCGAACAGATTCAGCGCCTCGGCGGCGCTCTGCCTGCGCGGATCGGCCAGGTGGTAGGTGGTGCGGATCGAGTCGGGGCGGTGTGCGATATGGGCCAGTGCGCGAGCCACGAAATCGACCGGGACCATATTGGTTTCACCCAGCTTCGGCACCAGCACCGGCAGGATCCTCGGCAGCTGCGCGGCCATCCGCAGCAGCCGGAAGAAGTAGTAGGGCCCGTCGATTCGATCGATCTCACCGGTGCGCGAATGGCCGATTACGATCGATGGCCGATAGATGCGCCAGCCCAACTCGGATTCGCGCACGATCTTCTCGGCCTCGAATTTCGCCCGCTGCATGGGCGAACTCAGCACCTGGCCCTCGTCGAACATGTCCTCGGTGAACAACCCGTCGAACCCGCCCGCCACGTCAACCGTCGAGACATGGTGCAGCAGAGTGGCGTTCAGCCGCCCCGCGACATCGACGACATGTCTGGTGCCGCCGCCACCTTCGGCGAGGTCATAGCCCGACGCCAGATGGAAGACATGGTCGATCGACCCTCGATGCTCGGCGATCCACGCCGGATCGATGCCGAGCCCGGGCGCACCCATATCCCCGCGCACCGGCCGCACCCGCTCGCCACCCATCCACTCCCGAGCGCAACAGGTGTACCGGTCCGCCGAATCGACCCCCGGCCGGACCAGTACATGAATATCCCCCTCCCGTTTCAGTAGCTCGGGAATAAGAAATCGACCGATGAACCCAGTTGCTCCGGTAACCAGGTAAGCCATAGCCGATCAACATAGTCGCTTGTGCGGGTGCGCTTGTGTCCGGGATCACGGCGCGCCCGATTCGTGCGATCAGTCGGCGAAGACCGGCTTGCGCTTGGTGAGCATGGCGGTCGCGCCCTCGAAGAAGTCGGGGGATTGGAGCAGTTCGCTCTGGCCGGTCTTTTCGGCTGCGAGAGCGGCGTCAAGCGCCGAGAGGGTTGCGGCGTTGAGCGCCTTCTTGGTGAGTTCGAGGGCACGGCGCGGGCCCGCGGCGATCTTGGCTGCCGCCGCCTCGACCTTTGCGTCGAGTTCGTCCTCGGGAACCACGGCGGTGAACAGTCCGGCCGCCTTGGCCGCAGGCGCGGGGAGTCGTTCGCCGAGCAGGGCCATTTCGGCGGCCAGCGGACGTCCGGCCGCGGCGGCGACCATGGCTGCCGCACCGCCGTCGGGCATCAGGCCGATATTGATGAAGGCGAGCAGCAGGTAGGAATCCTCGGCCGCGTAGACCAGATCGGCGGCAAGCGCGATGCCGACGCCGACACCCGCGGCCGCGCCCTTTACCCGGGCGATGACCGGAATCGGTGCGTCCACAATGGCTTTCACGAGCCGGTTGGCGACATCCATCACCATGTCCGAGGTGATGCCGCGCTGCGCCTCGGCGGCCGATGCGGCAAGATCGGCGCCGGTGCAGAAGTCGCCGCCCTCGCCGGTCAGTACGATCACCCGCACCGAGCGGTCCTCGGCGGCGGCGAGGAAGGTGTCACCGAGGGCGATCATCGTGTCGTAGTCGATGGCGTTCTTGCGCTTGGGCTTGGTGATCGTGACCCGGAGCACCTTGCCGTCGTGGACGGCACTGAAACCCGCGGGTGTGGTCGCGGAATCCGGTTGGCTCATTTGGTGCTCCTGATCTGGAATTCAGCGGGCCTGGTTCTTTCGAGCGATCTGCAAGCAATCGCTGGCGGGAACCATGAATGGTGGTTAACTTTGCGAATTGTGGTTAACTTAGGATGATTTGTCCGGCGCTGTCAACCAGCGGCGCCGTACCGGAACGGAGAGCTACATGGTCGCGGATCGCAGCGAGGTCGGTCTCGCTTCCGCGCGGCCTGACGCGGGTGCGAGCAGGACCGGCGCGGAGCCGGTGCGGCGTCGCCCGAAGGATCGCAAGGTCCAGATCATCCGTGCCGCCGCGCGCGCGTTCAGCGAACGCGGGTATTACCCGGTCGGCGTCGACGAGATCGCCGCTGAGGTCGGCATCTCGGGGCCCGCGCTGTATCGCCACTTCGCGAACAAGTACGCGCTGCTGGTCGCGGCCGCCGAAGAAGGCGCACTGCACCTGCTGCAGGTCGCCCGCGCCGCCGACAACCCGGATCTGGAGCCCGAACCCAGGCTCGACGCACTGATCAAGGCGATCAGCGAACACACCATCGATATCCGCCGCGAGGCCGGACTGTACCGCTGGGAGCGGCGCTACCTGGAGGCCGAGGACCGCGCCCGGATCAGGAAGGTGTACGACGCGCTCAACGCGACGCTGGCCGAACCGATCGCACAGTTGCGCCCCACCGCACCGCCCGCCGATGTCGCGATGCTCGCCGCCGGGGTGCTCAGCGCCGTCGCCAGCATCTCCTCGCATCGCACCACGCTCGCCACCGCCCGGCTGATGCCGCTGCTGCGCGAGATGAGCTGGTCGATCCTGCGCGCCGAACTGCCGCCCGCACCGACCGAGCCCCAGCTCGGACCGGCCGCCCGCGGCCTGCCGGTCACCTCGAAACGCGAACAACTGCTCACCGAGGCGATCCGGATCTTCGGTCGCCAGGGCTATCACGAGGCCAGCATCGAGGAAATCGGCGCGGCCGTCGGCATCAACGCCTCCAGCGTCTACCGGTACTTCACCAGCAAGGCCGACCTGCTCGCCGCCGCCTTCCATCGCACCGGCGACCGGGTGGCCATCGCGATCACCGAGGCGCTGGCCGAGGCCACCAGCCGTCCGGACGCGGTCCGGCGCATCGCCTACCGCCAGGCCCGGCTCACCTTCTCGATGCCGGAGATCATGCCGGTCTACTACGCCGAATTCAGCAATCTGCCGCAGGCCGAACAGCACAAGCTGCGCGCCATCCAACGCCAGAACGTGCTGGAGTGGGCCAACCTACTCGACGGCGATCCGGTGGAGGCGCGCTTCCGCGTGCACGCCGCCATCGCTCAGATCATCGACGTGGGCCGGTTGACCAAATTCGATCCCCGGCCCGAACAACTGGCCCGCGTCCGCGCCCTGATGGAGGCCGTCCTCTTGGGGTGACGCTTCCATCGCCGACGCAACGACTACGGAGTGAGTCTCGAGAGCGACGTTCGTGGTCCGTCTCGGGTCCGGGTGGCCGAAACGCATGCGCCGTAGGTGCGGGACTTGTCTGTCTGGTGGGTGTGCTTCGAGTGTCGAACGGTCCGTCGTCCGCGACCACGACGGAGC
>NZ_BDBY01000345.1 GCF_001613225.1 Nocardia pseudovaccinii NBRC 100343
TCAGCCGTGGCGTATCCGGAAGATGGTCTTGGCCGTGCGCAGATGCCGTGGGTGCCGGTCGAAGGTGGACAGGTTCACCGCCGCGCGATACCGCTTGCGCGCGATCGCCAGCGTCCGGCTGAACTCGCGCAGTCCCTGATCGCCGTGATGGTGTCCCTGCCCGTATTCGCCGACCCCGCCGAACGGCAGCGCCGGAATCCCGGCGTAGGTGCTCGAAGAATTGATGGTCACAACGCCGACCCGCAGCTGCTCGGCGAAGGATTCGATACCGTGCACGTCCCGGGTGAACACCGACACCGCGACACCGTTGCCGACCGCATTGATTCGCTGCGCCGCCTCGTCCATATTTGCCACCCTGTTGACGATCAGCAGCGGCCCGATACCCTCGCCGGTGATCGCGACGCTCTCCTCCGGCACCTCGGCCAACACGATCGGTTCGATGTAGGGATCGCGAATCGAATCCAGCCCGCCGACCACCGCGCGTCCGCCTCTGGCCAGTGCGTCGCGCACCTGTTTGCGCACCACGTCGACCTGCGATTCCAGAATCATCGGACCGTAGGACGCGCGCTTGTCCGCGCCGGGCCGCAGCCGCCGCGCCTGCTCGACTACCAGTTCCAGGAATCGGTCGTAGACGGAATTGGCGACGTAGGCCCGCTGGATGCCGGTGGAGTTCTGGCCCGCATTGGCCATCGCGCCGAACACCGCGGCCTCGGCGGCCTCGGCGAGTTTGGCGTCGACGTGAACCACCATGGTGCCCTTGCCGTTCCGCTCGACCACCACCGGTGTCAGGGTCTGCGCGCACAGCGTGATCACCTCGCGCCCGCCCGCATCCGAACCGGCATAGGCGATCTTGTCCACCTTGGCGCGGCACAGCGACGCGGTGGTGGCGTGATCGCCGGTAACGACCTGCAGCACAGGCTGATTCGGCGCGAGCTTGTTCCAGCTGTCGGCCAGCCAGACCCCGACGCCGGTGGTCAGCTCATCGGGTTTGAACACCACGGCATTGCCCGCGGCCATCGCGTAGGCGATCGAGCCCATCGGGGTGAAGACCGGATTGTTCCACGGTCCGAGCACCCCGACGACGCCGAGCGGCAGATAGCCGACCGACGCGTGCTGATTGCGGGTCAGCCAGGTGGAGCCGAGCTTGCGCCGATCCAGCACGCGCGCGGCATTGCGGGCCGCCCAATCCAGATTCTCGACGGCGAGCATCACCTCGATTACCGCGTCCGCCTGTGGTTTTCCGGTTTCCTCGCACAGGATTTCCACCAATTCGCCTGCGCGCCTGGCGATACTGCGTTTCCAGTCCAGTAGCCAGCGTTTGCGAGCGCTGAATCCCAGTTCCGCCCACCATTTTTCGGCGGAGCGTGCGGCGCGCACGGTGCGGTTGATTTCGCCCGCGCCCATCACGGCATAGTTGCCGACGATCTCGCCGGTGCGCGGGTCATAGGACGTCAGCACGTTCGGTCGGCCCGATCCTCCCGTATGCGCTGCCAGCCTCGGCTGCGCGGTCTCGGCCATGGTCACCTCTCGCAGGGTCGATCCGCCGCAGCCGCTGAACGCTTGGCGAAACAGCGCTGCCGCAAACGAGTTAGTGCGTTTTCCCCCGTCTAGCAGACTATGGTCGCCGCGACGGCCGGACAAGGTGTCGCTACCGCCCCTACGCTGCCCCTCGAGGGCCGCCACCAGCGACGTTCTCGGGTCGAGTGGATCGGCCGGAAGAAATGTGAGTAAGGACACAGTTAGGTCGCGGGTCGCTGGGTATGACGCGGTCGGCCGTGCGCGGATGCCTCTGCCGGTAACATCACGCTTGGCGGCAGGGATCACCAACCGGGACGTATTCATGCCCACGCTCTTGGCGACCCGCGGTCGCCGCCGAGGCCCCGCGAACGCCGCCGATCAGACACAGTGGAGAGTTGATGCCGAGCTTGAACCAAGCGGATTCGCATACCAGCGAGCCACCACCCATCGATGGTGGTGGTGACGTCGCGGTCGCGGTTGCGGATGTCCGGAAGTCATTCGGCGATGTGCACGCGCTGCAGGGCATCAGCTTCACCGCAGAGCGGGCCAGCGTGCTCGGCATCCTCGGGCCCAACGGTGCTGGCAAGACCACCATGGTCAAAGTGCTGTCGACCCTGCTGCGCCCGGACTCCGGCACCGCCGTGGTCGCGGGCCACGATGTGCTGAAGGATCCGGCGGGTGTGCGCCGCTCGATCATGATGACCGGCCAGTACGCCGCGCTCGACGAGAACCTCTCCGGCCGGGAGAACCTGGAATTGTTCGGTCGGCTCATGGGCCTGGGCAAATCGGCCGCCCGCAAGCGCGCCGACACCCTGCTCGAGGAATTCGATCTGGTGCACGCGGGCCGTCGCGCGGTGCGCCACTATTCCGGCGGTATGCGTCGTCGGGTCGATATCGCCTGCGGACTGGTGGTCCGTCCTGAGGTGGTGTTCCTCGACGAGCCGACCACCGGTCTGGATCCGCGCAGCAGGCAGGGCGTGTGGGATCTGGTGACCGCGCTGAAGAATCAGGGCATCACGGTGCTGCTCACCACGCAGTACCTCGAGGAAGCCGATGTGCTCAGCGACAACATCATCGTCATCGATAAGGGCACGGTGATCGCCGAGGGCACCGCCGACGAACTCAAGGAGAAGACCGGCGGCAACTACTGCGAGGTGGTGCCGCTGGATCCGGGTCAGCTCGGCAAGGCCGCCAACGCACTCGGTGATCTGGTGCCCGCCGCCGTACTCGCCGACGTCGATGGCGGCGACCGGATCTCGATTCCCGCACCCGACGGCGCGGGCACGCTGTCCGAGGCATTGCGCAGGCTCGACGCCGCCGGGATCAAACTGGCCGATATCGCGCTGCGCAGGCCCTCGCTCGACGACGTCTTCCTCTCCATCACCGGCCATTCGGGCGGCCACGCGTGAGCGAGCGAACCATCAACACAGGACTGGAAGTCACGATGGAGCCGAGCGCCAGCGAGGCGCAATCGTGAGTTCCACCACCGTCGAGCGGGCCGATTCGGCACTGCTCTTCGCCGAGCTGCCCGCGGCCAGGATCTCCTACTTCGCACAGTGGCGGGCGCTATCCGGACGCATCGTGCGGACCATGGCCGTCAAGGGTGAACTGATCGTCGCGATGATCACCCCGCTGGTGTTCACGCTCGGCTTCTATCTGCCGCTGCGCTACGTCATGAAGTTCCAGGGCATCGACTATGCCCAGTTCGTCATGCCGATCATCGTGCTGCAGACCATGGCGTTCACGATGATGTCGAATGCGCAGCTGTCCGCATACGAGGCGCTGACCGGTCTGAGCACCCGACTGCAGACGATGCCGATCGGCATGCTGGTGCCGTTGAGCGCGCGGATCGGCGCGGGACTGGTGCGTTCGCTGACCGCGCTGACCGCGGCGATCATCTTCGGCTACATGATCGGCTTCCGGTTCGTCGCCGGACTCGGTCAGGCCGTGTTGTTCTGCGTGTTCTCGCTCGCGGTCGGCACCGTGCTCGCACTCGGCGCGGACGCGCTCGGCAGCCTGACCAAGAGTCCGGAATCGCTGAGTCAGGCACTGACGCTGCCCACCCTGATCTTCGGCATGCTGTCCTGCGGATTCGTCCCGGAGCGCAGTTTTCCGATGTGGATCCGGCCGTTCGTGCGCAATCAGCCGATCTCCCAGTTCTCCTTCGCGCTGCGCGATATGGCCCATGACGGGGTGACCTGGGGTGTGCTGTGGGTGCCGCTGACCTGGCTGGGCGGTATGGCGATCGTCTTTACTCCGTTGGCGATCTGGGCGAGTGTGAGGCGGTCATGAGTTCTGTCGAGACCTTGGAGCGCACCGAGGTGGACGGATTCGACCCGCTGCCGCGGGTGGCCACGCCATCCGAACGCGCGCTGTCGACCTGGATCACGCACAGCCTGATCCAGTGCAAGCGGCTGCTGCTGGTGTGGGCGCGCGATCCCGCGACCACCATCCAGACCCTGATCTATCCGGCGCTGACGCTTTTCATGTTCCGCGTCGTGCTCGGCAATTCGATCACCGCGGCCACCGGTAAGCCGAGCATCTACGGACAGGTCGCGCTGATCACGTTGGTCGCGGCGATGTCCGGTGCGGTGGTCAGCGCACTCGGCTTCAAGGGTGAGAAGTTCACCGGACTGCTCGGTCGGTTCTGGACCATGCCGGTGCATCGGGCGGCCGGGCTGACCGGCAGACTGTTCGCCGAGGCGATCCGAGTGCTGGTCACCACGCTGTTCGTGATCGCGGTCGGCTTCACCCTCGGCTTCCGTTTCGGGCAGGGGCCGTTGGCGGCCGTCGCGTTGGTCGGCATTCCGGTGCTGTTCGGCGTCGGCTTCGCGGTGCTGGTCACGGCGCTCGCGACCATCACCGAGGGCGTCATGCTGGTGAGCATTATCGGCATCGTCAATACCCTGCTGATGTTCTTCAATTCCGGGTTCGTGCCGGTGATCGCCTATCCGGTGTGGTTGCAGGACGTGGTCGCGAATCAGCCGATGAGCTGCGCCATCGATGCGATGAAGGGACTGTCCTACGGCGGTGCCGTCGCCGAACCCCTGTTGAAGACCGTCGCCTGGGTGCTCGGGCTCATCGTCGTGTTCGCGTATCCGGCGATCCGCGGCTACCAACGCGCCGCCGAAACCGGCGCCTGACCTTCGTCAGCCGATCCGGCCCTCTTCGCAGTCGGCTGCGGCGAAGTCGAAACCGACCCAGCGGTTTCGATTCGTCCAGCCGACCAAGTCGTAGCGCCAGCGGAACGGCCAGGTGCGGGCGACGGTGTTGAAGAGGACGGCGCCGAGGACGGTGTAGTCGTCATGGGCGGAGAGCAGGGCGCGCTGGCCGCGCGGCGAGGCGTTGAAGAAGGCGTCGAACATGGCGATGGACTGTTCGGTGGTCAGGCGGCCCATGCCCCAGAGGCCGCGCATGCGCATCCAGTACACCAGCCGGGCCTGCCACGGCCAGAGTTCGGCAATGGGGTCGCGGCCTTGCCGGAGGGCGGCGACGGCGGTGTCGACCAGGGCCAGCGAATCGGCGACGCTGTAGCCGGTGCAGGGATGCATCATGCCGCCGCGGGAGCCGAACGGAATCGCTTGGGCGGTCCCCTTTTTCGGGGGTGGCTGGTCCAGTGAGTAGTGCGCGGCCTCGGTCGGCTCGGCGCCGGTGAGCCGAATGCCGTGTGCGGCAAGGCGGTTCAGGGTGCGTCTGCGCAACTCGTGCTGCGGCATGCCGCCGCGCAGGCCGAGGCTGGTCTCCTCGAAGATCACCGTGCCGTCGCCGAGCGGGACGGCATAGAGGAACGACGGCGGCTCATCCGGTCCCGCGCCGTTCTCCGGACGCCAATCGAGCAGCAGTCCCTCGCCCTCGGTCATCATGGGCGCGGCGGTTTCGGCGTCGACGAAGATGCCGTGCGCGCTTGCCGCGCGACGCCGTCCGAGCGTCGGCAGCCCGCGGGTATCGAAAACCGTTGCGGCCCTGAGGATCGTGTCGTCCGCGAGTTCCACCACGTTGGCCTCGACGCGAGTGGCCCGCCCGGCGACAACGGTGGCGTCGTCGAGCGGCAGTGCATCGCGCAGTCCGGTTTTCGACAGCACGCAGTAGGGGCGGTCGATCCGACGCTCGGCCTTTGTCCAGACCGTCGGCTTCGGAATGCGCGCGGCAATGGCGCTCGACGGCAACCACTCCGGCAGTTCATCGATCCAGCAGGAGAACGTCGGCGGCCAGAGCCGCTCCGGCCGCGGATCGACGGCGGCGACACGGAACCCGGCGCGCATGGCACGATGCGCCAGCGCTCGGCCGGTCGGTCCGAGCCCGACCACGCAAAGGTCGAATTCCCGGACCGCACTGTCACCCATGCCTCGCATTCAAACCGCTCCGTCCGTCCGTCCGCAACACCGCGTCCCGCAGGGCATCTACTTGGGGGTGATCCAAGTGGTGATGTCGGCGTGCACGACCTCGAGGCCGTGCTTGTCGTAGATGGACACCGGAACGGTCAACTCCTGCCCCTCGGTGATCCGGGTGAAGTCGGGCACCTCGGCCAGCTTCGCCACCGCGCGCAGACCGGTCTCGGCCTTGGCCAGGTACTGCACATTCATGGCCTTGGGAATCCAGCGGTGCGTGTCGGGCACCGTGGCCTCGCTCAGCATGCCCATGGCCACCTCGGCCAGGTTGCAGGCCGCGATCGCGTGGAAGGTGCCCAGGTGGTTGTGGATGCCGAACCACTTCGGCGAGGTCACCTCGCACAGTCCGGGCTCCAGCCGCACGACGCTCGGCAGCACCGTCCCGAAGTAGGGCACCCGGGCCACCATGCCGAGCGAGAACAGGGTGTGCCCCAGCCGGTTGTCCGGCAGCTTGTTCCAGATCCGATGAGTCGCGGTCGGTTTCGTCATGGCTCTATCTTACTCAGAAGTAAGTTTGTCTGCGGTAGGGTCGGGGCGCGCCCGGGATTCGCACCCTGACCTGCTGGCGAACCGTTGGTAGGGGGCGGATTTGAAGTCGCCAACGCGGTCGGGCATACTGTTCGGGTTGCCTTGCACCGGGTCATGCCGTTCGGCGGTTGTGGCGGGTGGCGAGGCGAGCAACACCCAATCGTGTACCTCGCTGGACATCCAGCGTGGGTACGTCCGGGACAAACGTTCCAGGCCAGGTGAAGTTTCGAACCGGGGCCGAGGAATGAGCGGCTGCGTTGAATTCCGATCAAAGATCGGCGCGACACGCCCGACCGCGTGGACCGGAGAACCATGACAGATGAACAGCGGCGAGGATCGGGCGGTGCCCGGTCGCGGTCTCACGGTGTTGGATCTTGCCCGAGCGGGGGCCCTGCGTGGTTACGCAGGCTGCCGTCACCGGGCTTGACCCGATCGGGCTGGGACGTCTTCGTGTGTTCGGGCTGTGCAATTGAAGGTGGTACGGAAGCCGGCTTCCGGACCACGAACGATAAGCGGAGAAAAGGACACTTAGCGTGGCGGGACAGAAGATCCGCATCAGGCTCAAGGCCTATGACCACGAAGCGATCGACGCGTCCGCGCGCAAGATCGTGGAGACGGTGACCCGCACCGGGGCCCGTGTGGTCGGGCCGGTGCCGTTGCCGACCGAAAAGAACGTGTACTGCGTCATCCGTTCGCCGCACAAGTACAAGGACTCGCGCGAGCACTTCGAGATGCGGACGCACAAGCGGCTGATCGACATCCTCGACCCGACGCCGAAGACGGTTGATGCCCTTATGCGCATCGACCTGCCGGCCAGCGTCGACGTCAACATTCAGTGACGGGGACTCGAGATATGACTGACAACAAGAACAGGCCGGCGGCCGGCATCCTGGGCACCAAGCTCGGTATGACCCAGGTGTTCGACGACAAGAACCGTGTCGTCCCCGTAACCGTCATCAAGGCCGGACCGAACGTCGTTACCCAGATCCGCACCGTGGAGCGCGACGGCTACAGCGCCGTCCAGGTCGCTTTCGGCGCCATCGACCCGCGCAAGGTGAACAAGCCGGTTTCCGGTCAGTTCGCCAAGGCCGGTGTCACCCCGCGCCGCCACGTCGCCGAGATCCGCGTCGCGGACGCCTCCACCTTCGAGGTCGGCCAGGAGATCAACGCCGATGTCTTCGAAGAGGGCGCCTACGTCGACGTCACCGGCACCAGCAAGGGCAAGGGCTTCGCAGGCACCATGAAGCGCCACGGCTTCCGTGGTCAGGGCGCTTCGCACGGTGCACAGGCGGTGCACCGTCGCCCGGGTTCCATCGGTGGCTGCGCCACCCCCGGCCGCGTGTTCAAGGGCATGCGCATGTCGGGTCGCATGGGTAACGACCGCGTCACCACGCAGAACCTGTCGGTGCACAAGGTCGACGCCGAGAACGGCCTGCTGCTGATCAAGGGCGCGATCCCGGGTCGCAAGGGCAGCGTCGTGACCGTCAAGAGCGCAGTGAAGGGTGGTGCGCACGCATGACCAGCGTCGAGAAGAAGACCAACCTGACCCTCCCGGTCAAGGAACTCGGCGGCAAGACCAACGGCACCGTCGAGCTCCCCGCGGAGATCTTCGATGCCACCGCGAACATCTCGCTGATGCACCAGGTCGTCGTCGCGCAGCTCGCTGCCGCACGCCAGGGCACGCACGCGACGAAGACGCGCGGCGAGGTCTCCGGTGGTGGCAAGAAGCCGTACCGCCAGAAGGGCACCGGCCGCGCCCGTCAGGGCTCGACCCGCGCGCCGCAGTTCACCGGTGGTGGCACCGTGCACGGTCCGCAGCCGCGTGACTACAGCCAGCGCACCCCCAAGAAGATGATCCGCGCCGCGCTGCGTGGCGCCCTCTCGGATCGTGCGCGCAACGAGCGCATCCACGTGATCACCGAACTGGTCTCGGGTCAGACCCCGTCGACCAAGACCGCGAAGTCGTTCCTGTCCGA
Organism: Nocardia pseudovaccinii NBRC 100343; assembly: GCF_001613225.1. GTDB lineage: Bacteria > Actinomycetota > Actinomycetes > Mycobacteriales > Mycobacteriaceae > Nocardia > Nocardia pseudovaccinii. The sequence goes on from NZ_BDBY01000345.1 coordinate 8,411, forward strand.
GCTGTCGGACCGGAAGAAGTTCCTGCTCGTCCTCGGACGTGAGGACATCGCGGGCTGGAAGAGCGTGCAGAACCTGGAGTTCGTGCACCCGATCGCGCCGGATCAGCTCAACACCTACGACGTGCTGGAAAGCGACGAAGTGGTGTTCAGCGTCGAGGCCTTGAACGCCTTCGTGCACGGCCCCGCCGAAGCAGCACAGGAGGAAAGCAAGTGACCACGATCGCCGACCCCCGCGACATTCTGCTGGCGCCGGTCATCTCGGAGAAGTCCTACGGACTGATCGAGGAAGGTACCTACACCTTCATCGTGCACCCGGATTCCAACAAGACGCAGATCAAGATCGCCGTCGAGAAGGTCTTCGGTGTGAAGGTGACCAGCGTCAACACCGCCAACCGTCAGGGCAAGCGCAAGCGGACCCGCTTCGGTTACGGCAAGCGCAAGGACACCAAGCGCGCGCTCGTGACCATCTCGGCCGACAGCAAGCCCATCGAGATCTTCGGAGGCCCGGTCGCGTAAGCGCCTGGGAATCCAGAAAGCAGAGAAGAACTCATGGCAATCCGTAAGTACAAGCCGACTACGCCGGGCCGTCGTGGCTCCAGCGTCTCGGACTTCGCTGAGATCACTCGGTCGACCCCCGAGAAGTCGCTGATCCGCCCGCTGCACAGCAAGGGCGGTCGTAATGCGCACGGTCGCATCACGACTCGCCACCGCGGTGGCGGCCACAAGCGTGCCTACCGTCTGATCGACTTCCGTCGCCTGGACAAGGACGGCATCCCGGCCAAGGTCGCGCACATCGAGTACGACCCGAACCGCACCGCCAACATCGCGCTGCTGCACTACCGGGACGGCGAGAAGCGCTACATCATCGCCCCCAAGGGCGTGGTGCAGGGCACCCCGATCGAGTCCGGCCCCACCGCCGACATCAAGCCGGGTAACAACCTGCCGCTGCGCAACATCCCGACCGGTACCACGATCCACAACGTGGAGCTGCGTCCGGGCGGTGGCGCCAAGATGGCCCGTGCCGCAGGCATGAGCATCCAGCTGCTCGGTAAGGAAGGCCCCTACGCCACGCTGCGTATGCCCTCCGGTGAGATCCGTCGCGTCGACGTGCGCTGCCGCGCCACCGTCGGCGAGGTCGGCAACGCCGAACAGTCGAACATCAACTGGGGTAAGGCCGGCCGTATGCGCTGGAAGGGTCGTCGCCCCACGGTCCGTGGTGTCGTCATGAACCCGGTCGACCACCCGCATGGTGGTGGTGAAGGCAAGACCTCCGGTGGTCGCCACCCGGTCTCGCCGTGGGGTCAGCCGGAAGGCCGCACCCGCAAGCCCAACCGTCCGAGCGACAAGCTCATCGTCCGCCGTCGCAAGACCGGCAAGAAGCGCTGAAGGAGGAGGTAAGAAATGCCACGCAGCCTCAAGAAGGGCCCGTTCGTCGACGACCACCTCCTCGCGAAGGTGGACGTTCAGAACGAAAAGGGCAGCAAGCAGGTCATCAAGACCTGGTCCCGTCGTTCGACCATCATCCCCGATTTCATCGGTCACACCTTCGCCGTCCACGACGGCCGCAAGCACGTGCCGGTGTTCGTCTCGGAGTCCATGGTCGGCCACAAGCTGGGTGAGTTCGCGCCCACCAGGACGTTCAAGAGCCACGTCAAGGAAGACCGGAAGAGCAAGCGGCGATGAGCGAAGCGAAGAGCAAATCAGCGCAGGGCACCACTGAGACTCAGAACCCGACTGCCCACGCGACGGCGAAGCACGTTCGCGTCACCCCGATGAAGGCTCGCCGTGTCGTGGACCTGGTCCGCGGCAAGCGGGTCGAGGACGCCCTCGCGATCCTGAAGTTCGCGCCGCAGGCCGCGAGCGAGCCGGTCGCCAAGGTCGTGGCCAGCGCGGCGGCGAACGCCGAGAACAACCTCGGCCTGAACCCGTCGACCCTGGTCATCTCGACCGCCTACGTCGACGAGGGCGCGACCATGAAGCGTTTCCAGCCGCGGGCCCAGGGCCGCGCGTTCCGGATCCGCAAGCGCACCAGCCACATCACCATCGAGGTCGAGAGCGTGCCCACTGCCGGTGCTGCTCGCAGCCGCCGGAAGGGAGGGGCAAAGTAAATGGGACAGAAGATCAATCCCCATGGCTTCCGCCTCGGTATCACCACCGACTGGAAGTCGCGTTGGTACGCGGACAAGCAGTACGCGGACTACGTGAAGGAAGACGTCGCCATCCGCAAGCTCCTCGCCACCGGCATGGAGCGGGCGGGCATCTCCAAGGTGGAGATCGAGCGCACCCGTGACCGGGTTCGCGTCGACATCCACACCGCGCGTCCCGGCATCGTCATCGGTCGCCGCGGCGCCGAGGCCGATCGCATTCGCGCCGAGCTGGAGAAGCTCACCAAGAAGCAGGTGCAGCTGAACATCCTCGAGGTCAAGAACCCCGAGTCGGATGCGCAGCTCGTTGCCCAGGGTGTCGCCGAGCAGCTGTCCAACCGTGTGGCGTTCCGTCGCGCGATGCGCAAGGCCATCCAGTCGGCCATGCGTTCGCCGAACGTCAAGGGCATCCGGGTGCAGTGCTCGGGCCGCCTCGGCGGCGCCGAAATGTCGCGCTCGGAGTTCTACCGCGAGGGTCGCGTCCCGCTGCACACGCTGCGCGCGGACATCGACTACGGCCTCTACGAGGCCAAGACCACCTTCGGTCGCATCGGCGTGAAGGTCTGGATCTACAAGGGCGACATCGTCGGTGGCAAGCGTGAGGTCACGGCCGCGGCCGCGCCCG
>NZ_BDBY01000346.1 GCF_001613225.1 Nocardia pseudovaccinii NBRC 100343
GATCGGCGTTCGCGGCTCGGGCGTTCGTCGCCCCGGGCGCTCTTTGCGCCGCCGACGCGCGGCGGGGTGTCCGCTACTTCCGAACTACCGCGCCGACTCGGTCGCGGCAGATGCAGATCGGTATCGAGGTCGGAGGTATCGACCTGGGGACGGCGGGTGCGGCGGCGTGCGGCGTCGGCGAGCGAGCCGTCGTCGGTGCGCTCCGACCTGGTGCGTTTGGTTGCGTTGCCGCGGCCCCAACTGGTGCCGCGACGGGATTCGTCGGCGCGGTCGGCGGCTTCCTCACGCCTGTGTAGCAGGATCCGCCCGGCGCCGATCGCCAGCACCAGCACGGTGGCCAGCGCCATGATCGGGAACCGGTTCACCAGCGGGATCGCCAGATTCAGCAGGATGTCCTTGAGGCCGTTCGAAGCGCCATCGGTGAGCTGCTGATAAGCCAGCGGCACCGCGACGAACAGCAACAGTGGTGGCAGCACCATCGCCGTGAAGAGTGCGCGATAGCGAACGGCGAGCACCGCCGCGACGCAGCCGAGGACGTATAACGTGTTGAACGTCGCGGTCAGCTCGTTATTCTCGCCGTGGGCATCGATCAGGAACCCCAAAAACGTGCACGCCACCGCGATCAGAACCGCCGCCCCGGCCGGAATCCCCGGCACCGAGGGCAGGATCGAACGATGCGGCGCGGGCACCCGGGTTCGCACACGTTGGGAAGCAGCCACCCCATGACACTAACTGCCGCCGCGCTCGGCGGCGTTACGGCACGGCCGTCGCAGGGCTAATCGTCGGCGTCGGCGAAGCCGACCGCCCGCGGCAATGAATCGACCCGATGGATTGCCGGCACCTCCTGCTCGGCTATTTCAAGATCGTGGAGTTTGCGGGCGGTGACCATTACCCGCGACTCGACCGAGGCGACGGTGTAGTTGAAAGCGTCTACGGCCTTACCGAGTTGCGCGCCGAGGCGGTCCAGATGTCGGCCCGTCATGCCGAGCCGGTTGTAGAGTTCGCGACCCAATTGCTGAACGGTAGCCATATCGCGGGACAGTGCTTCCTGCCGCCAGCCGAAGGCGACTGTGCGCAGCAACGCGATCAAAGTCGTCGGAGTAGCGAGGATCACGTTGCGGCCGAACGCGTACTCGAGTAGCCCCGAGTCGGTGGTGAGTGCGGCATCGAGGAATGGATCGCCCGGTACGAACAGCACCACGAATTCCGGCGCGGGATCGAAGGCCAGCCAGTAGGCCTTATCGGCCAGTTGATCGATATGGGCACGCAGATGTTTGGCATGGCGGCCGAGCAGTTCGGCACGCTCGTCCGGGTCGTCGGTCATGGTGGCGTCGAGATAGGCAGTGAACGGCACTTTGGCGTCGACCACGATCTGCCTGCCGCCTGCGAGATCGACCACAAGGTCCGGCCGCACCATGCCGGTGCGTTCGGTAGCCCCGTCGCTGCGCGCCGCCCGGCTCACCTGGGTGTCGAAATCGCAGTGCCGGGTCATGCCCGCCAGTTCCACCACACGCTCCAATTGGATCTCGCCCCAGCGACCGCGCACCTGTGGTGCCCGCAGTGCGGCGACAAGCTGACTTGTTTGGCTGGTGAGCTGATGTGACGTGCGCTGCATCCCCGCGACCTGTTCACGCAGACTCGAATAGGCGTTGATCCGGTGATGTTCGACCTGCTGGATGTGCTGGTTCAGCGTGCCGACGGCCTCGCGCAGCGGATCGACCATCGCGCCGATGGCATGCGAATGTCGGCGTGCCGCATCCTCATTCGCCGCGGTGAGCGATTGCCGCAGTAGCCGCTCATTGTCGGTGGCGGCGGCCAGTCTCGCCTCCGCGGCCGTCGCGCGCTGCCCCGCGCGCGCGGTATGCCCGAGCCAGCCGAACCCTACCCCGGCGGCGAACACCAGCATCAGTGCGAGGAGCATCGGTGCGGTCATAGCGCAGATAGTGCCGCATGGCACCGACAAGTTCGAAACCCGCAAGCTATCGGACAGCAGTTCATCGACGAATGCCTGGAGCCGCGGATTCGTACCAGGCAGCGGGTCACCGAGCCGCAAGCAGCAAACAGGGCGTTCGGGTCGTGCGTCCACGCATCGCCGACCACAACGGAGCGAGTCTTACGAGCGAGGAGTTCGCGGCCCGTCTCGCGTCCGCGCCGAAGGCGCGGCCATCGAACACAGCCGAGTCGTCGAAGCGCATACGACGCAGTCGTATGTCTCGACGGCGCCGCTAGCGACTGCTTGCAGGTCGCTCGAAAGGGTCGGACGCAAGACACCAGGGGGCCGCGAACACGCCGCGCCGCAGGCGCGGCCAAAGGTAGAGCACACGCCGCGCCCGCGCGGTCGAATTGTTGAAGTGTGTCGGTGCGATCGCCTACGGTTTCGCGGCATGCGGATGCTGCACACCTCGGACTGGCACATCGGGCGCACATTCCATGGGGTCGACCTGCTAGCCGATCAGGCCGCCGCGCTCGCGGCCATTGCCGAATTGGTGGCCACGGAATCCGTTGACGTCGTCGTACTGCCGGGGGACGTGTACGACCGATCCATTCCGAGCGCCGACGCGATCGCGGTGTGTATCCAGGGATTCGAGGCGATCCGCGCGGCCGGGGCGCAGATCGTCGCGACCTCCGGCAATCACGATTCGCCGACGCGGCTCGGCGCCGGTGCGAGTTTCGCGGCGGCGGGCGGGCTGCATTTGCGCACGACGGTCGCCGCTGCCGATCAGCCGGTGCTGCTGTCCGACGAGCACGGCGCGATCGCCTTTTACGGCATCCCGTATCTCGAGCCGGAAATCACTCGCGCCGAACTCGGTGTGCCGCAGGCGCGTTCGCATGCGGAAATCCTGGACGCGGCAATGCGCCGAATCCGGGCCGATATCGCCGAGCGTCCCGGCACCCGCACCGTGGTACTCGCCCATGCCTTCGTGGTCGGTGGCGAGGCGACCGGTTCCGAGCGTTCGATTTCGGTCGGCGGCGTGGAGACGGTGCCGCTGTCGGCATTCGACGGCATCGACTACGTGGCGCTCGGCCATCTGCATTCACCGCAGACGCTCTCGGGATCGGTGCGCTATTCCGGTTCCCCGCTGCCGTATTCGTTCGCCGAGACCTCGCATCGCAAGGCGGTATGGCTCGTCGATCTGGACGCCAACGGCCTGTGTTCGGTGCAGCGCCGCGACCTCCCGCTCGTGCGCGGCCTGAGCCGTCTCAGCGGCACTCTCGACGAATTGCTCAGCGAAGCAGCCTATTCCGAGGCCGAGGAACACTACGTCTCGGCGACGCTCACCGACTACTCCCGCCCCGTCGACGCCATGCGCAAACTGCGCGAACGCTTCCCGCATGCGGTGCACGTGGAATGGTCGCGCCCGGAAGGGAACCCGGAACTGCGCTACTGTGAACGCGTGCACGGTCGCCGCGATACCGAAGTAGCGCAGAGCTTCCTCACCGACGTACGCGGCGAACCAACCCCGGGTGAAATGGCCTGGCTGGAGCGAGCACTCGCCGCCGCGATACGCGTACCCGACCGGGAGGTGCCCGCAGCGGTCACGCTTGCCGGGGAACTGTCCGCATGAGCGGCAGTCGTGCGCCCAGACCGGTCACCAGCGGACACCGTTTCGGAGAATCCGTGCCGAACACCCTTCGCGGCATCGGTTATCGAGACAGCTTTTGCCTCAGGCGTGGGTTCTTGCGGCAGGGCGCGCTCGGTGGACGTTTTCTGGTTCGCCGGACCACGCTCCGCATGCCCGCGATGTCGACTGCCGACGGGAGCGGTGAATGAGGCTGCACCGGCTGGAGATAACCGCATTCGGTCCGTTCGCCGAGTCCGCGGTTGTCGACTTCGACGCGCTCGGCGCGGACGGGTTGTTTCTGCTGCACGGGCAGACCGGAGCCGGAAAGACGACGGTGCTGGACGCGATCGCATTCGCGTTGTACGGCAGCGTGCCCGGCGCACGTGGCGAGAGTAAGCGCCTGCATTCCGATCATGCCGACGAGCAGACGCCGCCCCGGGTCGTGCTGGAGGCGACGCTGGGTGGGCGACGAGTGCGGTTGACGCGCTCGCCGGAATTCCAGCGGCCGAGCAAACGGGCCAAAAGCGGCTGGGTCAAGGAGAATGCCGCGGCGACGCTGGAATGGTTGGACGGGCGCGGCGCGAACCTGGCTCGCCTGACCGAGATCGGCGACGAGATCATCCGCCTGCTCGGCATGAGCGCGGACCAGTTCTTCCAGGTCGTGCTGTTGCCCCAGGGTGATTTCGCGCGATTTCTGCGCGCGGAGAACGAGGAGCGCGAGAAGCTTCTCGAAAAGCTCTTCGATACCGAACGTTTCGGCAGTGCCGAGCAGTGGTTGGCAGACAAGCGCCGGGCCTCGACCGCGGACGTGGAGTCGCGCAAGCAAGGCATCGATCGGTTGATCGCGCAGGTCGCGGTGGCGGCGGGGGAGACGGCGGCCGAAACCGTCGGGCCACTCGAGGCAGTCGGCTGGTCGCAAGATCTGCTCGCGACCGCGCGTGCGGCACTCACTACGACCGCGGCGGAAGCCGAACGGTGCCAACAGGAATCGGCGCGCATCAGGTCCCGTGCCGAGGAGCAACGCCGCCTGCACGAACTGCGCCGCCGCATGACCGCGGCCCGCGAGCGGCTCGACGAATACGCGGCCGACGCCGACCGCCGCGCCGATCTGCAGGCCGAACTCGAATCGGCCCGCCGTGCCGCACCGGTCGCCGAGGCCATCGATGAGGCCCGCGCCGCGGTAATGCACGCCAGGCGCAAGTCGGACGAAACCCACCGCATCGCAGCACGATTGGCCGCACTGCTCGCCCAACCCGCTGGCGCTGATGTGGCGGGTAATGAGCTGATCACGGTCGAACGCGGGCCGGACGGAAAGCCGATCGTCGTCGCCGACACGGATGTCGATGCGGCCATCCGACGGTGGAGCGCCCAGATCGGCGCGCTCGACGAGGTGAGCGCCGATGCGACCACCGCGACCCGGCTCACCTCCGAACTGGCCACACTGCGCGATGAGGACACCGCACTCACCGGCCGCGTGGACAAGCTGACCCGAATGCGTCAGCAACTGCCCGAATCGATCGCCACGATCGAGGCCCGGCTGCGCGAAACCACCGAGGCCGCGGCCGAACTGCCCACTCTTACGGCCGAATGCGAACGCCTGCAGGCCGCGGCGATGGCGGCGGTCGAACTCGCCGGTCGCAGAACAAGTCTCGATCACGCCAGGATCGAATCGGAGTCGGCCCGCGCGGCGCACCTCGATGCCAAGGAACGCGTACTCGACCTGCGCGAGCGCAGGCTGGCCGGGATGGCCGCCGAACTCGCCGGGCAACTGCTCGACGGGGAGCCGTGCACGGTATGCGGCTCGGCCGATCACCCCGCACCGGCCCGCGCCGCGGCCAGCGCGGTATCGAAGGACGCCGAGGATGCGGCGGCGACCGCCGAGCGCGTGGCCGAGGACGCCCGCGACCGCGTGCTGGCCCGAGTCACCGATCTGGAACGCGAAATCGACGCGCTGATCGCCCGCGGCGGCGATGCCGACCGCGTCGAACTGGCCGCCGCCCTGCGCGCTGCGACCGACCGCTACGAAGACGCCGCCGAACTCGCCACCCTCTCCGACAGCCTCACCGCCGAACTGTCCCGCCTGCGCACCGACGAATCGCGCCTGCACGACGAACTCCGCGAATCCGACACCCGACGCAGCACCGTCACCACCCGCATCGCCGCCGCCACCGCGCGTCTCACCGAACTCACCGACCGCCTGCGCACCGCCGCGGGCGCCGACGAAACCATCGACCGCCGCCGCGCCCGCCTCGACAACCTGATCGGGGACGCCACTGCCCTCCGCGACGCACGCAATGACGAGTCCGTCGCGCTCGAGCAGGTCACCGTGATCGCCGACCGAGTCGAAAGTCTGGCGCTGGCAGCCGGTTTCGTCATCGAGCAGGGTGCGAACTCCGTCGCGACCGGACCGAGGGAAACGCCCGGTCGGGCGGCTGGTTCGAATGTTTCGCAGGTCGCCGATCCACGCGGTGCGGCCAGCGGTAATGCGGTCACCGATGCCGATGCCGATGCCGATGCCGATGCCGATGCCGATGCCGATAGTGCTGGCGCGGTCTCCGATTCGATCGAGAGGCGCGTCGATAATGCGGAGACCACCGGGGGTGCAGTCGGTTCGAGGTCAGCCGAGGATGGCACGCAACCGCGCGACGACGTGGCCTTGTTGACGGCATACGCGCGAGTAGTCACCGCCGCCTCGCGGACCACGCAGCGGCAGAACGAGATCGAAGCCGAATTGGTGACCGCGGATCGAGCTCGCGCGCATGCCGAGGCCGTCCTCGCGGAGCCGGAGATCCGAGCCGCCGCCTCGACCGAACCCGGCGATCTCGCGGAGTTGGAGTCCGCCGTGGCCACTGCGCAGACCCGGCTGAACACGGCCGTCGCCGCCCATGCGGAGGCCACTCGGCGGGTGAACCTGCTGGAGGATTTGGGCGGTCAGCTGTGGGCCGCGGTCGATCGGATCGCCCCGGTACAGCGCGCCCACGAGGAACTGGCCGCACTCGCGGAGGTCGTCGCGGGTCGAGGCGAGAACAACCGTCGAATGTCGTTGCGCTCCTACGTCCTTGCCGCCCGGCTCGAAGAGGTGGCATTGGCGGGTTCGGTTCGTCTGCGCCGGATGTCCGGCGGCCGCTACGAATTCGTGCACTCGGACAAGGCGGGCCCGCGCGGCCGTCGCGGCGGCCTCGGCCTCGATATCCGCGACGACTACACCGGCGCCGTCCGCCCCGCCAACACCCTCTCCGGCGGCGAATCCTTCATGGCCGCATTGTCATTGGCTCTCGGCCTCGCCGATACCGTGGCGGCCGAATCCGGCGGCGTGGTGCTCGACACCATCTTCATCGACGAGGGTTTCGGCGGCCTCGATGCCGACACCCTCGATGCGGTCATGGGCGTTCTCGACGAACTCCGCGCGGGCGGGCGCGTGGTCGGCGTGGTCAGCCACGTCGACGAAATGCGCCAGCGTATTCCCAGCCGCCTGCACGTCATCCGTGGTCGAGCGGGCTCCCAACTCCGCACCACCCTCGCCTGAGGGCATGTGCTGATCATATCGGTCACCAGCCGACCGGTCCGCACCTCGTAGACGTGGACCGGCACCACCTTCTTCCGAAACGTCGCGTCGAACAACTGGTGGGTGAGGTCGGTTTCGTAGGTACATGTTTCGACGGCAACGCCGAACTCGGTCTTATCGGCACAGATCACCAGCACGGCATCGGCGGCTTCGCCTGCTCACCACTCGCCGGGGAATCGGGCTGGGTAATGGCCAGGTAGTGTCGCCGCAGCAGCAAGTACCCGGTGCCGAGCATCGACGCGTTGCCGAGTGCGACCGCGAGCGGGTCACGAGGCCGGTCCACCTGCATCGTTCGATCCGTTCGTCGGCCTTTCCGAGGCAACTGCGGACGCGGAAATCCGATGTCGCGCAATATTTCCGGTCCGGCGGATGTGCTCCGGTCGCGCGACTCCCGGCGGTGCCCGTGCCAGACCCCTCGACCGCTCGGACGCCCGCCGGAAGCTCGCCCGGTTCGGTCGATCCCAACGTTGGTTCGAACATGCTCTCCTGAGCACTTCCGGACCGGTCCGGAGCAGCCGCTCATAGTGCTGGGTTCACGCATCCAATTGCCTTGGGAGAGAGTAGACTTCATGCATCACCGAAGATTCGGAGCCGCTGCCGGGATCTTCGCGGCCCCGCCGAAGCGACGGTGGCGATGACAACTGGCCAACAGTCACATCGTGACGAACGCGACCGAGCGCAATCAATTCCCGCGGTGGGCTTTTGCACGGCCGCAGCGTCTTTCATCGCTCGGGACAGCGAACTGACCTCAGGGCCCGTCGAGCAACTGGAGATCGCGCGGAACGATGGTCGTCGACTGGATGAGTTCCTGCAGCAGATTGTGGTTGAGCATATTGCCGATCGGTTCGGTGAGCTGATCCCTGGTCAGCCCGGGGACCGGCTCGTGGCCGCAGGTGCGGGCATACTTCTCATCCGAGAGGCGCGCCCGAACGCGCCCGATCACATCCGCTACCCGCCGATCGGTCCAGCCCGCATCCGGTCGCAGCGCGTGCAGCAGTGCGGCGGTTTCCTTCCAGGTCCACGGCTGTGGCCAGCGCTCCTGGTAGAGGTAGGGCTGGCCGAGCGCGACAAGCGCCAACTTCTCGTCCGTATCCAGCGGCCACGGCTCGGGCTTCGCGGTGACATGCTCATGCCGCGGCGCGGGCAGATCGCCGTCGACGCCGGTCACGTAGACCTCGAGCAGGTGTTCCCGATTGTGCGACCCGCGAATGAACATCGGGGTGTAGCCGGTGCCGAGCGGGAACGGTTCCTCGCCTTCGAACACCAACCGGGCCTGCGGCAATCGAATGGGAACGCCGCCTGTGTTGTCGAGCTGCCAGCGGTTCCACCGGTAGGTCAACGTTCCGTGCACGCGGCTGATCCGCAGATCGTCTCCGCCGACACCGACATCCACCGCCCCGACATTGCGGCCGAACTCGATGAAGTTCCCGTCGTGCGGCGTGCCATGGACTCCGCCTGCCGTCGACAGCACCGAGATCGTGCCCGGCGCGGTACCGACGGCTCCTCTCGCCAATCCGTGACCCGACGGGGACATCGGATACACGCCTCTGCGTCTCGGCTTTCCCTGCGGCACAACGGCCTCCTCATTGCTGGTCTGGTCCGGATCCGAAGCGTCGCACCGAATGCGCCGGACCGGTCCGCGCATCATCTGGTCAGGCTGGCCGCCACGGTCGTCGCCAGATCGGTGACGGTCGCGCAGCGCTGCTCGGCGGGCTGCGATCCGTAGAACTTGACCACGACGACCTCGGCCCGGTCGCTGCTGGACGTGCCACGGAAGCTGCGGTACTGGATCTGCACGATGCAATCGTCGGTGTTCTTGGTGCCGGACCGGCGGAAACTCGGCAGGCCCGCGAGGGTCAGCGGCTGTCCGGACTCGGCGGTTTTCAGCGAGTCCCGGTCGTAGCGCACCGTGACGTGACCGTCGATTGTGCTGTCCCAACGACAGGACCATCTGCCGAATCCGGGGGCCGGACGCACCGCGTCGACGCCCGCTACCCGGCCCAGGGTCGGCACATCGACCAGGGCGCAGGCATCGCGCCATGCCAGCGATCCGGTCGGGAATGTGCCCGGTCGACGCGGAATCGGACCGTGCAGCAAGACATCTCGCGCGCGCGTGGCCGTGATATCGGCCAGCACACACGGATCCGGTCCGGCCGCAACCTTGCGCTCACCGATGATCGCGATATTCGCACCAGGCGAAAGCATCAGTGTCCGAACGCATCTAGTGCTACCGGCGGGTTCCGAGGCAATGGTGACATTGCCGACACGGGTGAAGGAGACCTGCGAGGTCTGCTCGGGCGCCTCTACGGACAGTGTCAGCCGGACCTGGCCGATATCCGGGTGGAAATCCTCGCCCCACTGGCGCACGCGCAGGTCGCAGGTATCGAAGTTGCCGCCGTCGGTGGACAGATCGATCCGGCCGAATTCGGCCAGAGCGGTCGGGTCGAGCAGCGCGCACGGGTCGGCCGCCCGCGGATCGGGGATGGGGTTCAGCGCCGCGACACCGGGCATCACCACACTGGCCGCGACGACCAGCGTCACCGCGACTACCTCTGCGGCGCCCACCGCGGCCCGGCGCACGATGGTGCGATCCCAGCCGCGCGGCGTCTGGTCGAGGCGCGCGAAGCGAGTCGCGGCCGTGGCGGCCGCGGGCCGGTGGATCGGGTTGGGCAGCGTCAACTGGGTGAGCAGGGCTTCGAACGGTCCCGGACGGCGCTGCCGCTCCGTCACCGCGAGCAGTGTGGCCGCGAGTGCGTAGACATCCGATTTGGGACCGGCCGGACCGCCCGCCGTGACCTCTGGTGCCAGATACCGCCATTTGCCACGCGCGATATCCGGTGTGTCACCGGTGCCCGCATTGCGCAGGTCGAGCGAGCTGCCGAAGTCGGTCAGCCAGGCGTCGCCGTCGTCGGCGAGGATGATGTTCTCCGGGGAGATATCGCAGTGCAGGATGCCGCGATCGTGGCAGTGTGCGAGCGCGCTCGCGATCTGCTCGCCGACCATTGCCGCCCGGGCCGGGCCGAGTTTGCGTTGTTCGCGTGCTACCTCGGCGAGCGAATAGCCCGGCACGTATTCCGTTACCAGCCAGCACACATCGTCGTGTTCGAAGATGTTGTAGACGCCGATGATGTGCTGATGCCGCAGGGCTGCCGCATTGCGTGCGGCGGTGCGCAGCCGCTGGGCGCTGTCCGGATCGTCCGGGCGCGGACATTTGAGCACGACGTCGCGGCCGAGGTCCTCATCCGTCGCCCGCCAGGCCATACCCTCGCCGCCGAGCTTGAACAGCTCCCGCAGCGTGTACCGGCCCGCGATGCGGTCTCCGACGCCAACCATGCGCCCGCCCTCGTAATTCGGCCCATATCCCGATATTCCGGCCCAAATCTCGCGAACGCAGTTTAACGCTCAGGGCTACATTCCGTTGTGCTGCTCGATAATTCGTGACCACGGCCTGCTGTTCCGGTCGGTCTCGTCCACACGTGTCACAGGGGTTTGTGGCGGATTTCCGCTAGCGTCCGGTGCGGGTTGCTGCCATTGTGGATTGGGTGACGATCACGGCTTTGGATTTCGAACGCTGCTATCGGGCGGTATCGACCCGGGACTCCCGATTCGACGGCCAGTTCTTCACCGCGGTGCGAACGACCGGAATCTATTGCCGCCCTTCCTGCCCAGCGATTACGCCGAAGCCAACGAATGTGACATTCCTGCCGACGGCCGCCGCGGCGCAGCAGGCCGGATACCGGGCCTGCCGCCGCTGCCTGCCCGATGCCGCCCCCGGCTCGCCGCTGTGGAATACCCGCGCCGATCTGGCCGCACGGGCGATGCGGCTCATCGGCGACGGCGTCATCGAGCGCGGCGGAGTGCCCGCACTGGCCGCCACGCTGGGCTATTCGCAGCGCCAGGTGACCCGGGTGCTCACCACCGAACTGGGCGCCGGTCCGCTGGCGCTGGCCAGGGCGCATCGCGCGCACACCGCTCGGCTGCTGATCCAGACCACCAATATGCCGATGTCCGATATCGCCTTCGCGGCCGGATTCGCCAGCATTCGCCAGTTCAACGACACCGTCCGCGAGGTATTCGCGGTCAGTCCGACCACCATGCGCATCGAGGCGCAGCGGGTGACCCGCTCCGGCAGCCACCTGGTGCCCGCCACCAACGGATCGCTGACGCTGCGGCTGCCTTTCCGGGAGCCGCTGGACCGCGGCTGGCTCGAATGGTTCCTCTCCGCACACGTCGTGCCGGGCATGGAGCTATGGGAGGAGCGCGCCTACACCCGGAGCCTGCGCACCCCGCACGGACATGCGACCACGCGGCTGAGTTTCCAACGTGATCACGTGCGCGCCGAACTGTCCCTGCACGATATGCGTGATCTCGCACCGACCGTCGCACGGCTGCGGCATCTGCTGGACCTGGACGCGGACCCGGTCGGCATCGATGAGGCGCTCGGCGTGGTGCCCGCTACCGACGTCGTCGAGGCTTCCGGACGAGATCTCCCAGACGCCGGTGCGGCACCGGCGGACCATCCCTTCAATGTCGGTGTGGCCACCGTCCGCCGTGGCCGAGCCCGCCCGCCGTTCACTCCCGGTATCCGGGTGCCCGGCGCACTCGATGGTCCAGAGTTATTGCTGCGCACCATGATCGGTCAGCAGATTTCGGTATCGGCCGCCGCGACCCACGCCGCTCGACTGGTCGAGGCGCTCGGCGAGCCGATCGACGGACCGGTCGCACGGCTGTTCCCGGCACCGGCCGCGATCGCCGAACGCGGGGCCGAGGTATTGACCGGCCCGGCGCGGCGGATTCGCTCGATTATCGGCGCGGCCTCGGCTCTCGCCTCCGGCGATCTGGTGTTGCACCAGGGCCGCACCGCTACCGATCTGCGCCGCGACCTGTTGGCACTGGAAGGCGTCGGACCGTGGACCGCCGACTATGTGACCATGCGACTGCTCGCCGATCCGGATGTGCTGCTCGACACCGATCTCGTTGTCCGCCAAGGCGCCACCATCCTCGGCGTCGATCTCACCGATACCGCGCGCTGGGCCCCGTGGCGTTCGTATCTATCCATGCACCTATGGAAGGCCGCGCTCGCCGGCCGCAAGGCCACACCGCCCAAAGCCACCGCGATGAAAGCCGTCGCCACACCGAAAGCGAAAACCCGATCGTGACAACCGATTTCGCGACCTCCGACACTCCGATCGGCCCGTT
>NZ_BDBY01000347.1 GCF_001613225.1 Nocardia pseudovaccinii NBRC 100343
GACTCGCGCGGTCACCGCCTACCATCGCGGCGAGTTGACCGCGATCGACGCGATCGAGGTGCGTCAGCAATCCGGCGAATTCCTCATGCACGCATGGGAAGTGCTGCGCAAAATTCCGGCGGGCGATCCGGTCACCTATACCGAATACGCCGCCATCTCCGGTCGTCCCGACGCCACCCGCGCGGCCGCCAATGCCTGCGCCCGCAATGCCGCGGCGCTTTTCGTGCCGTGCCACCGGGTTCTGCGCATCGGGGGAGCACTCGGCGGCTTCCGTTGGGGGCTGCCGATCAAGCGCTGGCTGCTGGATCACGAGCGTGGCGAAGCTCAGTTGACCGTCGAATAGCCGGATCGTTCAGCAGCACCGACTCTGCGGATTGGAATCCGCATCCGCGTGCCGACGCCGCCAATACTCGCGCTCCGACGGAATCTCGCAACCGGGATGTCTGCGCTGCAGATGATCGACATAGCGCCGGTAATCCTGGCCGCCGAGCACCGCATTGAACCATGAAGCGAATGCGCGAACCCTTGCCGCACCGGCACTTCCGGCCACCCTCAGACGCCGACTGACGGCCGGTCGAGGTGACCGGCCGTCAGTCGGCTGCGCTGCCGCGGTCAATGTGCTGGTGTTTCCACCGTCGTGCCCTTGGTATGGGCGGCGCCAGGTGCC
Organism: Nocardia pseudovaccinii NBRC 100343; assembly: GCF_001613225.1. Classification (GTDB taxonomy): domain Bacteria; phylum Actinomycetota; class Actinomycetes; order Mycobacteriales; family Mycobacteriaceae; genus Nocardia; species Nocardia pseudovaccinii. The sequence goes on from NZ_BDBY01000347.1 coordinate 668, forward strand.
CGGACCTGCCCCGATTCGATCAGGGCATCCCATTCCTTCTGCACCGCTTTCTCTTCCGAGGTGGCGATGAAGCCGCGCGGTGCGAAGATCTTCGACGGTTCGTCCGGCGTCTCACTGCTCGGTCCGCCGCCCGCCCGCCAGGCCCGGAAGCAGACCACCACACCGACCACCGCGACGACCAACACCAGCACCGCGAAGATGATCGACAACGTGCCCTGGATGAACGTGTTGCGCACGACCTTGTCCATATCGTCGGCAGTCTTGGCCGGTGCCAACAACTTTCCGGCATCGCGGGCGGCACTGTAGTTATCGTGCTGCTTCCAGTAGCCGATCTTCGGATCGGCCGAGAAGATCTTCTGCCAGGACGCCGTCATCGTCACGATCAGATCCCAGATCAGCGGCAGCGCGGGAATCCACGCCCACTTCACCAGACCCTTCTTGATCAGAATGGTCAGCACGACGGTGAGTGCGATCGCGGCCAGCAACTGGTTGGAGATGCCGAACAGCGGGTAGAGCGTGTAGATGCCGCCGAGCGGATCGGTGACACCCATCAGCAGCACCGAACCCCAGGCCGCGACCACAATGGCCGAACACAGCCACGCACCGGGCCGCCACGACGGATCCTTGAACTTCTTCGCCGGACCTCCCAGATTTCCGAGCGAATCCGAAAGCATGAAACGCGCGACGCGGGTTCCGGCGTCGATGGTGGTGAGGATGAACAGCGCTTCGAACATGATCGCGAAGTGGTACCAGAACGCCTTGAGCCCGGAGCCGCCGATGAATCCGGACATCACCTGGGACATTCCGATCGCCAGCGTCGGCGCGCCACCGGTGCGCGAGATGACGCTGGTCTCGCCGACATCCTTGGCGGTCTGGGTCAACTCACCCGCGGTGATCGGATCACCGCTCAGACCAAGGGAATTGGTGTACGCGGCGGCCTTTTCGGCGGTACCGCCGGTGAGACCCGCGCCCGCGTTCATGGCGAAGTACAGGTGCTGGTCGATGATGCTCGCGGTGATCATCGCCATGACCGCGACGAACGACTCCATCAGCATGCCGCCGTAGCCGATCATCCGCGCATGCGACTGCTTCTCCAGCAGCTTGGGTGTGGTGCCGGAGGAGACCAGGGCATGGAATCCGGACAGCGCACCACATGCGATGGTGATGAACAGGAATGGGAACAGGCTGCCCGCGAAGGACGGACCGTTGCTGTTGTGCGCGAACTGCGACACCGCGGGCGCCTTCAGCACCGGCATGGTGAACACGATGCCGAGTGCGAGCAGGCCGATGGTGCCGATCTTCATGAACGTCGACAGGTAATCGCGCGGCGCGAGCAGCAACCACACCGGCAGTACCGAGGCGATGAAACCGTAGACGATCAGCAGCCAGGCGATGGTGGTGCCGGACAGCGTGAACAGGTCACGGCCCCAACCGGATTCGGAAACCCAACGGCCGGAGATGATCACGAACAGCAGCAGCGCGAAGCCGATTACCGATACCTCGCCGACCCGCCCCGGCCGCACGAAGCGCAGGTACAGGCCCATGAACAGGGCGATCGGGATGGTCATGCCGATGGAGAACACACCCCACGGACTGCCGCCGTGCAATGCGCCGTCCGGACCCTTGACCGCGGCCAGCGCCTGCACGACCACGATGCCGAGCACCGCGAGCAGGATCATCATGATCACCAGCACGGCGACGATCGCGGCGACACCGCCGATCGGCCCGAGTTCGTCGCGGGCCATCTGCCCGAGGCTGCGCCCACGGCGCTTCGACGAGGCCCACAGCACCAGGTAGTCCTGCACGGCACCGGCGAGGACGACGCCGACGATGATCCAGATGGTGCCCGGCAGATAACCCATCTGCGCGGCCAGCACCGGTCCGACCAGTGGACCGGCGCCCGCGATGGCGGCGAAGTGGTGCCCGAAGAGCACCCGCCGGTCCATCGGCATGTAGTCTTTGCCGTTCTCCAATTCCTCAGCGGGGGTGGCCACATCGTCGCGCGGCTTGGTGATCCGGTATTCGATCAGCCTGGCGTAGAACTGGTAGGCGGTCACGTAGGTACAGATCGCCGCGACCACGATCCACACCGCGTTCACGTTCTCACCGCGGGAGATGGCGAGGACGGCCCAGGCTATCGCTCCGACGACCGCGATCGCCCCGAAGATCGCCTTCTTCCGTGGCGTGATCGGGGAGTGATCGACCACCCCGACGGGCGGCAGATCGGGATCCGTCCGCAAATATTCGATTGTCGCCATCCGCTTACTCTCCTGAAAAACGCGCAGGATCCTGCTCAAACATCTGACAACGTATCCGATTGATGATGTCGATCGGGCTCGTTTCCGATCGGCTTTGGACAACGTTAAGTTTTGTTCGTGTGTCGGCCATCACGTCGGTGTTGCCGAACGTATGCTGCCATGCGATTCCGCCAAGCTCCACCCCCGCCTGGAGGAGGGCCTCGTTGCGCAGGCGCACGCTGCTCGGCTCGGTGCTGGCCGCGCCGCTGCTCGCCACCACCGGCTGCGGATCCGATGACGACGCGCTGACCTTCTTCTTTCAGGCCAGGCCGGAGGAGGCGCGGGTCCGGCTGAAGATCATCGACGAGTTCCAGCGGCGGCATCCGGAGATCCGGATTCGCACCATCATGTCCGGGCCGGATCCGCTGCAGCAGATGCTGACCTACTGTGCGGGCGGCAAATGTCCCGACGTAATGATGGCGTGGGAGTTGCTCTATGCCGGACTCGCCGAGCGCGGGGTGCTGCTGGATCTGCGCACGCTGCTCGAGCGGGAGCCCGAATACGCTGCCGCACTGCGTGCCGACAGTTATCCGGCGCTCTACGACACCTTCACCTATGGCGGTGGGCAGTACGCGCTGCCGGAACAGTGGTCGGGGGTGTTTCTCTACTACAACCGGGAGTTGTTCGCCGAAGCCGGAGTGACCGCGCCGACCCGGTGGCGGAAGGCCTGGTCCTTCACCGAATTCCTCGATGCGGCAAGGGCACTCACGCGGCATGAGTCATCCGAGCGCAACCGGCAGTGGGGCTTTGCCGACGCCTGGGTGCCGTATTTCTCGGCCGCGTGTTTCGGTATGAACAATGGGGCGGAGTGGTTCTCGCCGTCGGTGGATCCGACCAGGACCAATCTCGGTGATCCACGGTTCGCCGAGGGGTTCCAGTTCTATGCCGATCTCGCGGTTCGCCACCGAGTTGCGCCGAAAGTTGCGGATCAGCAATCGGTTTCGGCACCGGACCTGTTCCGTCGTGGACGGGCGGCCATGGCGATGGGTGGGCATTGGCTGTATTCCGAGTTCGCCGGACAGGATGGTCTGCCCATCGATGTCACGGTGTTGCCGGTCGGGCCGCATGGTGGCCCGGGGGCGATCACGGATGTGGGGAGCACGGGGTTGTCGATTGCCGCCGATAGTCCGCGCATCGAACAAGCTTGGGAATTCGTCAAATTCGCGACCGGGCCGGTGGGACAGGCCATTATCGCCGCCTCCGGACTCTTCGTGCCGGTGCTGAAATCCGCAATGGGCTCTGCCGGATTCGCGGACGCGCATCGCGAGATACGCAACCTCGAGGTGTTCACGGAAGGGCCGGAGAATTCGCGGGCGCTGCCGGTTACTCCGGTGTGGGGCAAGGTTTCCGCGCTGCTCGAGCGCGGTGGCAACCGCGTGCTACGCGGTGCCGCAACCGCTGAATCGGTGAGCGCGTCCCTGTCCGCCGATATCAATACCCTTCTGGAATCCTCATGAAACTGATCGGTAGCCGGATGCGTACGCCACACGAGCAGGGGCGCCTCGCGCGGCGGCGTGAGCGGGCGGGCTGGGTCTTCGTGGCGCCGAATCTGGCGGCGGTGCTGGTGTTCTTGCTGATTCCGCTCGGAGTTTCGTTGTATCTGAGTCTGCACTCGTGGGACTTGTTCAGTGCGCCACGGTTCGTGGGGATATCGAACTATCGGCGGCTGTTCGTGTCGGATCCGTTGTTCCTCATCGCATTGCGCAATACCGCGGTGTTCACGCTATCGACGCTGGTGCCGACGGTGGTGATCGGGCTCGCCGTTGCGGCCGTGCTGAATCGAAAGCTGGCCGGTATCGGCATCTTTCGAACCATCGCGTTCCTCCCGCTGGTCGCCTCGACCGTGGCCATGGCGGTGGTGTGGCGCTTCATCTTCACCACCGATGACGGGCTGCTCAACATCATGCTCGGCTGGGTCGGCATCGATCCGGTGCCGTGGCTGACCGACCCGGACTGGGCGCTGGTCTCGCTGAGCATCGTGACCGTATGGAAGAGCGTGCCTTTCGCGACAGTCATCCTGCTGGCAGCGATGCAGGGCGTGCCCGAGACGCTGTACGAGGCGGCGCGCATCGACGGTGCGGGAGCGCTGCGGCGCTTCTGGTCGGTGACACTGCCGTTGATTCGCGGTCCGCTGTCGTTCGTCTTCGTCATCACCATCATCAACTCGGTGCAGGCCTTCGATCAGGCCTATGCCTTGACCGGCGGCAACGGCGGCCCGGAGACCGGGACCTATCTGCTCGGAATCATGCTGTTCCAGAACGCCTTCGGGTTCTACGAGGTCGGCTATGCGGCGGCGCTGGCCTGGGTGATCTTCGCGATTCTGCTGGTGTTGACGCTATTGCAGCTGCGGTTCGCGCGCCGGGCGGAGGTGGAGTTGTGAATGCGTACGAGGCGGTTCGGTCGCTTCCGATGCGGATCGGTGTGCGGGCGCGCAGTACCGGCCGGGTGGACCGGGCCATTCTGCGCCGGACGCTACGCGGCGTCGTGATCTATGTGGCGCTCGCCGGTGTCGCCTGGTGTGCGCTGTTCCCGATTCTGTGGGCACTGTCGGGTTCGCTGAAGCGCGATGGCGAGATCACCGAGCCGACACTGGTCCCCGCGCGTCCGCAGTGGTCCAACTACGGGAAGGTCTTCGACCTGCTGCCGCTCGGGCGGATGCTGCTCAACACCGCGTTTTATGCGTTGTGCGTCACGGCGGGGCAGGTCTTATTCTGTTCGCTAGCGGGATATGCGTTCGCGCGCTTGCGATTTCGCGGACGCGATATACTTTTCCTCGCCTACCTCGGCACGCTGATGGTGCCGCTGACGGTTACCGTGATTCCGCAATTCCTGATCATGCGCGCCTTCGGCTGGGTGGACACGCCGTGGGCGATGATCGTCCCCGGCCTGTTCGGTAGCGCATTCGGCACCTATCTGATGCGCCAGTTCTTCCGAACCTTGCCCGCCGAACTCGAAGAGGCGGCGATCGTCGACGGATGCACCACCTGGCAGGTGTTCTGGCGAGTCTTGTTGCCGCACACTCGTCCTGGGCTCATGGTGCTGGGGGTGCTGACCTGGATCACGGTCTGGAACGACTTCCTGTGGCCGCTGATCATGATCCAGCGCAACGACATCGCCACCGCCACCTTGGGTTTGGTGCGGCTGCAAGGCCAGTACCACACGCAATGGCCGATTCTCATGGCCGCGGCGGTGGTCATCCTGCTGCCGCTGGTGGTCGTCTACGCGATCGCGCAGCGGGCGTTCGTGCGCGGTATCGCGGCATCGGGTCTGGGCGGGCGTTGACGGCCGCGTCGATGGCGGCCGTCGCTATTACTCGCCCCAATAGGTGCCGAAGCTCCAGAGGTTGCCTTCCGGATCACGGACGGTGAAGCCGCGCGAACCGTAGTCCTCATCGCGTAGGCCGCGCACCACCTCCGCACCCGCCGCGACCGCGCGGTCGTGCAGGGCGTCGGGTTGCTCGCAGACGAGGTAGATCGAATCGGTGCCCGGCCCGCGCGCACAGAACGGGTTGTCGCCCTTGCCGATCGAACTGAACATGATGCCGCCGCCGAGCGGCCAGCGCAGCTGACCGTGCTCGATGAACGACGGATCGTCCTCCCTGGCGTAGAGCACGACCTCCTCGAAGCCGAATGTGCTGGTCAGGAAGGCCACTGCCGCGCGAGCGTCGGTGAAATTGAGGCACGGCCATACGGCGGTGCGAGTTGCTGTGATCTGTGATGAATCCGTTGGTGTCGTCATGGATCCAGCCTCACCCACCGGACTCCTCTGGGTCTTGTACAGATGGAATCTCCTCCGCGAGCCATGCGGTCGGGCTGCAACCGGCGAGTTCCGCGAAGTCGCGGTCGAGGTGGGCCTGGTCGTAATATCCGCAGGTCGCGGCCACCTGTGCGATCGTCACATAGGACGGCGTGTGTCCGATCATCCGCCTGGCGCGTTCGAAGCGGGCGATCCGAGCGGCGAGTTTGGGTCCGAGTCCGAACTCGGCGCCGAAGCGGCGGGCCAGATGTTGACGGCTCCAACCGATCTCCTCGGCGAGCGGGCCGATCTGCGCCGCACCATCGGATTCGACCAAAGTGCGCCAGGACCAAGTCAATTCGGGCGCCACCAGGCGATCGTGACAGGCCAGCCTGGTCAATACCCGATCGCAGGCGGCGAACCGCTCCGGCCAGGACGACAGCTCCTGCAATTCCTCCCACAGCTGTCGCCCGACCGGCCCCGCCACCTCGGCGCATTCCACCGAGGTATTCCACAGCGCACTCGCGGGCATCCCGAACAGTGCCCGGCTCCCGAGCGGCGTCAACTCGATCCCGATCCCCTCCTGATAACCGTTGTGCGAGATAACCGCCGCACTCGCCTGTAACCCACTCAGCACACACCGGTAATCCTCCGGCGACTGCCGTGAATCCGTCTGCGCCACAACATCGATACTCGGTCCGATCGACACGATGAACGTCATATGCCGCGACGGCAGGCCCCGATGCAACCCGGGCGCGAAACCACTCAGTCGATACCCGAGGTACCCGTCGACGAACGCCGCGAGCGCAGGTGCCGGACGTGCCGTCACCACTTCGGTGGTCGGCTCCATACCCCGGAACGCTACGCCGCCGATCGGTTATCGCAAGGCGAGTGCCATTGCTGGAATCGCTGCTTACCTGAGTGCTGAACAGCAACTCGGCCGACTCGGTCGCGAAGCCGATGTCGAAACCGCAGCTGCGCTGCTCGATGGCACCTGCTTCCACCAGGCCTTTCTTTGGTTCTACGAGGAGGGGTTTATGCGACTGCTGCCCCGGACGAACTCGCGGACAACCCGGCCCGGGCGCTCATGCGTGGCCTCGGATCGTAGCGCCTCTCACCCAGACGGCGGCTGCGGTGAGATATCGCACTCGGCGCGGCAAATAGGTGGGGGTTGTCGCAGCGTCGGGCTACCTTTACCCCTCCTAAGGAATTTTGGAGGTGTGATGCGGCGGGTGCAATACCAGCGCAGCGGTGGCCCGGAGGTACTCGAGGTGGTGACGGCCGAGGTGCCGACGCCGGGCCCCGGGGAACTGCTGGTCCGGGTCGACGCGGTTGGTGTGACACTGCCGGTGGTTCGCAAGGTGCGTGAGCCGCGTGAGCCGATCGCGCTGGGTGGTGAGGTTGCGGGCGAGGTGGTCGCGGTCGGTGAGGGCGTGACCAGTTGTATGCCCGGCTACCGCGTCACCGGTCTGGTCTTCGGCCACGGTTATGCCGACTACGCGCTGCTCTCCGCCGCGATGGCCTCGCCGATTCCCGACGGCGCCTCGGCCGTCGATGCGGTCGCGCTGGTCCGCAGCGGTTTGGTCGCACTCGGTGCGCTCGATGCCGCGAATCCCAAGCCGGACGAGTCTGCGCTGATCACGGCCGCCGCCAGTGGTGTCGGCCACCTTGCCTTGCAATTGGCGCGGGTGCGCGGGGCTGCGCGCGTGGTGGCGGCGGTCTCCGACCTCGCCAAAGCCGACTTCCTACGCGGCCTCGGCGCTGACGAAGTCGTCGCCTACGACCAGGAATCCTGGAGCGAGCCCGTCGACTACGTCCTCGACGCCGTTGGCGGCGACCTCCTCACCCCGGCCATCGCGGCCCTCGCCCCCGGCGGCCGACTCGTCGCATACAGCTCCGGCGGCGGCACCATCCAGGCCTACGACCTGCTCGTCGGTGCGAAATCAGTTGTCGGCTTCCAAATGGCGCGCATCGCCCGCAACTCTCCGGACCTGTACGAACACTGGCGCCAAGAACTCTGGCAATACTTCGCATCCGGCCTACTCCGCCCCGTCGTCCACGCGGAATTCGCGCTGGAAGACGCCGCCGAGGCCCACGCCGTCATCGAGAACCGCTCGAACCTCGGCAAGGTCATCCTGATTCCCTGACCCGATCAGCGTGCGTCGGTGTGAGCAACGGGCGAGAGCGTCGCCAGCTCCTAGAGTCCTGCGAAGTCCGCCGGGTGGACGGTGAACATGCGCTACGACAATCGGCGTGCTCGGCCGCTGCCGAAGGTTTACGTCTTGCCGCGTAGACTCTGCTTCTCGTGAGCGAGTGTGCGAGCGAACCATCCAACACAGCGTCTGAGACGTACGCGGCTGCCGAGCGAAGCGAGGTAGCCGCGTGAGTCTCACCCTCGGAATCGTCGGCCTGCCCAACGTCGGAAAGTCGACGCTGTTCAATGCGCTGACCAAGAACGACGTGCTGGCCGCGAACTATCCGTTCGCGACCATCGAGCCGAACGTCGGGGTGGTTCCGCTGCCCGACCCGCGACTGGACAAGCTGGCCGAGATCTTCGGCTCCCAGCGCATCCTGCCCGCCACGGTGTCGTTCGTCGACATCGCGGGCATCGTGAAGGGCGCATCCGAGGGTGCCGGACTCGGCAACAAGTTCCTCGCCAATATCCGCGAGGCGGATGCCATCTGTCAGGTGGTGCGGGTCTTCGCCGACGATGATGTGGTGCACGTCGACGGGCGCGTCGACCCGCTCGCCGATATCGAGGTGATCGAAACCGAGCTGATCATCGCGGATATGCAGACCCTGGAGAAGGCCATCCCGCGCCTCGAGAAGGAAGCCAAGGTCAAAAAGGACCGCAAGCCGCTGCTCGACGCGGCCAAGGCCGCCCAGGAAGTTCTCGACAGCGGCAAAACCCTTTTCTCCGCGCGCGACCAGCTGGATGGCGAACTGCTGAAGGAACTTTCGCTGCTCACCACCAAGCCGTTCCTCTACGTCTTCAATGCCGACGAGTCGGTGCTCACCGACGAGGCAAAGGTCGCCGAACTGAAAGCCGCTGTCGCACCGGCCGATTCGGTCTTCCTCGACGCCAAGGTCGAAGCCGAACTGCTCGAACTCGACGACGAGTCCGCCCTGGAGTTGTTGGAGTCGATCGGCCAGTCCGAACCTGGCCTGCACGCCCTGGCCCGCACCGGCTTCCACACCCTCGGCCTGCAGACCTACCTCACCGCCGGTCCGAAAGAGGCCCGCGCCTGGACAATCCACCAGGGCGACACCGCCCCCAAGGCCGCAGGCGTAATCCACACCGACTTCGAACGCGGCTTCATCAAGGCCGAAGTAGTCGCCTATGACGACCTCATCGCCGCAGGCTCCATGGCAGCAGCCAAGGCGGCGGGCAAGGTCCGCATGGAAGGCAAGGACTACGTCATGACGGATGGCGACGTCGTCGAGTTCCGTTTCAACGTATAGCGTCTGGAAGAAGTAGCGCGAGAGCTGAAGCTCAGATCGACGCGGCCGGTTGGTTATCCGTCTCGACGGGCCAGCCGGTTCGGTCAGCGCGAGTCGTCGGCCGGAGTCGCGATAGTGGGCGTGCGCCGGTCGAGGTTGTCGAGGATCAGGTCGAGGGCGAAGTCGAAGCGTTGGTAGCCTGTGCCGGAGGTCAGTTCAGCCGCATAGCGTTTCGTTTGGGGGAATTGGTCGGCGGGGAGGGCGGTGAAGCGGGTCACCAACTCGTCGCGGCCTATGACCCAGGTGTCGTCGGATTTGCTTTGTCGCTGGGCGACGAGGGAGATCTCCAGGGTGTAGGCGGCGACGTAGAGGCCGAGGGCGTCCATTGCCCAAGCCGCGGTTTGGGGTTCGATGTCGCCCGCGAGCAGGATGGCGAGCATTCCTTCGCTGACGCGCATCGCGTCGAGGTTGGTGGCGGCCATGGCCAGGGCGGCGCGGGAGATACCAGGGTATTTCAGATACTGGTCGCGCATCTGGGCGCAGACGTCGCGGATCTGCACGCGCCAGGCTGCCGGATCGGGTTCGGGTAGTACCAGTCGGGTGCAGAGGCGGCCGATGATCAGCTCGTCGATGTCGGCCTTGTTGACAACGTGCGCGTACAGCGAGGCAGGGCCCGTGTCGAGGACTGCGGCGACACTGCGCATGGTCAGGGCGTCGTATCCCTGGGTGGCGACGACCTCGAGGGCCGCGTCGGTGATCCGGTCGACCGTGATCGGCGCCTTCCGGCGTGACGGCGGCGCCGCAGAGGTGGTCTGCTGAGCGTGCCGGGCGGCACGACGTTGTTTCGGATCCACTGGCATGGGACCGAGCATAGTTGACACGAACTTAGTTCGACGAGTAGAACTTAGTTCGTAAGTAACGAACTAAGTTCGTAAACGGTGGCCCCGCCGCACGATGACGGTCTCCGCCCATCACTTCGACATCACGACAAAGGATGTGCCGCAGTGCTTTACGACGTCATCATCGCCGGAGCCGGCCCCGTCGGACTGCTCTTGGCCTGCGAACTACGCCTGGCCGACTGCTCGGTCCTGGTGCTCGAGCGAGCCGAAGACCCGTACTCGCCGCTCAAGGAGCTTCCCTTCGGCATGCGCGGCATCACGGTCCCGACAGCCGAGACGTTCTACCGTCGCGGGTTGCTCGACGACATCGCCGGTGGCACAACGCATCTGGCTGTCGGCGAGGACGGCGCGCCCCGCCGTCGTGCCGGTCACTTCGCCGGTATCGAGTTCGAGGACAGCAATATCGAGACCGCCCGGTGGCAGTATCGGCTGCCCAGCCCGGCCGACACCAACATGGCCGCGGAGATGAAGCAGATCGAGGCGGTATTGGCCGATCGCGCCCGCAGCCTGGGTGCCGAGATCCGGCGTGGCCACGGTGTCGACGACTTCAGCCGGACCGAGAACGGAGTGACCGTGCGCATCGGCGCGGAATCCGTGCGCGGTCGCTGGCTGGTGGGGTGCGACGGCGGCCGCAGCACCGTCCGAAAGCTGGGCGGCTTCGACTTCGCGGGCAGCGAACCGCTTTTCACCGGCTACCTGGCCGAGGTCGAGATCGCCGATCCCGAGGCGATCCGCCAGGAACGCACCATCACCTCGACCGGCTTCTACCTCCAGCCCGACCCCGGCATGATCGCGATGCTCGAGTTCGATGGCGGCGCGGCCCACCGCACCGCACCGCTCACCCTGGAACACATCCAGGAGGTCCTGCGCCGCGTCTCCCAGACCGATGTCACCCTGACCGCCCTTCGCCTCGCGACCACCTGGACCGACCGCGCCCAGCAGGCGACTACCTACCGCGACGGGCGCGTGCTCCTCGCTGGCGACGCCGCCCATATCCACTCCCCACTCGGCGCGCAGGGTCTCAACGCGGGCCTGGGCGACGCCATGAATCTGGGCTGGAAACTCGCCGCCACCATCCGCGGCGAGGCGCCCGAAGGTCTCCTCGACACCTATCAGGACGAACGGCATCCGGTCGGCGCGCAGGTCCTGGAATGGTCCCGCGCGCAGACCGCGATCATGCTGCCAACTCCGCAATCGCTCGCGATGGGCTCCATCATCAGCGACCTCATCGGAACGCCTTCCGGCGCAACGTATTTCGCCGAGCGAATGTGGAACGCCGCGCTGCGCTACAACCTCGGTGGAGCGCATCCGCTGATCGGCCGCAGCGTTCCCGACTTCGAGCTGCTCGACGGCACCCGTGTCGCCGAGTTGCTCCGGGACGGGCAGGGTCTGCTCCTCGACTTCGACAGCGAGCTCGCACAGGCCCGCGCACTGTGGAGGGACCTGAAGTACGTTCCCGGCGACGTTCGTGAACGGCTGGGCCTCGCGGCCGTGCTCGTCCGTCCGGACGGCGTGGTCGCCTGGGCCTGCGACGAGCACCCCGACCCGGCAGAACTCAACCGCGCCGCATTACGCTGGTTCACGTCCGCCGCCCGTGTGCCCGCGATCTGATCGCGAACGTGTGGCTCCTCCGCCGTTCGCGTCATAGCTTTTCAGCTTCTGCGAAGAAATCGGTCGGCTGGGATTGCCCGAACCGGGGTCTTCTGTCAGGACTGTTGTGTCACGAATTCGGCGATGGCGTCTTCCATCTGCTGCAGGCCGGGATCTTCCAGTGGTAGGTGACCGGCGTTGTCGAGTAGCACGGTGGTGACGGGAACTTTGGTGATGCGCGATAGGACGAGTTCGCTCAGATGCAGGGGCGTCCATCGGTCTGCGACAGGTCGGGTCAACAGGATCGGGCAGGCGTCGAAGTCCTCGGGCTCGACGGCCGGGGCATAGTTGCCGTATCGGTCGAGGAAGCGCACCGATACCCAGTTGGCTGCCGCGGTGCGGTCCTCGAGCAGGACCTTCCTCATCGCCTCGCGGTTGTTGGCCAGCGCGTTCATCTTCGCGGCGAGACTCATCGGCATTTTGGCTCGTGCGACTGCGGTTTCGGCGAGCATCGATATGATCGGCATGCCCAGCCGGGCGGTTAGCAGGTCGCGCGCCGTTTCATCGCGGACCTGCTGGATCCGCTGGTCGAGGAAGGTCATGCCGACGATGCCGCAGAGACTGCCCTTGGGGGTCTTGGCCGCGACGTGGTAGGCGAGCATGCCACCTGCGCTGAGGCCGTAGAGCACTATCGGGCGCCGGTCCCGCGTGCGCTCATGGGCGATGAAGTCGACGACCAAGTCGACCCAGTCGTCGTAGGACGGGTTGGTGCCGAGCTTGACCTGGGTCAACCCATAGCCGAGATTATCGAGCGCGACCACTTCGAAGCCGCGTCGTGCGAGTCGCGCTCCCAGGATCAAGGTCATCTGACGGCCGTTGGTGCCGACGCCGTGGTGCAGGATCGGCCAGGCGCAGGCGCTGCGGCAGATACTGCTGCAAGTCACGCCAGTCCCGCTGGTCCCGGTAATAGCGCAGGGTCGTTGGCATGTGTTTCCCTTCGAGTGTTCGGGGCGTGGCTACCGCTGCCGTTCCGTCCGGCTGTCACGATTCCCGCTGCGGATCAGCGGCAACAGACGATGTGCGGCAGACGAGTTGTTAGATTCGGCAACATGCACTGGGACCTGCCCCGTACTCCGTCGAGCATCTTGCTGATGACCGAGCTCGCCGGTGAGCGCGAGGTACCCGCGGAAACCTGCCTGCGCGGGACCGGTTTGGCACTGCGGCAGCTCCTCGATCCCGAGACCGAGGTGAGCGCGCAACAGGAGCTGGCCGTAGTCGGCAACCTGCTCGACGCGCTGGGGCACCCACCGGCGCTGGGGCTGGAGGTGGGCACCCGATATCGGCTGACGACTTACGGCATCTGGGGGGTTCGCCTTGTTCAGCAGCCCAACGGTGCGCAGCGCCATCGAGGTCGGACTGCGTTATGTGGACCTGACATTCTCCTTCTGCCGGATCGAAACCCGAGCAGAAAGCGGCGAGGCGCGGCTGATCCTGTCTGCGCCGGACGTTCCACTCGGACTGCGGAGGTTCTTCATCGAGCGCGATGCGGGCGCGCTGCAGACCCTCCGTCAGGAACTGGCCGCGTTCGCGGTCCCGCTGCGCCGCATAGAGTTTGCTTTCCCGGTTCCGGTCGCCGCCGTTCGTGCTGATTACGACGCGGTCTTCGGTCAGCCCGTGCATTTCGAGGCCGAGGAGAACGCGATGGTCCTCGATCTCGCTCTGCTGGACCTGCCGTTGCCACAGGCCGATACGCATACCGCCGCGCTCACCCGAGCCCAATGCCGCGACCTGCTGACCCGGCGCAGAGCGCGCACCGGGCTGGCCGGGCAGGTGCGCAATGCACTGCTCGCGGAACTGCCGCAGCAACCGACCGCGGCAGGCGTCGCCGCGAAACTGCACATGAGCGACCGGACGCTGCGACACCGACTCGCCGCCGAGGGAACTTCCTTCCGAACCCTGCTGGACGAGGTCCGTGAACACCTGGCAGTGGAACTGCTGATCACCGGCGGACTACCAGCGGAACAGATCGCCCGACGGCTCGGATACAGCGAAGTCTCCAGCTTCTCCCACGCCTTCCGACGCTGGAAAGGCATGGGACCACGCGCATTTCGCACCAAAGAAGTAGGCCGCCCCGGCTGATCGCCCGCCGATCGTTTCTTCTCGGCTGGAACTCATTCCGGGACAGTGAAGGCCTCGGCGATGCCACCGTCGAGCGGAATCTCAGCCACCACGATCTCCTAGATAGACGTTCGGCACGGTGACACTCCGTAGCTGGTGGCGATCGCGGCGGCGCGGTTGCGCATGGAGTCGCGCAACCATTGCGGGGCAAGGGCTTCCGCGTTCGTGGCGAGTTGCCACAGTGCCCATTCGGCGTGTGTCCGATCTTGGAAGGTCACCTCCAGCCGCAGCCAGCCGTCCGCGTCGGTTTCTTCGCCGCGGACGGTCAGCGCGGTGCCCACCAGGTCCGAGCTCTGCGCGGGGTTCACCCGTACCAGCACGGTGACTTGGTCGCCGCCGGTTCGAAACCGCGTGCTGCGTTCCTGCCAGGCCCGGTCCAGATCGACCCGGTCCGGTCGCTGGGCGGGTTCGGCGAGTTCCTCGGCGGCCGATACCCGGGACAGCCGGTAGGTGCGGTCCGCGCCGGACCTCGTGGCCAGCAAATAGACCTGGTCGCGGACGGTGACCAGGCCGATCGGATCTACCGTGCGCCACTTCGGGGTCTGGTCCACAGCCGCGTAGTGGATCCGCAGCTTGTGTCCGGCGAACACCGCGCGGCGGACCTCGGTCACTACGGTGTCGGGCGCCTTCTCAGCGACCAGTCGACGTGCGAGGAGGTCGGTCTCCGGGTCGATGAGCAGTCGCTGGGCCGCGCCGGCCGCGGTGGCCCGATGGCTTTCGGGTAGCGCGTCGACCACCTTGCGCATGGCCGAAGTGAGTGCCGAGCCGAGGCCGAATGCCTGTGCGCCGCGCCGTGATCCGGCGACCAGCAGGGCAAGTGCCTCGTCGTGGTTCAGTCCGGTCAGCTCGGTCTGGAAACCGGGCAACAATGCGAAACCACCATGCCTGCCGCGTTCGGCGTATACCGGGACTCCGGCTGCGGACAGCGCCTCGATGTCGCGCAGCACGGTGCGGGTGGATACCTCCAGTTCGCGGGCCAGCGCGGGCGCGGACAGCCGCCCGTGCTGGCGCAGCAGCAGCACCAGCGAGACCAACCGGTCGGCGCGCATACGAAAACTCTACCGAAATACACGACACAGGATGTCGTGATTTGTTGGGAGGCTTATCGACATGACAAATGAGCAAGTGGCCACTGACCCGAACGACCTGGGCAGGTACTTCATCGAGCGGGCCAACGCGGGCGACGTCGACGGGATCGTGGCGTTGTACGAGCCGAACGCCGTACTGGCGTTCCCACCGGGCAACCTCGCGACCGGACATGCGGAGATCCGCAAGGTGTACGAGCAGTTCGTCGCCGCCGCGCCGGTGCTCTCGCCTGGGAGGCAGCATCCAGCGCTGGTGAGCGGCGACCTGGCCCTGACAGCGTCCACGCTGACCACCGGCGAGGTGACCGTCGAGATCGCCCGACGCCAGCCCGACGGTTCGTGGCTATGGACCGTGGACCAGCCCGCACTCGTGCCGTAGCGGTGCGGCGGTGGGCCGATGTGACCGAGCCCACCGCCATTCCGCCACGCCACCGAGTCGGCCGGGTGCGGTGATGCCGCGCATCGTGACGATCGGCGTCTACGGCTTCACCGCCGAAGCCTTCCTCGAAAAGCTCACCGGCGAAGGCGTGGGTCTGCTGCTCGACCTCCGCCAGCGCCGCGGCGTTCGGGGCCCCGACTACGCCTGGGCGAACTCGGCACGGCTGCAGCGCGCGCTCGCCGCGGCAGGCATCGGCTACCGGCACGTGAAGCAACTGGCGCCGACGACCGAGCTGCGCCTGCTCCAGTACCGCGAGGACGATCGGCAGGGCGTGGGCAAACGCAACCGCATCGCGCTGGCGCCCGAGTACGCCGAGCGCTACACCCGTGAGATCCTCGATCCGTTCGACCTCGGCGCGCTCGTGGCCGAACTTCCGTGCGACTCGGCGACCGCACTCTTCTGCGTCGAGCGCGATCCGCAGGCATGCCACCGCTCGCTCGTGGCCGCGCGCGTGCGCGCCGAGCACAGCCTGCCGGTCACGAACCTCCGCCCGGGCTGAGCCATGCCCATCACCGGTGGAGTCGCCCGGCCTCCGCATTACCTCAGGTGGTTCGAGGTTGACGGGGCGACTTGGTCGGGCTGCGGACGTGTGGCCATGCTTTGGCGAGTGCGAGTAGCTGGCGTAGTTCGGCGGTGAGGTCTCGTGCGCCCGGGTGGATTTGGTGTCGGGGTGTGAGTCGGCTCGCGTTCGGGGGGTGTCCGGCTGTTTTGGTGGCGATGGCTTCGGCGATGCGGCGGGCGTAGGTGTGTGGGTCGCCTTCGGTGGTGGTGAGGTTGTCGGGGTTGTGGCTGTAGCGTTTGAGGTGGAGCAGGCTGTCGCGGATCTCGACGGTCATGCGGTGTAGGCGGATGGCGGGGTCTGTTCGGCGGTTGTGGTCGTGCCGTATCTCGAGGACGATTTCGGGTACGGCCGCGGTGAGATCGATCCACATCGGGCGCAGGCGGCGGCAGTATCGGCCGGTGCGGTCCCATCCGGTGTGGGTGAGCAGGGTGCTGATCAGCGGCACCGTGACCACGGCGGTAGCGCCGACAGCCGAGAGCAGGAAGGCGCACCATGCTTTCGAGTGCATCTCGGGATCGAATGACGGTTGGCCTGTCATGACACTGATGGCTGTCTCGAGCGGGAACACCACCGCTATGGCCCCCAGGCCCACTATGGTGGCCAGGAGCGCTGTGTACAGTGCACGTTCCTGCCAGGTGGTGGCCCCCGCGGCGCGCATCTCGCGCACACTTACCCGGCCGGCGAGCAGGGCTGTAGCGCCGAGCGGCAGGGAGAACGCGACCCAGACCACGACAGCCGGCCAGCCGAGGGCTTGGTCGATCAACTGGTCGGCGTGGCGGGCGGGTGTCCCTGCGATCAGGATGACGGCGGTGGCGGTGAGCGTGACGAGGTAATAGCGCCACTGCCTGCGCCAGGTGTGGGCGGGATCGGCGCCTGCCCACAACTTGACAAAACCGTAGATGTTCGAGACGGCCAACACGGTTGCTCCCAGCGAGAGCTGTCGGGCGATGTTCACCACGTCGCTGTCGTGGCCGGGCAGTAGCCAGGCCAGTGACTGTTGGAACCATGCCTCCCGCAACAGGTATTCGAAGAGACCGGCGGCGAGCGCGCGGTTGATGAGCCGGTCGACGATGCTGTCGCGCAACAGCCACCACCGACCGGCGAGCACCAATGTCATACATGTCAGGACGGGCCAGGTGATCAGACCCGGGATCGGGGAGGTCATCTCAGCGATGCCGGTTCCGGAAGAACGTCGAGCGGAACCGGCTCGCCGACCGCTTCGGCAGCATCGCTTCGACCAGCAGCAGGTCGGCGAAGGTTTCGGCGGCGTGCTCACGCTCACTGCCGTAGTCCTGGCGGCGCAGTACGCTGCGGATGGTTTCCAGCGACAGCGAGGGCATCAATTCGCGCAACGGCAGATCAGCCGCGGCAGCACCGGGAGCGCTCGCGGTCTCTGCGTGGCCGAGCAGCATGTGACCGATCTCGTGAGCGATGATGTGATCGGCATGCCATTCGGTGTCGGCCCCGTACATGATCACGTCATCGTCTTCCCGGGCAATCCACAGGCCGCTTCCGGTGCCGCATCCGTTTCCCAAGAAGGCGCCGATGTCGATGGGGCACAACGTGATCGGCCGTTCCCGGTATTCTGCCACCCGCGCGATGTATTCCGTTATGTCCCACGGGTCGGGGATCGGTACCAGGCGACCCAGCTCCTCGAATCGCGCGGCGAGATCCACCATTACGCCTTCCCTCGTCGATCACCTGACCCATGCCGATATTGCGGTGAGCGTAGTCGCCGACGGAGCATTGTCGCGGACGTGGCCTGTCGCGCAAGCATTCTCGCATCCGCGCAGAGACGATCCTGCCGCCCTTTCCCGGGTGCGCGGAGAAGTCAGCCCCGGTCTTCGCCGAGCACCAGCGGTGCGGGCATTTCGCCTCGCCTACCTGCCTTCGGCTCGGCGCTACAGTGCTTCGGATCGACGGTCGGCAGGATCAGCCGAGCGCGGTGCGGGGGCGGAGGATGACGACCGGGATTTCGCGCTCGGTCCATGCTTGGTAGGTGTCGAAGTCGGCGTAGGCGTCGACCAGCCGCGGCCATAGACGTGCGCGTTGTTGCGGGTCGGCGGTGACCGCGCGCACGGTATGGCGTTCGCGGCCGATCTGGATGTGGATGTCGGGGGTGGCGCGCAGGTTGTGGTACCACTGCGGATGTTTGGCGAGGCCGCCCTGGGACGCGACGATTACCGTGTCGGCGCCGTCAGTGATGTAGAGCAGCGGTGTGGTGTGGGTGATCCCGGACTTCCGGCCTCGATGCTCGAGCAGCAGCGTCGGTACCGGCTTGCGGAATCCGGCGCCGATGCGCCATTTTCCGCCGATGCGTCCACCGGTGCGTTTGTAGACCCAAACTTGGATTTTGCCGGTGTATTTGAAGATCTTCGGCAATACGGGTGAGTCGAGCTGTTTGGGGCGTGGTGGAGGGGTCATTGCGTTCCTTCGATCAGGCCGACTGGCTTGACCATACATCTAGTCATATGTGTATGGTCAAGCGAACGGTCGAGACGGCGCGGGTGAAGGGGTGAGCAGTCCGGTGCGCACGCATGGATGGTCGGGCACGGCGCCCGTGGACGACGACGAAGCCGTCGATCGCATCCTGGCCGCCGCGCGTCGAGCGATCGACCGATCGGGCAGCGACTTCAGCATCGCCGAGGTCGCGCGCGACCTCGGCGTCACCCGCCAGACCGTGTACCGCTATTTCCCCAGTGCGGAAGCACTTTTGACCGCGACCGCCATCGCGCAGACGACGCACTTCCTCGACGTCCTCGCCGAGCACGTGAGCAAGATCCGTGACCCCGCCACCGCCGTCGTGGAAGGCATCGCCTACACCCTCGAACGTCTGCCCCACGAGAAGTACCTCAACTTGCTACTCACCCCTGGCCGCGCCAGCGCCTTCTCCGCGGGCGTAACTTCCGACACCGCACTGGCGTTCGGCCGCTCGATCCTGCAACGCTTCGCGGTCGACTGGGCGGCCGCCGGGGTCTCCGATACCGATCTGGACGAACTCGTCGAGCACATGCTGCGCATCGTCCAGTCGTTCGTCATCGACCCCGGCCGCCCGCCCCGGCGCGGCGCGGAACTTCGCACTTACCTCATCACCTGGGTCGCCCCGGCACTCGAGCCGCGATAGCCGGGTGTGGTCAGTCGATGCCGAGCGGTGGCCGGTGCAGGACGAGTTTGGTGGTGTGGGCTCGGTAGGCGTCGGGGGCATCGTCCCAGTCGGCGAGCAGGGTGGTGACGGTTTCGGCCGGGAACTCGGTGCGTGCGACAAAGTCCAGCAGGGCCGGTAGCACCGGACGCACTTGGGAGACACCGATTCTCAGGGTCGCGTCGTTCGCGTACATATGCATCAGCGGCACCTTCGTACCCGGCGGGAGGTAGTAGCCGACCGGTGTGCAGATCCCGCCGGGTTGCAACGCACGCAGGGCGGCGTCGACACCTGCGGCGGTGGAGGTGCCTTCGACGACGATGTCGTAGCGGCGCGACGGCAGATCAGCGCGACGTAGCTTTCCTTTCTTGACCGGTTGTGCTCGCGCACCGAGCTTTTCGGCGATCGCGAGGCGTTCGGACCGGTGATCGACGTAGTTGACGACCTCTGCGCCGTGTGCGACGGCCAGTCCGGCGGCGTAGAGCCCGATGCTCTGGGCTGCGCCACCGAGGATGAGCACCGACCCGCCGGGTCGTTCTGTCAGTGGTGCGACGACACAGCGCCATGCGTCGGCGAGATTGTCGCTGGCGGCGGCCACCCGCAGCGGGTCGAGTCCGTCGGGTAGGCGCACGAGCATGTGGTCGGCATACGGGATGCGCAGGCGGTCGGCGACCATGCCGCCCCACGGTCCGCTGGCAGGTCCGAATCCGAAGGCGGCCAGCGGGCCGGTGCGGGTGGTGGAGCATTTTGCGGTGAGCCCGCGCATGCATTCGCGGCACTCGCCGCAGGACACCGCCCACGGCACGACAACGAAGTCGCCGCGCGTGAGCCCGGTTACGCCCGAACCGATTTCGAGGACTTCGGCGATGCATTCATGGCCGATGCCGAAGGGGCCCTGGAACGGGACCGGTCCGCAGATACCGGACACCACCGGGTCGATCAGCCCGGCCCGGATACCCAGTTGCATGGCACGCGAGACGTGGCGGTGAATGGGTAGGGTGTCGCCGTCGCAGCGGCCCGCGATGAACGGGCGCACGATGGCATCCCGCGCGTCGGTCAGGACCGGATCGGGGCGTTCACGCCACTCGAGGTGGTTGGTGCGCAGGAAGTTCAGTTCCCGCATCAGCCGCGCGCCTGTGCCGCAAGGGCTTTCAGTTCGGCAAAGCGTACGACGGTGCCTGCCGCGCCCCAGGTGCCCTCGGGTTGTTCGTGGATGAGCACCCAGACTCGCAGTGCGTCATCCACGCCGAGTCCGGCCGCTGCCAGCACATCGGCGGTCACCTCTTTGATCAAGCCCTCCTTACGCCGATCGGAAAGCGCGCCCTCCGGAACGGTGACATCGACTCGGAACCGCGGCAGATCGTCCTCGGCGCTGCTGAAGCCACCATCCGGTACTTCATCGATGCGGCACCACGCCTGCGCGCGGAAGAACGCGGTGTCAGGTGCGCCCTCCCACTTCAGCAGGGTGGCGGGCAGCGTCTGCTGCAAGGTTCGGCGGGTCTCCGGGGAAAAGACCGCCGCGGGCAGGGTGAGCTGGATCATCGGCATGGGAACACCTCCGTTATAACGACTGTTATATGTCGTGCACGGTACGCTATGACAGTCGTTATGAGCAAGGGAGTGTGATGGCGCAATCGGAGGCGCGAGATCGAATGGTGGCCGGTGCGGCCGACATGCTGCGCCGTCGCGGGCTGAACGCGACCAGCGTGCGCGAACTGGCCAAGCACTCCGGCGCCCCTCTCGGCTCGACCTATCACTACTTTCCCGGCGGCAAATCCCAACTCGCCGCCGAGGCCGTCCGTTTCGCCGACGCCCTGGCCGCGCGCAAACTCGTCAGGGAACTCCCCGCCGGACCGGTCGCCGGGCTACGAGCTTTCGTCGACATGTGGCGAAAAGTAGTGGTGGACAGCGATTTCCGTGCCGGATGTCCGGTACTGGCCGTCTCGGTCGAAGACCAGTCCGACGCCGACGACGAACCCCGCCGCGCCGCAGCCGCCGCCTTCGACCACTGGACCGAACTACTCGCCGATTCTCTCCGCACCCACGGCGCAACCCCCGCCGCCGCCGACCGAACCGCCACCCTGATCGTCGCCGCCATGGAAGGCACCGTCGCCATGTGCCGAGCCCAACGCAGCACCCTCCCCCTCGACCAAACCGCGGACGCCCTCGAAAACGTGGTGCGCGCGGTGACCGACCAGGCCGCGAAGTAGTCCGTTACGGTCGCCGGTTCAGCTGAGCATTTGGGCTCGAGAGTAGGATCGTGCTGGTCGGGGATGGGTTTTGGTCGGTGTGAAATGCCGACGATCGGGCGGTTTGAATAGAGGAGTACTCGCGATCCGTCATCGGATTGGAGGATTGATCATGCTTCGTATTTCGCTATTGGTCGCAACTGGTGCCGCAGGGATCGGCGCGGTGCTTTTTCCGGTGAGTGCGCAGGCTGGCCCGGATGATCCTGGGACGCCCTGTGGGGACCAGATGGTTGTGAATACGCATCAGGAGTGCGTTCAGATCGGCAGCTTTTGCACGTTGTCGGATGGGATGATCATCGGAAATATCGGGCCCGATGGGCGATGTGTTATTCCCGGTACGAATATTTGAGGCTGTTGAATCCGCTGTTACACCTGATTAGATTCGGGTGCAGTGGGTTTCGTGTCGGTCGGGGTGAAAGTTATTGAGGCTAGCGGCCTCTGGGATATTTGCTTACGACGGTACCGTCGGTATCGGCGGCCAGGTAGGCGCCGCCGTAGTCGTCGGTCAGGTAGACCATGACTGTCGGCTTGTCGTTGTTGAAGGTCCAGGCCGGGTCGACGATTACGTAGCGGAGGGTGGGGGTGGGGATGCCGAGGCTTTCGTCGGCGGTGCGGAACAGCTCGGGGAGGATGTCCCAGTTGATCGAGCTCAGCTTTACGGTGGCTTTGTCCGAGAGTGGGCCGCCTGCGCCCTTTCGGGTGGCGGTTCCGTCGCGGTAGACGAAGAGGTCGTAGAGGTTGGGGTTGTTCTTGACCGGGGCGCCGACGTTGGCATAGGTCGGATAGAACGTCGCTTCAGTGAATTCGTCGCTGCCGGAGACCTTTTCGAGGGCGGCGATGGCCTGGCGGATGCTGGTCGGGGTCAGGAGGTCGACGGGTTTGCCGGTCCCGGGCGCTCCGGACGGGCTTGCGGAACGACTTGTCGTGGGGAATTCGTTGGTCGCGGGTGCATTGCCAGGAGTGGCCTGGTTGCCGGACGAATCGGGGCGCAAGGCGACTATCGCCAACGTGGCGACCATGGCAGCGAGGACTACGGCGGCCGCGAGACCGATGACGATCCCGCGTGAGCGTGGTTTGTGCGCAGGGGGATTCGTGGACCCGAATCGGTGCGGCGACGGTGTCGTGCTGCTGGATCCGTGGAACTCCCCGACTGAGCCAGGCGCACTGAAGGCGACGTGTGCATTGCCCGCGCCTGGTGTATTGAATCCGCCGCGCGCACGGGCTGCGTCGGGTGTGCTGAATACGGGTGGGTTGCCCACGCCTGGCGTGCTGAACGCGGATTGGCTGCCCACACCGGGTGTGCTGAATGCCCCGGGTGCGTTGCTCGCGCGTGGCGTATTGAATCCGCCAGACATGTTTCCCGCGCTTGGCGTTTCGAATCCGCCGCGTGCATCTCCTGCACCTGGGGTGTCGAATCCGCTGGGAGTGCTGAAACCGGGTCCTTGTGCCGCGCCTGGGCCATTGAATCCGCCCGACCTATCGGGCGCATTGGCCGCGCCTGGAGTGTCGAATCCGCGGGGCGTGCCGACTCCGCCGAGTCCATCGGCTCCGCCTGGCGTGCTGAAGCCAGGTCTATGGGCCGCGCCGGAGGTGCTGAATCCGCCCGGCGCATCGGCCGCACTCGGGGTACCGAACCCACTCCGCCCGCCAAGGGCTCCCGGAGCACTGCCTGCGCCCTGCCC
>NZ_BDBY01000348.1 GCF_001613225.1 Nocardia pseudovaccinii NBRC 100343
CCCGCGCCCTGCCCGCCGAAGGCTCCAGGATCAGTGCCTGCACCCACCCCGCCGAACACCCCTGGACCATTACCTGCGCCCGACCCACCGAAGGCCCCCGGACCACTGCCCGCGCCCAGTCCGCCAGAAGCCGCCGCACCACTGCCCCCACCCGGCACATCGAACACCGTTGGCGCACCGGCAAACCCAACCGCCTGCGCAAGCATCAGATCCACCTGCTCGGCACTCGGCCGACGATCGGGATCGGGCACCAACAGCGCCGTCAAAACCGCCGTCAACACCCCGGCGCGCTGCGGCGGCGGCACTTCCCCTCTGATCACGGCAGCGAGCGTGGCAACGGTCGACTCCCGCCGCATCGGGTGAAATCCTTCCACCGCGAAATACAGCAGCAAACCGAGTGACCACAGATCAGAGGCCGTGTGTCCCTCCTGGCCGCTGAGCCGTTCCGGCGCAACATAATCCAGCGAGCCGACCACACTGCCGGTGGAGGTCAATCCGGTCATATCGTTGAGCGCTGCGATACCGAAATCGGTCAGGACCGGGGAACCGTCTTCGCGCAGCAGCACATTCGCGGGTTTGATATCGCGGTGCAGTACGCCCACCTGATGCGCGGCACGAAGGGCGGCCAGGATGCCCCGGCCGAGGTGCGCCACTTGCGAGGGCTGCATCGGTCCACCCATCAGGTGGTCGGCGAGACTTTGCCCGCGAACCAGTTCCATGACGATCCATGGATGCGCCACTTCGGATGAATCCACGATGTGGTGGATGGCAACGACATTCGGGTGACCGATCCGGGCCAGCGCCCTGGCCTCCCGCAGCACCCGCTCGCGGTGCACCCCGGGCGAGCCTGCGCCATCGGTCTCGGCCCGCACCTCCTTGAGTGCGACCTCGCGATGCAGCGCGAGGTCATACGCACGCCACACCGTCCCCATACCGCCGCTGCCGAGCGGCTCGAGCAACTCGAAACGCCCGTCGACCACTGCACGCTCGGAAATCACGGCGCAAGCCTATGGTATCGGCGCGCCGAGGCGACATACGTGTTTCACATACCTCATCCGGCGGAGATGAGGCGTTCCAGTCCGGCGAGGATGTTGTCGCGCGGGTTGGGCCAGGCCGGGGTGAACGCGGCGCCGCCGGGGAGCGCGGTCACCGCCACTGTGCCGCACATCGAGGAAACTCGATACAAGAGCCTGCAGCTGAACTCATTAGCCGCCTCGGCTTGAACCGCGCTACTTCCCGGTGCCGACCAACTGGTCGAAGAAGGCGCGATAGCTGCGCAGCGCCAGCCGCAGATCCTCGGTATCGCCGTCCTCCTCGCGCGACCACAGCCGTTCCAGCGACTGCTTCCGCTCGGCCAGCGCGGCGGACAACTGCTGAACCGTCGCCATGACCAGATCGTCGGCCTGTGTCACCGCGTCGTGCGGGCTGTCCACGAAACTGCCCTGCAGCTGCCGCCATGCGGTGCGCAGGCGCTCGACATCGGCAGCACCGAAGAGCGGCCGATCTCCGATTTCCTGTTGCCCTGCGGTCGTGCGCTCGCCTGCCACCGCTGTGCTCTCGCCCGCAGCCGTGCCACCGCCCGCAGCTCTGCGATCGTCCGCAGCGCTCTCGACTGCGCCCTCCCGCTCGGCCGACGTGGCCCCGCTCCCGCTCGCCTCGGCCTCCGAAATCGGCGCCGACCCATATGACGCAGCCGAATCACCCTCGGTCCCGGTGCGTGTTCCGGTCGGCGAAACACCTTCCGGCACTTCATTTTCCAGATTCCGCTCCCGATCCTGTTCCGTACTCATCGCTTCGCATCCTTCTTCTCGTCCGGCGCACCGCCGAGCAGGTCCTCGAACAACTCGCGGTATTGCACCACCGCGAATCGCATATCCTCGGTGGAGATTCGGGTATCGGAGCGCCGGATCGCGATCTCGTGCGCGGCGCGATAGTGGCCGACCGTCGCCGCATGCTCGACGGACAGATCGGCGAGCTGCTGGTCATACCCTTCGGTGGGGTAGCCGCGCTCGGCCATGATGTCGGCCACCAGCACATCGGCTGCTGTCACCGCATCCGCCGGAGCGTCGACGAAGCGCTCCTGCATCCGCGCCCACTCGGTGCGATACCGCTGCTTCTCCTGCTCCGACAGCTCCCGGATATCGAGCTCGGCATGACGCCGCTCCCGCTCGGTCAGTTCGCGGTCGGTGGCTTTACGGCTGTCCAGCTCTTCCCTGGTCCGGTCGTATTCGGGCCCGAACTTCTCGCGCAGCCGCTTTCTCCGCAGCATCGGCCAAGCCGCGACCAGCAACCCGGCCACGACCAGAACCGCCACCACGACGACCACAATTGCTATCACTGCAGAAGACACGCGATCCTCCTAGCTCAGACGGTCGTGTCATCCACGTAATGCCTCGCCGACGGCCATCCAAACCTCAGGAACGCACGTCGACCGGCTCCGACAGGGCGTCGCTTCGCGCGGTGCGGCGCGGCGACTGTTCAGCCAGGCGCCGACGAACATTAGTGCGGCCCCGAGAGCTTGCGTCAGCGAGATGGACTCCCCGAGCGACATCCACGCGCAGCTGAGACCGAAGGCGGGCACGAGGAACATCGCCGCCGCCGTGGTCGCCGGTCCGACCTGACTCACCGCTCGGTAATAGAGGACATATGCGAGAGCGGTGGGCAGCGCGCCGAGCGGATTCACCTATTGGATCGCGCATATCGGATCCGAGTTGATCACCGATCTGCTCTCCGACCGCGCGGGCCGCGCGACCGGTCTGCCGTTGTTCGCCGACCCCGTTCTCCGAGATCCGGTGCTGTCATCCGCTCTGCACAGGCTTTGTGCGAGTCTGATCGGCCCCGCCGCCGACGAGGCATCGGCCGCGTCGGTCGCGGCACTGGTGCAGCGCGGCACCCGAACGCCGACGAGAACCGCTGTGGTACAGGCTGGCTCGGCAGCCCGATATCGCACGACGGGTCCGCGCGGTACTGCACGATCGCTATCTGGACCCCATCTCTATGGACGATCTGGCCGAAGCCGCGGAATGCAGCCGATTCGCACTGTATTGCGCCTTCCGCACCAATTACGGTCTGGCACCGAGCGATTACCAACGACTGCTGCGACTGCGCACGGCGCGCCGATTGATCGCCGCGGGCCGACCGATCAGCCAGGCGGCGATCGATGCCGGATTCGCCGATCAAGCCGATCTGACCCGCTGGGTCCGGCGCTGCTACGGCATTACGCCCGGCATGTATTTCGAATGGGGTCAGGGCTCGACGGGTTCGAGCGTCGCACCGGTGAACGTCACGAAATCCGTTCCCTCGGTGAAACTTTCGGAGGTTTCCTCGCCGATGTAGAGGTCCAGATGCTGTGGGCCGCCGAGTCCCGGCGTGAATTCGTCACCGATCGTCCAAGTTGCGGCGCTGAATTTGCCGCATACGTTGTCGGACTTTGCGTTCCCGCAACCGGTGAGCCGCAATCGAGTTCCCGATTCGATGCCATCGGCGGCCGCACTCTCGAACGGATGCAGCGCCTCGCCTCGGGTGTCCCGCGGCTCGGTGTCGAGCCAGAAGCCGACATCGTAGGACCAGTTCAGATATTGCCCCGCGTGCCCGCCGCTGGTGATCCGGCCGGTGCCCTCATCACGCACCACGTCGATGAAATCCCCTGGTAACGAGCCGATTTCGACATTGGCGTCGGTGCATTCGAGATCGCTGCAGCCGCGTACGGTTTCGAGCGGTCCGGAGTGATAGGACTCGACCGCGGTGTAGTACACCGTCACCGTCCAGCCGTTCCATTCGTCGGCCTCGGTATCGAGTCCGCAGCTGACGGCGAGCGGCGACGCCACGAACAGTGACGCCGCGACCACCCCGAACCCGAACCTCACCGCAGCGATATTGCCCGACGCCCCGTGCCGCGCCACTCGGTGGCCTACCGACCGGGCGGACGCGGCCACGGATTCTCCTCGAGATGCTCTATCGACATATTGAACCGAGAGATGAGCCCGCTCAACTGCGCGATGTCGGCGGCCGTCCAGTCGGCGACGACCGCGCCGATGCCCTCCTGACTCTGCTCGCGATCGGCGGTCACCAATTCCAAGCCCTTGGCGCTGGCCCGGATCTTGCGGGCAATGCCGCCGTCCGGATCGGGGACGCGCTCGACCAAGCCCTGCTTCAACATCGCGGCGACCTGCCGGTTGATGGTGGAGATATCGAGCTGAAAGGCCTCCGACAGCTCGCGCAGGCTGAGCGGGAAGTCCATCTCCAGTCTGGTCAGGATCAGATACGCCGACCGGTCGAGCTGGAAGCCCGGCCTGCGCAACAGCGAGGCCGGAAAGTGCCGGGAGAGCAGGGTCAACTCGAAGACGAGGCGGGTGAGTTCATCGTCATTCTCGTGTCCTGATTCGGGCATGGCCCACACTATGTCGGCTGAATCACGCCGATTGCAAATTGTGCACGATACATAGGATATGTACCGTACATATTCATGACTGTTGCAGCCGACGCGTCTTCGACCGTCACCCAGAACGACGCCCGGCGCCGTCCCGCATCCGGCCTACTCATCGCGACCCTGGGCATGGTCGGTGTCGTCGTATCGCTGATGCAGACGCTGGTCATCCCGATCATTCCCACGTTGCCGACGTTGCTGGACACCTCGGCGTCCAATGCGTCCTGGGTGATCACGGCGGCCCTGCTGGCCGGTGCCGTCGCGACCCCGATCAGTGGCCGACTCGGCGATATGTTCGGCAAGCGCCGGGTGCTGTTCGCCAATCTGGTGTCGATGGTCGCCGGTTCGGTGGTGTGCGCGCTGTCCTCCGAGCTGGCGCCCGAAATCATCGGGCGCTCGCTGCAGGGTGCGGCGGTCGGCGCGATCCCGCTGGGCATCAGCATCATGCGTGACGAATTGCCCGCCGAGAAGGTGGGTTCCGCGATGGCGATCATGAGTGCCACGCTCGGTGTCGGCGGCGCGCTCGGCCTGCCGCTGGCGGCGGCGATCGCGCAGAATGCGGACTGGCACATGCTGTTCTGGACCGCGGCCGGGCTCGGTGTCGTCTGTGCCGCACTGGTTTTCGTCTTCGTACCGGAGTCGCCGGTGCGCACGCCCGCGCGTTTCGATTTCGGTGGTGCGGTCGGACTGTCGATTGCGTTGCTGGCCTTGCTGATTCCGATCACCAAGGGTGCGGACTGGGGCTGGGGCAGTGCGAGCACGCTGGGCTTGTTCGCGCTCTCCCTCGTGACATTCCTCATCTGGGGCTACTTCGAACTGAAGCAGCGCTCACCGCTGGTCGACCTGCGGGTCTCGGCGCGGCCGCGCGTCCTGTTCACCAACCTCGCTTCCATCGCGGTCGGCTTCGCGCTCTACGGCATGTCGCTGACCTTCCCGCAGCTGATGATGGCGCCGGAGCAGACCGGATACGGGTTCGGCCTGTCCATGGTCAATGCCGGATTGGCGCTGGCCCCAACGGGATTCGTGATGATCCTGCTGTCGCCGGTGTCGGCGCGGCTGTCGGCGGCGCGCGGCCCGAAGGTCACGCTGGCGCTCGGTTCGGCGGTGATCGCGGTCGGTTATCTGTGTGCCGTAGTGCTGATGAACAGCGTCTGGGAGCTCATGATCTCGGCGATGATCGTCGCGGGCGGTGTCGGTCTGGCCTATGCCGCGATGCCCGCGCTGATCATGGGCGCGGTGCCGCTCACGGAGACCGCCGCGGCCAACGGCCTCAACTCGCTGATGCGCTCGATCGGTACTTCGACCTCGGCGGCGGTGATGAGCGTGGTGCTCGCCCACATGACAATGCAGCTCGGCTCGCATGTACTGCCTTCGCGCGACGGCTTCCACACCACCTTCCTGATCGCCACGGCCGCGGCCCTGGTCGCCATCGTGCTCACGCTCGTCATTCCGATGCGCAAGGCAGCCGATGCCGCCGATAAGACCGGGCACGCCTGATCATCGGATCATGAGCCCGAACGGCCACGGGGCCGATCCTCAGGCGGCGAGGATCGGCCCCGAGGCCGTTCGACGGCCTGCGGTTCAGTCGATCGGCACCAGGGTGTACATCCACCATGGCCGCCGCGGGAATTCGGACATGAAGACGTTCAATGTCATTCGGCGCGGTTCGCGACGCGCCGGATCGCGCACGTGGATCCACTGCCTGGCGATATCGGCCGGTGCGACATCGGTGAGCCACAGTTGCTCCCACTCCGGCGCCGTGCGGCAGGCGGAGATGATCTTGTCCAGTCGCTCCTGCGGCACCAGGCCGGGCGCCACCATCCGTAGCGCGTAGACCATCAGATGCGCTTCCTTGTGCCACTCGTGCACGGCCTGTCGGGCCGCCGGATTCAGCATCGTCCACTCGAGGATATTGTCGCCGGGCTCGAGTCCGGGAAAGAGGCGCAGGTAAGCGGAGTTCGCGGCGACCAGATCGAAGGTGGGCACGATCTGGAACCAGGCGGGCTGGGCAAGGCTGCGCAAAGTGCGCAGATCGGTGGGCAGCGGCACGCTCGGCGCCGGGCCGAAGGTCTCCGGAAACTGGCTCGCCTGCGTGAGACTCACGATGTGGTCGCGGAAGAACACCGGTACGCCCAGCGCATCGAACAACCGGCCCAGCGTCGCCGGGGTCGGCGCGACCACGCCCTGTTCGAAATCCTCGATCACCGTCTGCGGGAAGCCGGTTGCCACGGCCATCGCGGCCTGGGTGAGTCCGGCCGCTGCACGGCGCTCGCGCAGGTAGCGGGCGATCGAAGGGCGGGTATCCGCCATGGTGGTATGCCTCCTGATTCCCTCGGGATCAAGAGTTGATCCCCCCGTTCACATAGCCGGGTCAGCAGCCTAACCTCGCCCCAAAAGCCTTGCCGCGACCTTCGATAACGCTTTCGATAACGCTAAGGTGCCAGTTCCACCGACTCGGTATAACGCCGCGCGAGGGTGCGCAGGTGCGCAACCAGTTCCGGTGGGCCGTCGACCCGGAAGTCCATCATCAGCATGCTCAGGTAGATGGCGATGGTCTCCAGGGCATCCGCGCCGGTCAGCAGGATGCAGGTATCGGCGTCGACGGCCTCGACCACGCCGACGGCCGGGTTGATGCGGGCGATCACCGTCTCAGCGGGCGCCAGGACCGTCACCCGGGCATGCACCTTCCAGCCCGTGCTGGCGATATGGCGCATGACGAAGGCCACCAGATCGTCGTCGGGCAGTGACCGTGCGGCGAAGCGACGCGACCCCGCGACGGCGCGCTGCACCTGGGCGACGGGAATCGCGCGCCAGGAATGGGTTTCGAGGTCATAGGCGACCAGATACCAGCGGCGCTGCCAGTTGATCATGCGGTAGGGCTCGATTTCGTTGTCCGCGGGATTCAGGCCGATGTGCACGGTGGCGCCATCGCGGATGGCGCTCGCGAGCGTGGTCAGTATCGCGGCCGGGACTGGTGCATCCGGTTCGCGTGAGCCGGTGGTCGCCGGTCCGATGGCGGTGGCGTTGCGCAGCGCGGTGACCTTGCGCTGCAGGCGTTTCGGCAGGATCTGCTCGAGTTTGGCCAGTGCGCGGGCCGCGTTCTCGGTGATATCGGCGATGCCGGTGGAGCCGTCCTCGGCCAGGCCGACGGCCACGGCCACCGCGACAGTCTCATCGTCGTCGAGCAGCAGCGGCGGCATGGAGCTGCCGCGGCCGAGTCGGTAACCGCCGATCGCACCCCGCTCGGCGTGCACCGGATAGCCGAGTTCGCGCAGTCGCTGGATGTCGTTGCGCAGCGTCCGGTCCGTGATGTCGAGCCGTTCGGCCAGCTCACGGCCGGTATGCGCGCGGTCTTGCAGCAGCGAGAGCAGGCGAAGAACGCGCGTTGTGGTGGCCGCCACTGTCGCCTCCGGAAATCTTTTTTGGATGAAGCCGATGTATTAGGAACGAAACTAGCCTAATGGCCTCATAGGCTTGGTGACATCAGCAAGAAGGAAAGAGAAAGGCCAGCCATGAACATCACCACCGCCGCCGACGCCACCGCGACCCTGCGCCCCGTCTGGCGTGATGTCCTCGCCACCTCCTACCGCGCACTGACCGATGTGGTCGCGGGTATCGGCGACGACCAGTGGCAGCTGGCGACCCCGTGCTCGGAATGGGATGTCACGCAGGTGATTCAGCACGCCGCGGGCGATCAGCTCGCCTTCGCCAAGGCGCTCGGTATCGGAATCGGCCCCACCTACAACCCCTTCGCACCGTCCGGCGCCATCGACGGCACGGCCTCCGAGCTGGTCCGTGATGCGGTCGAGCAGACCGCGACCGCCTGGGCCACCGTCACCGACGAGACGGAGACCATACCCACTCCGCTGCCGCACGGCGCCCTGCCGACCCCCGTCGCCGCGGTCATGTGCGCCTTGGACGCGGCCGTGCACGCCTGGGATATCGCGATCGCGACCGGACAGCCGTCCCCGTTGAACGATGAACTCGCCGGATACCTGCTCACCGCGGCGCGGACCATGAACCCGGCGCCCGGCGGCGGCCCAGCGGCGGAAATCGTTGAGCCGCTGCGTCAGTGGGGTGCCTACGCCGCGATCGTCGACGGCGCTGCGGATGACACGGCGGTCGCCGAATTGCTGCGCTACCTGGGTCGCGATCCGCAAGCCTGATTCGACCGGGTCCGAGCGTGCAGAGTGCACGCTCGGACCGGTCAGCGCGCGGTGACGAACCCTTCCGCCACCATCCAATCCCGCGCTACCTCAGCGGGTTCGCGGCCATCCACGTCGACCTGGCGATTCAATTCGGTGATCGCCGCATTGGTCAGTTTCTTCGATATCGGCGCCATGATGTCGGCGACCTGTGGATGCGCGTCCGCGAAGGACTTCCGCATCACCAGCGCCGCATTGTATTTCGGGAAGAAGCCCAGATCGTCCTTCAGCAGGACCAGCCCGAGCGCCGGAATCCGTCCGTCGGTGGCGGCGACCGAACCGAACCGACACTGCTTGGCATCGGCGGTGGCCTGATAGACCACCGCATCCTGCACGATCTGCTTGTGCACCTTGCCGACATCGATCCCGTACTTACGCGCCATTCCGGGATAACCGTCTTGGCGCACATTGAATTCGGTGCCGACGCACGTGGCGGCGGCGGCGGGATCGGTGGCGATCAGCCGGGCATAGTCGGACAGCGTGACGACACCCGTTTCCTTTGCGGTATCGGCGCTCATCACCAGTGCGTAGGTGTTGTTCATGGGGGCCATATCCGTCCACACGATGCCGTGCGCGGCCAGATCCGCGTCGCGCACCGCCGCGAACTGTCCGACTTCATCCGGAACCGGTGTCTCGTTGCCGAGATAGTTGATCCACCCGGTGCCGGTGTATTCGTAGGAGATGTCGATCTGACCGTGCAGCTGGGCATCGCGAACACTGTTGGAGCCCTGGATATTCGTCAGATCCCGGACCTGCGCACCCGCTGCGGACAGGGCGAATTCGATGAGATATCCCAGGATGTTCTGCTCGGTGAAGTCCTTGGAACCCACCGTAATCGAGACACCGTCGAGTTCGGGCACGGGACGAATACTGCCGGGCCCCACCCGCAGCGGGACCGCGCTCCCGGACTGTAATCCGCAGGCGCTCAATACGAATACGGCCGCAAGGCCCAGCGCCCACGCCCTCACTTCAACCCCCTCGGCCCCAGGTACTGTTCGGCCAGCGCACCGAGCCAGTCGACGAGCAGCGCCAGCGCGACCGCGAGGACGGCTCCGACCACCAGCGTGACGTTGTCGCGCAACTTGTACCCGGTATCGATCAGAATGCCGAGACCACCCGCGCTCACCAGGAACGACAGCGTCGCGGTGCCGACAGCCAGTACCAGCGAGGTGCGCAGCCCGGCAAGGATATAGGGAATGGCGAGCGGAAATTCGATGCGGCGCAATACCGTCAGCGCCGACATGCCCTGGCCGCGTCCGGCATCGATGACCGCGGGATCCACCTGCTGGTAGCCCAGGATCGTATTGCGCAGCACCGGAAGCAGCGAATAGAAGGCGATCGGCGCGACGCCGATCCAGAACCCGGTGGTGCGGGTGGCGAGGTAGAACAGCACGATCAGACCGATCGCTGGCGCGGCAGCGCCGATATTGGCGATGCCGACGAAAAGCGGTGCCAGAAGGCGATATCCGGGCCTGGTGAGCAGTGTGCCCAGCGGTACCGCCACCGCGACGACTATCACCACGACCGTCGCGGTGATCAGCACATGCTGCCAGGTGACCGTCGCGATATTGGAAACGCTGATACTGGCCTGCTGGGTGACGGTGAGATCGCGCCGGAATGCCCACGCCAGCACACCCGCGGTGAGCACGAGCACGAGCGCCGGTTGGACCAGCAGCCGAATGCGTTCGGCCCGACGCAGTGTCGTCGGCGATGCCGTGGCCGGTGCGGTGGTCGCCGTAGTCATGTCGTCGCATCCGTCTCGGCGCCCGCATGCGTGGCGCGCATGGCCGACAGATGGCCGACGAGCGTGTCGATCGTGATCAATCCGGCGTATTCACCGCGCCGACCGGTGACGACCGCGGTGGCGGTCTGCTCGGCGAGCAAGGCCTCCAACGCATCCTGCAGTGTCGATTGCAGTGACAGCTGCTCACCGACCGAAGAGCCGACATCACGCAGCGAATTCGCCTGTGCCAGTTGCTCACTCGACACCCAACGCAATGGCCGCTGTTGCGCGTCGAGAATCAGCGCCCATGGCCAATCCCGTCCGGCCAGCGCGGCGCGGAGGCTGTCGACCGAATCGGACTCGGGGGCCGTCGGGCAGCTGCCGAGCTCGACATCGCGGACCCGGGTGAGGGTGAGCTGCTTGAGCGAGGCATCCGCGCCGACGAAACCAGCCACGGTCTCATCCGCGGGATCGGCCAGGATCGCCGCCGGGGTGTCGTACTGCAGAATCCGGGATTGATTGCCCAGCACCGCGATTCGATCGCCCAGCTTCACCGCCTCGTTGAAATCATGGGTGACGAACACGATGGTTTTACCCAGTTCGGATTGCAGGCGCAGCAGCTCGTCCTGCAGCAGGCCGCGGGTGATCGGATCGACCGCGCCGAACGGCTCGTCCATCAGCAGCACCGGCGGATCGGCGGCCAATGCGCGGGCCACTCCGACGCGCTGCTGCTGGCCGCCCGAGAGCTGCCTGGGATAGCGATGGCGGTAGGTATCGGGATCGAGGCCGACCAGCTCGAGCATTTCGTCGGTTCGCGCGGCGACCTTCTTCCGGTCCCAGCCGATCAGACCCGGCACTGTCGCAACGTTTTTCGCGACCGTCAGATGCGGGAACAAACCGGCCTGCTGGATGGAATAGCCGATGCCCCTGCGCAATTGGTCCGGATTCACGCCGGTGACATCGCGTCCACCGATCGTGATGGTGCCCGAGGTCGGCTCGATGAGGCGGTTGATCATCCGCATGGTGGTGGTCTTACCGCAGCCGGACGGCCCGACCAGGACGACGATTTCGCCCGCCGGGATGGTCAGCGAAACTCGGTCGACGGCCGGATCGCGTTGGCCCGGATAGTGTTTGGTGACCTCGTCGAGCACGATCTCGACGCCGGATACCGCCGATGCCGTACTGTCGCCGCGGATTTCGGTATCAGTCACGTAGTCCCCTCGAGGTGGTGAGTCGCCCGACGATGACGAAGATCCCATCGAGGATCAGCGCGAGTACGACGATCAGGATCGTCCCGACCAGCGCCTGCGGCACCGCATTCGGACTACCGAGCCGGGCCAGGCCGGAGAAGATCAGATTGCCCAGCCCGGGACCCTTGGCATAGGCGGCAATGGCCAGAATGCCCATGATCATCTGGGTGCTGACCCGCATCCCGGTCAGGATCGACGGCCAGGCCAGCGGCAATTCGATGCGTGCGAGCACTCGGATCCGGTTCATGCCGACCCCGCGCGCGGCGTCCACGATCGCCGGGTCCACCGAGGCCAACCCGATGATGGTGTTGCGCAGAATCGGCAGCAGAGCGTAGAGCACCAGCGCCGTAATGGTCGGTCCGACACCGAGTCCGAGGAAGGGAATCAGCAGCCCGAGCAGCGCGAACGACGGAACGGTGAGTATGGCGCTTGCCAGCGCCGTCGCGACCGAGGATCCGAACGGGCTGCGGTAGACCAGGATGCCGATCAGCACGGCCACGATCGTCGCGAGCAGTATCGACTGCACTACCGCTGAGACATGCAAATACGAATCGGTGACCAGCTGTGCGCGCCGATGCACCACGAATGTCCACAGTGTGTCCAGGGCCTTACCTCCCCGTCGCCCGGTGTCCTCGGAGACTATCGCGCCTGCCGCCCGACCGGGACGAAATTCGCGCGGGCGGCAATTGCCAACGGCCGCCATGCCTTCGAGAGACTGCCCCACACCCATCCGGTTGAAACCACATCTGCGGGGAACCGCGGGGCGGGCCCGTTCGTCCTAATGATCAAGAGTCGAAAGCCTGGAGGGGGAATATGTCGGAGCACGAGGTGGCCCAGCGGCAACGGTATCGGTGGCTGGTGCTCGGCTTGGTGTTGGTTGCGCTGGTCGCGGCAGGTGTGGTCGGCTGCGTTGGTGGCAGGATCGCGCACAACCCGCAATCACCGGAGACCGCTTGACCACCTTTCCGGCGATCGATGGGTCCGGGCTGGACCCCACCCAGGGACGGATCGTCGCGGTTCTCGAACGGGAATTCAAGGCGCAGGGCGACGGTCCGAAGTACGCCGAAGGTTCCGACGAACCGTGGTGCGCCGACTTCGTCAGCTGGGTGCTGCGCGAGGCGGGGGCGCCGCTGGCCAATCCGAATTCCGGATCGTGGCGGATCCCGGGTGTCTACACGCTGCAGGAGTACTACCAGGGCACGGACCGCTTCGCGCCGACCGGTTCGGGATATCAGCCGCGCACCGGTGACGTGCTGCTCTATGCCGACGGGAGCCCCTTCAACCAGCACACGAATTTCGTGCTCACGGCCGCGAACGGGACCGTGACGACCATCGGCGGCAATGAATTCGGTGAGGTCGCGATCCATCGTTTCGCACTGGTAGAGGTGCCGGGGGTGGTGGGATTCGGTCGTTTGTGAATAGTGTTGTGACTCAGCCGGTCTTTCTATTGGCTATGCGTTGTCGGCGGGTCCTCCGCTAGCACTTACCATTGACTAGGCGGCGCCCGGCAGCGCCGTCTTTCGGTCCCTGTCCTGCTACCCCCTCATCAGCAGGACAGGGACCTCTGGGTGGGGGATGTCGGCCCGACCTTGCCGAAATCTGCGTCGCGTACCGTGTCGGTTGTCCGTTGAGAGGTGAGGGTTTCGGAAACTCTGATGCTGCCAATCGAGGAAAAGACCGACGATCCCGCGTGGATCGACTACGCCGAGTTCGGGGAACGATTCGTCACCCACGCGGTGACGGCCGAACGGATCGAGGCCGCCGTCTCCGCGATGACCGATCACGGCATCGCAATCGGTCCGTTCTCCCTCGGGCCGGTGGGTTTGGCCGGATTCATGGCCGAGGGCAAGGTAGGCAAGCCGGTTATTCTGCGCAATGGCCCGCACGTCACCTTCGAGGTGACCGTGCCGCTGACGATGTCGGTGAAGGTGCTGCTCGGCGGGCGGAAAATGCGGCTGGAGGCGGTCGCCGAAATCGATCTCACGCTGCATGCGCGCACCGCGGATCCGCTGCTCATCGTCATCGATATCCCGCCGATCACCTCGCGTGATGTCAGCTTCGTGCTCCGCGCCCAGGCCATCGATTCGGCTTGGGAGTGGTTGCTCGATCCGATCGCCGGGGTGGTGCAGCGCGAGGTCGCCAATCGGGTGAATGCGATGCTCGCCGAACCGCAGGCACGGCGCGGCCGGGTCTTCGACGTCGAGGCCATCATCAACGGCGTCCGTTCCGCGCACGTCGACCAGGCCGAGTTCGACTGGATCGGCTACGACGAATTCGGACATCAGTTCTTCTCCCGCATCGTGACCCGCGATCGGGTCTTCGAATTCGTCGAGCGGATAGCGGGCCGTCCCATCGAGGTCGGGCCCCTGCGCGCCGGACCGCGCGACTCCGCCACCGTCACGGTGCAGGGCAATGTTCGAACGCCGCAGCTGACGGATCGCTCGGATGAGCCGGTCGCCTTCGATCTCACATTGCCGGTGAGCCTGGATATCACCGTCGATGTGCTCAAGGCCAACCAGTATCGCGCCGATGTCGAGATTCCACTGGTGCTGACCGCGCGGGCGGCCGATCCGCTGCTCATCGTCGTCGATGTGCCGCCGCCTGCCGCCGATGACCTGCGGCTGGAGTTCAAGGCGCGCGGTGTGCGGGCGGCGACGCTCGGTGTGCTGGCCGGTATCAAGAAGCAGGTCGTCGCGCAGGTGGCCGGGGTGGTGCGGGACGAGCTCAGCGACAGTTCGGGCCGCACCATCGATGTCGCGGCGCGGCTCGACAGCATCGCCTAGAACCAGCCCTCGACCTGTGTGACAAGTGTGAATTCCTGTTTCCAGTGGGTCTGGCGGTTCCAAT
Organism: Nocardia pseudovaccinii NBRC 100343; assembly: GCF_001613225.1. Classification (GTDB taxonomy): domain Bacteria; phylum Actinomycetota; class Actinomycetes; order Mycobacteriales; family Mycobacteriaceae; genus Nocardia; species Nocardia pseudovaccinii. The sequence goes on from NZ_BDBY01000348.1 coordinate 14,452, forward strand.
GTGAATATGGTGAAATAAGTACACGTTCGAGGCTCCCGGCGCGCGAATGAACCTTGGGGAAGGTGCGCCGGGCACGCTACCTGTCCATGTCGGGTTTGCGCGAAGGAGTCCTGCGATGCGTTCCATCTCTGTGTCTCGCCGCCAGCTGTTCGCCTACACCGCCGCGGCCGCCGCCGTCGGAGTCGCAGCGCCCCGCGCTTCGGCGGCCGGTGTGCTCGGCACCCTCGTCGACTACGCGGGCGGTGTTCCGTCCGCTGGCGCGATCCTGGATGACGGTCACCTCGGCGTCATCCGTTACGTCTCCGATCGTCGTCCGGGCGCCGAATGGATGGAGGGGAAGCCATTACGCGCCAAGGAGGTCGATCAACTGCACGCCGCCGGGCTGACGATCGTGTCGAACTACCAGTTCGGCAAGGGCTCGACCGCCGACTGGCGCGGTGGTATGGAGGCGGGCAAGAAGCATGCCGATCGCGGCCTGGAACTGCATCTGGCCGCTGGCGGTCCGGAGAACCGGCCGATCTACGCCTCTATCGACGACAATCCGACCCCGGCCGATTTCGCGACCATGATCGCGCCGTACATCCTCGGCTGGGAGTCTGTGCTCGGCAAACAGAACGTCGGCATCTACGCCAACGCGCCGACCATCGAACTGGCCCGCGCCGCGGGCCTGGGTTCCTGGTACTGGCAGCACAATTGGGGCACCCCCAAGGGTTTCGTACACCCATCCGCGCATCTACACCAGATCGAAATAGACAAACGCGCCATCGACGGCATCGGCGTCGACGTCAACAACATCCTCGCCGCCGAATACGGCCAATGGTGACTAACGGATCAAGATCAGGTGGCACTGGTGGCGGGTGCTTCTCGGCCGATGCCGCCATGGATTCCACCTGATCTTGATCCGTCAGGTTTGGGAGTGGCAGGTGGGGGCCAGGCGGAGTTCGGGTTCGTCGTCGGGGACGACGCGGAGGGTGGGGCGGTTGTCGGGCGCTTCGTGGTCGCCGCGCCAGGAGAACAGGGACCAGCGGGAGATGCCGGAGAAGGCGGAGCCGAGGCTGCCGATGGAGAAGGACGAGATCACCGAGCCGAAGGATCCGACGGCACCGATGGACAGCACCGAGCCCACGCTGCCGATCGAGAGGACCGAGTAGGCCGAGCCGATGGACAGAATCGAGCCTTCCGATCGGAAGGACAGGATCGATCGACGCGAACGCCTGCTCCGGATCGAATGACCCGGATGGATCGAGGGACCGGACCGAAGCGAATCATCGACAGTCGCCATGACTTTGGTCTACCACAGTCCCTTCACGACGGCGCGCTATCGCGGCGATTCGCACCACGTGTGTCGACAAAGAGCGAAGCCCGGTGACCCCTCAGGTGCACCGGGCTTCGAAAGCAGCAGCTAGGCGACGGTGAAGAAGCCGAGCGTCGGCAGGAACGAGCAGGTCCGCGGGTCGGCGTCATCGGCCTTGGTGGTCAGCGAACCGCCGACGACCGCGACGACCCGGCCCGAGCCGGTGTTCACGATCGCCGAAAGTGTGGCCGGACCGTCCGGGTTGATATGCGCCTCGTCGGTCAGCGGCTGGACGCCGGACTGACGGGTGTCGAGATTCAGCCACTGGACCGTCATCGGGGGATTCTGCTCCGGCGTCGGCGACTTGGTGCCGAGCGCGGTGAATACGAAGCCGGTCTGACCAGCCTGCGGTCCCGGCGGCGGCAGCTCGGCCGGGCCGGGGACAGCCAGCGCGGTGCCGATCGAATCGGCACCGGCGGCGATGCAGCCCTTGCCGATGGTCGGGTAGAGGAACTGGGCGATGGCCGGGCCACCCTGCGGAACCTCCGGGCCGCCGCCACCGCTGCCGTCCAGGAAGGTGATGATCCGTTCCAGCGTGGACTTGATCTGCGGCGGCAGGTTCAGCGCATTGAGCAGCGCCCGGACCTGGTCGAGGATGGCGTTCTTCGGGGCATCCGCGATGGGCTTGGCATCGGCAGGTCCGGCGATGGCGCCGACGATGGCCGGGGCCAGCGAGGCGAGCGTATCGATCGGGACGCCCTCGGGAACCATCGGAATGGTGTTCCTCGGTGCGACGGGTGCGGGGGCCGGTGCCGCGACTGCCGTCGACGGCGCAACGAGCGACGCGCTCGCTGCGATGGCGAGCGCGGACAAGGCGATCCGCGATCCTCGGGTGCGAAGCACTGGTCTAGCCGTCCTTAACCTCGGGTACATCACAGGAGCGATGCAAAAAGCCATCGTTTCGGGGTCACTCTAGGGACATGACCGCCGTGTTGTACAGCCGCCGTGCCCCTACTTCTGTTGTGGACGATCAGTGTTATCAGACGCTATCGCTTTTCCGCTGTTACCAGAGTGAAAGGTGATGCAAATGTTATCAGTGATAATCGGCGGTTGCGGTACGCAACATACCTTCTCCGGGCTCGACGCGCACCCCGGGGTCGGTCCAGGGGATTGATGGGATCTCTCACGGCGCCGGTTAGGCTAGTCGCAGCCTTCCCGGAACCGACTCGAAAGCCTGCGAATTGAACCGAAGTCTCCGATTGGCTGTGCCGGTGCTCGGTCTGTCCGTGTTGGCCAGGCTGCTGTGGATGCTGCTGACGAAGAACGGGATGAATCTCGTCGATCTGCACGTCTATGTCGACGGTTCGGCGGCCCTGCTCACCGACCGCCTCTACGACTTCACCTACGCCGAGAAGACCCCGGACTTCCCGCTGCCGTTCACCTATCCGCCATTCGCGGCGCTGGTCTTCTTCCCGCTGCACTATTTTCCGTTCACCGTGATCGCGGTGCTCTGGCTGCTGGCCATTGCCGTCGCGCTGTATGTAGTGGTGTGGATCGCCTTCGAACTGATCCTCGGCGCGGAGCGGATGCGCGAGCCGCGGTGGCGCACCGCCGCGGTCTGGTGGACCGCGATCGGCATCTGGATGGAGCCGGTGCGGACCACCATCGACTACGGCCAGGTCAATGTGTTCCTGGTGCTCGGGGCCATGCTCGCGGTGCGCAGTTCGCGCTGGTGGCTGTCCGGCGGCCTGATCGGTGTGATCGCGGGAATCAAACTGACACCGGCGATTTCGGGGCTGTACTTCGTGGCGCGGCGGCGGTGGGGGACCGCGGTGTGGTCGGCGGTGGTCTTCGGTGCGACGGTCGGGGTCAGCTTCCTGATCAACCACAAGGAGGCGAAGCGGTACTTCGGCACGCTGCTCGGTGACGCGGATCGGATCGGTCCGGTGGGCTCGGTCTGGAATCAGTCCCTGCGCGGTGTGCTGAGCCGTCTGCTCGGCCATGACGTCCAATCCGGGCCGTGGTGGCTGGCGGCTGTTGGCGTCGTAGCCGTCCTGGCCTTCTTCGCTTGGCGCGCACTGGGTCCCGACGATCGGCTGGGCACCCTGATCATCGTGCAGCTGTTCGGGCTGATGGTTTCGCCTATTTCTTGGTCGCATCACTTCGTGTGGCTGCTGCCCACGGTGATGTGGTTGCGGTACGGGCCGCTGGGACAGGCGCCCGGCGCTCGGATACTCGCCGGATATTGGTTGGTTACCACCCTCGTCGGCGTGCCGTGGGTGCTCTCGTTCGCCCAGCCGTCGATCTGGACCATCTCGCGGCCGGGGGTGCTGTCCTGGCTCGGCGCCGTGGACGTGCTCGGCGTGCTGGTGCTCTACTGCTGGGTGATCTGGTCCGGGCGCATGGTCAATCGGATTGCGCCGCAAGCCGATCTATCTCGCGAGCCAGCGACACGTCCAGCGCGGTGAGTCCGCCCGAGTCGTGGGTCGACAGGGCGAAGGTCACCCGGCGCCAGCGGATATCGATATCCGGATGATGGTTCGCTTTCTCCGCGACTTCGGCGACCTGACGCACGAGTTCGATGCCCGTGGGAAAGCTCGCGGCCTCGATCGTGCGGGTGATGGTGTCGCCGGACCGGGTCCAGTCCGACAGTTCGGTCAAAGCTTCGGTGAGTTCTGCCTCAGTTAGTTTCGGAGCGGT
>NZ_BDBY01000349.1 GCF_001613225.1 Nocardia pseudovaccinii NBRC 100343
ACGTTCGCTCATATCCGAGTTGTACCCCTAGAGGCGCGAAGGCATCAGGGAATCCGGATTCGTCGCTCAGGCGGCGCGGGCCTTCTTGAGGCCCTTCTTCAGTTCCTTGCCGCAGCAACCGGCCGCTTCCAGGCGTTTCATCCGCATGATGACAACCGGGCACTTCAAGCAGCGCGTCTTCTTGCGACAGCACTTCTTCTTCGGTTTGAGGCTAGAAACCTTCTTCGCCTTGACCTTGCCCATGATTGGTTAGCATACCCTTAGCGGAGTGCGCGGTCTGCGAGCCGCTCGGATGCCGGTACTGTGTAACTGGCCGCAATGCCCTGGTGAGTTTCGATTCTCCACCTGTTTGCAGGGGTCGGCCGACATCTATACCAACAGCAGGAGGATTGAGGCGTGTCGTCTGCACGCGATTTTCGCAACGTCGCCATCGTGGCCCACGTCGACCACGGTAAGACGACGCTGGTCGACGCCATGCTGCGCCAGTCCGGCGCCTTCGCCGAACGCGCCGAGCTCGTCGATCGTGTGATGGACTCCGGTGACCTGGAACGCGAGAAGGGCATCACCATTCTCGCCAAGAACACCGCCGTGCACCGGCACCATCAGGACGGTTCGGTCACCGTGATCAACGTCATCGACACCCCCGGCCACGCCGACTTCGGTGGTGAGGTCGAGCGCGGTCTGTCCATGGTCGACGGTGTCGTACTGCTGGTCGACGCGTCCGAGGGACCGCTGCCGCAGACCCGCTTCGTGCTGCGCAAGGCGCTGGCCGCGAAGTTGCCGGTCATTCTGGTGGTGAACAAGACCGACCGTCCCGACGCCCGCATCGAGGAGGTCGTCGAGGAGAGCCACGACCTGCTGCTCGACCTGGCTTCCGATCTGGACGACGAGGCCGCCGAGGCCGCCGAACTCGCGCTGGACCTGCCGGTCCTCTACGCCTCCGGCCGTGAGGGCAAGGCATCCAAGGAACGTCCCGAGAACGGCAGCGCGCCCGCCGCGGAGAACCTGGACGCGCTGTTCGACGTGCTGCTGGAGAACATCCCGGCGCCCAAGGGCGATTCGACCGCGCCGCTGCAGGCGCACGTCACCAACCTCGACGCCTCGGCCTTCCTCGGTCGCCTCGCGCTGGTCCGCATCTACAGCGGTGAGCTGCGCAAGGGCCAGAATGTCGCGTGGATGCACGCCGACGGTATCAAGCAGGTCAAGATCACCGAGTTGCTGCAGACCATCGGTGTCGAGCGGCAGCCCGGTGAGGTCGCGGTGGCCGGTGACATCGTCGCCATCGCGGGCATCCCGGAGATCATGATCGGCGACACCCTCGCCGATATCGACAATCCCGTTGCGCTGCCGCGCATCACGGTCGACGAGCCCGCCATCTCGGTCACCATCGGCACCAATACCTCGCCGCTGGTCGGCCGGGTGCAGGGCCACAAGCTGACCGCACGCATGGTGAAGTCGCGCCTGGACTCCGAACTGGTCGGCAATGTCTCGCTGCGCGTGCTCGATATCGGCCGCCCGGATGCCTGGGAGGTGCAGGGCCGCGGTGAGCTGGCGCTGGCCATCCTGGTCGAGCAGATGCGTCGCGAGGGCTTCGAGCTGACCGTCGGCAAGCCGCAGGTGGTCACCAAGCAGGTCGACGGCAAGGTGCACGAGCCGTACGAAGAGCTGACCATCGACTGCCCCGACGAGTACCTCGGCGCGATCACCCAACTGCTGGCCGCCCGCAAGGGCAAGATGGTCCAGATGAACAACCACGCCGCCGGTTGGGTGCGGATGGAGTTCATCGTTCCCTCGCGCGGCCTGATCGGCTTCCGCACCGACTTCCTCACCGAAACCCGCGGCACCGGTATCGCCAACGCTGTCTCGCACGGCTACGCGCCGTGGGCCGGTGAGATTCGCGCCCGTCACACCGGTTCGCTGGTCTCCGACCGCGCGGGCTCGGTGACCCCGTTCGCCATGATCCAGCTGGCCGATCGCGGTCAGTTCTTCGTGGAGCCGGGTGCGGACACCTACGAGGGGCATGTCGTCGGCATCAACCCGCGCGCCGAGGATCTCGATATCAATGTCACCCGCGAGAAGAAGCTGACGAATATGCGCAGCTCGACCGCCGACGTGATGGAGACGCTCGCCAAGCCGCTGCAGCTCGACCTGGAGGCGGCGATGGAGTTCTGTGCCGCCGACGAATGTGTCGAGGTGACTCCGGAGATCGTGCGGGTGCGCAAGGTCATCCTCGGTGCCACCGAACGCGGCCGCGAACTGTCTCGACGGAAGGCTCGGGACCGGGCTGCGCTGTAAGGCATGGGGCCATTTCGGCAAGGTCGCGGTCTACTCGGCCGGGCGACGGCGAGGCCAAGTAGAGTGCGGCACGTGAGCTCGGGGGCTATACGACGCGCGTTGCTGATCATGATGGCGGCCTCCTCCATGGTGCTCGCCGGCTGCACCGCGAATCCGCCACCGCCGATCGAGAGCACCGACAGCCCGAAGACGACACCGGCCAAGCCCGGCAAGAACACCGTCGTGGTGGCCATCGACGACATCGGCATCGGGTTCAATCCGCACCTGCGTTCCGATCAGTCACCGGCCACCGCCGCGGTGAGTTCGATGGTGTTGCCGAGCCCGTTCCGGCCGGTGCCGAATCCCGGCGTGCCCGGCGCTACCGAATGGGTGCCGGATACCGCGCTGGTGGTCTCGGCCGAGGTGACCGCGCAGGAACCGTTCACCATCACCTATACGCTGCGCAACCAGGCGAATTGGTCCGATGGCGCGCCGATCGCGGCGGAGGACTTCCGGTTCCTGTGGCAGCAGATGATCACCCAGCCGGGTGTCGTCGATCCGGCGGGCTATCGCCACATTGCCGATATCAGCTCCTCCGGCGGCGGCAAGACGGTCACCGTCACGATGACCGAACCGTATCCGGCCTGGCGTGAGCTGTTCACGAATCTGCTGCCCTCACATTTGATCAAGGACCAGCCCGGCGGTTTCGCCACTGGGCTGGTCGAGGGAGTTCAGGTGTCGGGCGGCAACTTCCGGATCAAATCGACCGACCGCGGACGCGACGAGATCCTGCTCGAACGCAACGATCGGTACTGGGGTACGCCCGCGGCGCCGGATCAGATTCTGTTGCGCCGCGGCGGAACTCCCGCGCAGCTGGCCGATTCGCTGCGCACCGGTGATGCGCAGATGGCGCTGGTGCACGGTGGTGTCGCTACCCAGGCGCAGCTGGCGGCGATCCCGTCGGTGCGCACCGTGATCATGCCGCAGTCGCGCGAGCTGCAGTTCGTAATCAATGGACGCAGTGGCGATCTCAGCGATCCCCGGGTGCGGCGCGGGGTGACCGCGCTGATCGATCCGACGCTGCTGGCCACCGTCGCCGGGCAGACCGGCGGCTGGGTCGAGCCGGTGCGCGCGCAGATCCTGACACCGTCGGATCCCGGATACGCGCCGACCGCGCCGCCGCGACCGTCCGCGGAGGAGGCGTTCGTACTGCTGGCCGAGGCGGGTTACGGCCGGGCGCCGGAGACGCCACCGGTGCAGTCGCCGACCTCGCCCGCACCGCAGCCCCGTTCGGTCGCGAAAAACGGTAAGGCGCTTGCGATTCGGATCGGCGCGGTAACCGGTGACGCCACCGCCCTCGCCGTCGCCAATACCGCCGCGGACCAATTGCGCAGTGCCGGAATCGATGCCAGCGTGCGCAGTCTCGCGGCCGATACCCTCTACGGCAAGGAACTCACCGAGAGCGGCGTGGACGCCATCGTCGGCTGGGAGGTCGCCGGTTCGGATCCGGCCACCGTGCTCGCATCGCGTTACGGCTGTCCGCCGGTGGATACCGGTGCCGCCAACGGGGATTCGCAGACCGCCATCGAGGCGGCCAAGAAGGCGCCGAGCAATTTGTCCGGCATCTGCGAGCCCGGACTGCAGCCCCTGATCGACGAATCGTTGCGTGGTGTAGAGGTCGGCCGGGCGCTGGCCGATGCCGAGCCGCGGCTGTGGGCATTGGCGACGGTGCTGCCGATCGTGCAGGACAATGTGGTCGCCGCATCCGGCCCGCGCGTGGACGGTGCGTCGCTGAGCGGAGCCATTCAGGTCGGCATCTTCGGCGATGCGGCGATGTGGCGCAGGATCCCATGACGGGTGGACTGCTGCTGGTGCACGCCCACCCGGACGACGAGTCCATCACCACCGGTGGCACCATCGCGCACTACCGCCGCCGCGGCGTACCGGTGACGGTGGTGACCTGCACCCTCGGTGAAGAGGGTGAGGTGATCGGCGACGAATGGGCACAGCTGGCCGCCGAGCAGGCCGATCAGTTGGGCGGCTACCGGATCGCGGAGCTCACCGAGGCGCTGACCGCGCTGAAGGCCGGACCGCCGCGGTTCCTCGGCGGTGCGGGGTGCTGGCGCGACTCCGGTATGGCGGGCACGGCGGCGGCGGAGAATCCGCGGGCCTTCGCGCATTCCGGCGCCCCCGCGGTGGAGGCATTGACCGCGATCGTGCTGGAACTGCGGCCCCAGGTGGTGATCGGCTATGACCCGCGCGGCGGTTACGGGCATCCGGACCATATTCGCGCGCACTGGGTCACCTCGGCGGCGGTGACCGCGGCGGCCGAGCAGGGCTGGGACACCCCGAAGTTCTATTGGACGGTCACCGACGCCGATATGTTGCGCCTGCACACCGAGGCGCTGGCGCGGCGGACCGTGGCGGGGCTGCCCGGCGCATTGCCGCGCGGCTGGCGGTTGCCCGCCGCGGGAGAACTCGCGAGCGTGCCGAGTCATACGGTGACGACCACCATCGACGTATCCGATTCGCTGGCCGCCAAGCGGGCGGCCTTGCGGGCGCATGCCACGCAGGTGACGGTCGCGCCGTCGGGGCGCGAGTTCGCGCTGTCCAATAATGTTGCGCAGCCGGTTCTTCCGGAGGAGCACTTCATCCTGGTCCGTGGTACGCGCGGTCCGGTCGGGGCCGATGGGCGTGAACACGACTTGTTCGCGGGCTTGTGATTTCTGATCGTTGCCTGAGGGTTGCTGTCGTCGCTGGTTTCGGCGGCGAGTACCGTCTTTGTGATTTCGGACATCGATGCGGAGGGCATAGCGGTTCATGACAGCGGTCGGCGACAAAGCTCACCTCAGCATCGAGGATCACGGATACCGGTCGGCGCTCTCGCGAACATCCCCAGTCAACTTCTCGGCCTTGAAGGGTCGAGCTTGCAGCTCTCACCCACGCCTGGCTGGCGTGGGCTCGGCCGCGTCGTCGGCAGCGTGACTCACTGCCCAGCCCGCAACAGCGCGTGCGGCGATGTTACGGGCTGCGTTCACGTCGGCGTGTTCAGCGAAACCGCATGACGTGCAAACAAAGGTGGCCTGGTCGGGCCGGTTCTTCCGCGAGGTGTGCCCGCACCCCGAGCACTGTTGGGAGGTGTACCGCGGGTCCACATGCGCCACCGGGATCCTGGCGCGGCGGGCTTTGCAGGCGATGTAGGTGCCCAGTTGCGCGAAACTCCAGGAGTGCAGCGTGACCCGCTGGGGCTTGCGTAGCCGTACCCTCTCGCGGATACCGCCCAGATCTTCGAGGGCGATACCGCGTGAGGTGCGTTGAGCCTCGGTCACGATCGTCTTGGAAACACGGTGGTTGGTGTCGGCGGCGAACCGCTTCTCGCGGCCGGAGATCCTGCGCAGTAGCCGCTTCGCTGATTTCGTTGCTTTCCGTTGCAGGCGTTGGCGGATGCGCCGGTTGCGGTGCCGGACCTAGTTGAGGTGTTTCCGGCGTAGCGAGCGCCGTCACTGGTGGTGGCGATGTTGGCGATGCCCAGATCCACCCCGACGAACCCGCCGCTCGGGTCGGAGAACTCCGGTCCAGGGACCTCGCAGGTCGCGTACAGGTACCAGTGTCCGCCCCGGTACACGAGATCTGATTCGCCGCGACGGTGGTCGGCGAGCATTTTTGCTTGCTCAGCAGAGCAGGCAAATGGAATGTTCCTGGCCCGGCCGTGGACGGTCCAGATGGATACGGTGCGGGCGTCGAGCTGCCAGGACAGGCAGCGATCGTCGAACGGTTGCGCCGCGTCCTTGCGGAACCGGATCGGTTCGGCTGCAACACGTTCGCGGCGTTTCGACCCCGCAGGGCCGTAGTTTCCCGGCCGCCAGGTTCGCTCGCAGCGTCGTGTAGGCCCCGGCGGGTTTTGTGGATGCACTGCAGCGCGGGCTGCGCCGACACCCCGAGTTGCTTGACAGCGGTGTAGGTGAGCCGTTGCAGCTCCTGCTTACCGGTGGTGCCGGTGGTGAACGCGGCACGGGAGACCTGGTTAGCCGCCTGGTTGCACAGCGTCAGTGTCTCCCGCAGCGCGGACGCGGTCGCCGCCTCGGGGAGCAGTTTGACCTGCACAACCAGCTTCACCCCAACACACTAAATTACGCCAGAAGTTTCCCGATCATGTTCGGAAGTTCTTGTGGGGCGGGCATTCTGGTCGCCGTCGTATTTCGCGGCATCGAGTGGCGGTGCGCCACTGTCAGTGATCACAGAGTACCTCGACCAGCAGAACGACTGGACCAGCGTCCGGTCCGCACTTCCGCCCAAGGCCTAAAGGGTCGGGATTCCTTGCACAACCCCAGTTGAAGGCGAGTGATTTCGGCTTAGACTCCGATCATGTACAACTGGGATCTGCAGAACGCCATCGCTGCCTTCGTGGACAGCCTGCGCCCTGGCGCGCAGCAACAGCACGACCTCTACATGTCGGTGCTGTACGCGTTCGTCGATATGCAGAGCCACCTGCTCACCCTCCTCGGTTTCCCGCCGGTCGCGTGAGGGTCACTTTCGACAAGGCTCCGGACCGCACCCACGACACTCTGCCCTTGGGGCCGGTGATCATCGCCGTCTTGGTCCTGGACGCTGTGATCACCCTCGCCCTCGAGGTCCTCTACCTCCCCACCTATATCAACACCGTCGCCTTCCCCCTGTCCGCAGTGCTGGCCGGTGTGGTCAACGTCCTCCTGGTGATGGGAGTCCGCTCCATAACCCACCGCGTAGGCGCAATGTTCCTCCCCATAGCCGCCTGGACCCTCGGCTTTTTGACCTGCTCCGTAACCGGCCCAGGCGGCGACATCATGCTGGGCAGCGACTGGCGCACCCTGCTGCTCCTGTTCTGCGGATTGGTCCCGCCGCTGCTCTACATCTACATCCGAACAAACGCGGGGTTGTTCACCACCCGCTGAGTCCTGTTGTCGCTATGGGGATTCGGACCGGGGACGGCTATGGCAGTGATGTCCGTGGCGGTCGACGTTGTGTCGACGGTTGCGTCGCCGCTGGGGAACCAGAGACCACCTCGGGACAGCCAGCGGATCGACTGCCGGGCCGTCTGGTCTTCCGTTTCGGCGTGTTGCGTGATGGTGACGGATGCGCCGGTCGGGCGTACAGGTCCCGGTGCCGCCGTGCCGGGTCGTCGGATCCGCAGCCGACCGCGCCGAGCAGCACCGCCGCGATCACTGTGGCATGGACCGCCGTCGAATCATGTCTACCCCCCGGTTCATTCGGACCTGACATTCGAGTATCGCGGCAACGCCTACGGGCGCAACGTGGACTCAGTCGAGGCGAATGGCCAGGCTGGCGATCACGGCGTCGGTGCGGGCGCGGAGGGCGGCGGCCAAGACGGGACCGCGGGGGTTGTGCAGCGGACGGTGGTACCAGTGGGCCGCTTCCACCTGGGCCAGGAGCACGGTGACTTGGCGGCCGGTTCGGGTTTGGGCGCGGACGTAACCGACGAGGGTGGTGATGAGACTGCGGCGTGGGCTCGGGAGGACGGTGAGGGGGACGCCCGGATCCCACTGCTTCCACTGCGCGCTGAGCCGACGAGTTGCGGCGGGTTCGATTTCGGCTGCGACGGCGACGATTTCGCCGTCGAAAGCCTGGGCGGTGCGCAAGGCGCGCGCGGTGACTTCGCTGACCGCGACCACCGGAACCACGACGAGCATCGGTTCCTGATCCGGAGATTGCGGTGGGAGAACGGGGATTCGGCCGAGGCTGAGTTGGTCGGCGACGCTGCGGTAGTAGTCTTC
>NZ_BDBY01000350.1 GCF_001613225.1 Nocardia pseudovaccinii NBRC 100343
GCCACGCTGTTCGCGCCAGTGCCGCACCAGCCCGGCCTGGCTGATGGTGAAACCGATGAAGACGCCCACGGCGTAAACCGGTAGCACGCGGTGGGTTTCGGCATGCACGACCAGCAACACGGTGGCGGCCAGAATGGCAAGGGCCGCAACGCCATAGCGAAACACCGGGCGTTCGGAGCGCAGCGCGAACAAGTGCGCGACCCGATGATCCTTCGCGAGCAGAGACAGCAACACGGGCAGTCCGCCGAAGCTGGTATTCGCGGCCAGGCACAGTGCCAGCGTGACGGCCAGACTCGTCACGTAGAACGGCCACCCGGTCCCGAATGCCGCCGCGGACAATTGCGCGAGCAGGGTGACGTCGCCGCGCGGCACCGCGTGATGGCGACGGATGAGCAGCGCCGAACCGAGCAGCATCGTGCACAGCAGCACGCCGAGCGCCACCTCGGTGTGCTGGGCCCGTCGCACCGCGGGCGACCGGAACGACGGCACGGCATTGGCAATCGCCTCGACGCCGGTCAGCGCCGAACACCCGGCCGAGAATGCCTTGAGCAGCAACAGAATTCCGACGGTGTCATACGGCACGATCGGCCCCAGATCGGTGCCGATCACCGCGACCGGTTTCGCGCGGAACAGTCCGACCACGATCACCGCGAGAATTGCGACGATGAACAGAAGTGTCGGCCCCATCAGCACTTTCGCCGATTCGGCCACCCCGATCAGATTGATCACGGTGAGCAGCGCCAGCCCGCTCAGCGTGATAAGCAGCAGATGATCGGCCAGTACCGGAAACGCGCTGGCCAAACTGGCCGCACCGGCCGCGAGACTCACCGCGACGGTCAGCACATAGTCCACCACCAGACTCGCCGCCGCGAGCAGACTGGCACCGCGCCCGAGATCCTTCTTCGCCACGGCATAGGACCCGCCGCCGTCCGGATGTACGGCGATAACCTGCCGATACGACAGCACCAACACCAGCAACAGTGCCGCGATCGCCAGCGACACCGGCAATGTCCACGACACCGCCGCCGCGCCCGCCGCGACAAGAACCAGCACGATCGCCTCGGGACCGTATGCCACGCTGGACAGCGCATCCAGCGATAACGCCGCCAAACCGCCGATCGCGGTCAGTCGAAATTTGTCACCCCGCTGCATCCGCCGCACGCGGCGATCGGCGATGGGCAACTCCCGCGTCGGTGATATCGGGGTCTCGACCACGGTCACTATTGAACTCGGCGCGGTGTCAGCAATCGGTCAGCGACACTGTGCGAGTCGGATCGGCGCGGTCGCGCTCTATTCTCGGAGCGAACGGTCTCAGACACTTGGGTACGGAGCAATGATGGAACGGCGCATGATCGGGGAACTCGTCCAGGTTCCCGCCGGGGCGATACATGTCCGGCAGGATGGGCCCGCCGATGGCAAACCCATCGTATTGCTGCACGGTTTCGAGGGTTCGGTGCACTGGTGGGACGCGCTGGTCCCGCTGCTGGCCGACACCTACCGCGTGGTCCGCATCGATCTGCTCGGATTCGGTTGCACCACAGGCGAACCCGGATTCGATCAGCGCTCGCAGAGCGAAATGCTGACCGCGGTGCTCGAACGGCTCGATATCACCGACGCCACCGCGATCGGGCATTCGTGGGGTGCCGACAGCGCGCTCGGACTCGCCGAACTGTCCGGTCGGGTCAGCGAGGTCGTCGTGGTCGATCAGGCACCGGACTGCAACGAGCTCCGAATTCTTCGAGTAATGCGCCCGGTGCTGCGGCTGCTCGCGTTGGCTCCGATCGGGCGTTCTGTGCATGCGGTGCTGAACAACAACTGGGCATTGCGTCAGGCGATGGCTGCCGGATTCGCACCCGGATTCGATCCGGATGCCACCGGTCCGGGCTGGTCTCAGCTGCGCTCGGATCACCGCGCCATGTCCTGGCGCGCATATCGCGCCGTCCTGGTGGAGCGCCCGCGGGCGCTGGCGGCACGGCCGCTGGACGCCCAGATCCGCGCTCTCGGCTTGCCCGCCTTGGTAATTCACGGCCGACACGACAGCCTCTACGGCTGGCGCAACACCATCGACCGATACGCCGCCGCGGGCGCACGCATCGAGGTGATCGACACCGCGGGCCACTCACCCAACGTCGAAACACCGGAACGGGTGGCCACCGCACTCCGGCACTTCCTCACCGACCCGAGCCGATCCCGCTCGGCGGCAAGCTGATCGACTCCGCACGTATCGGCGGGGTCAGCGGGTGCCCAGGCGGCCAGGGGTTGCCGATTCGATGAGGTCCCAGGCTTGTTCGAGTGGAATGTCGATCACGAGGTAGCGCTTCTTACCGGCTGCGGTGGCGGCCACGACGGTGCCGATGCCGGAGCGGCGCTGCCAAAAGGATTGGCGAACAGTCCAACCGATGATGCCGGGGGCCTCGAGACAGTCACGGTCGCGGTCGAGCGAGCCGGATCGGGTGATGAGCCAGGCCGGACTGCTGTCGGTGGCGGGCAGCACGGCGTGGCCGAGGCCGCGGTAACGGTCGGCGGCCAGCGCGGCGGCGATCAGGGCCGGGAGGGCGGGCAGCAGCCACCACCATGGTGAAAAGTGCTCTCCGGCAAGGGAAATGTACAGCATCGCGACCGCGAGCAGCGCGATCGGGCTCAGCGCGCGGGTGTACCGGCGGCGGCGCGCGACCGGGCCGTGCGCGATCAGCGGTGCGGTGCTCACCGTCGCGCGCGGGGTGTGGCCGGTCGGCTCCTGTTGCGGTGCTGGGCCCACCGGATCCCCGGCCCGTGCGATTTCGTTCGTGGCACCGGGACGTCGGGCACCTCGGGGTACGAGCAATTCCGCGAGGGTGCGTTCGATGGCGGAGCGCGGCGCCTGGGGCAGGATCTTCTGGCGCGGGCTCTGGCCGGTCATGATGGCTTCGAGCTCGGCGGCACCGGCCATGCGGAGCAGCAGCGGCTCGTTGACGGTCGCGCCGCGGAAACGAGCCAGATCCAGCGTGATCTGTCTGGTCGTGAACAGCCCGTGGCGCAGCTGCAAGGTGCGGTCGTCATCGAGTACTCGGAGTCCGAAATACGTTGTCAGATAACGTGCGCAGGCCGCGAGGCTGACGATCACCACGATCGCGACGACCAGCACTGCGATGGTGACGGCGATGAGCGCCGCGCTACCGTCCTCGATGCTGTGCACCGCGTCCGACCTGACCACGATCTGGTCGAACCCGTACTGAATCGCCAAACCGACAATGGGTGCGATGATGGCGAAACCGGTCAGCGACAGCGGCGCGTAACGCACCCAGCTCGCTCGCCAATGACCGATCTCGCGGGCGTTCCCGGACACCGGCCGGTCTTTTCGTAGGTCGGGAACCTGTTGTCCAGCAGTAGATTCCGGCGAACCGGCGGTATGGGCGAGCAGCGCCGCCCGCAACTCGGGCACCACATCCGCATCCAACGCGTCGAGCTTGAACTTCTCACCCGAATCCGCGTGCTGCCCCGTGCCGATCGCCAGCACCGCGAGCCCGAGCACCCGATGCAATAGATCGGCTTCGATATCGACCGACCGGATCCGCGACCGCGGTACCGACAGCTTCTTGCGCTGAATCAACCCGGTCCGCAACTCGACGTCTGTCGGCCCGACCCGATAGGTGGTGGTGAACCAGCGTGTCAGCGCAAAGCCGACGATCACCGCCAGTGCGACGAGTCCCCAGACAGGATTACCGGTATTGGTGCCGAGGATCACCGACCCGATCAGCACCGGAATGAACCGCACGACCTCGTTGACGGGGTGTACCAGCAACATTCGCTTATCCAGCCGCAACCACGGCGGGGCTAGATCGGTCTCCGGAAGGTACGAACTCACGTCGCATCCCCGCGGTGCGACGCGGCGATCTCGGTCAACCGCGTGACGGTCTGTTCGGCGATCGGCAGATCGAGCGCGGAGATCCGCACCGCACCGGCCGAGGACGCGGTCGTGACGGTCACCGTCGCCAGCCCGAGGAATCGCTCCAGCGGCCCGCGCTCGGTATCGACGGTCTGCACTCGGGAGATGGGCGCCACCCGGCTCTCCACCGTCAACCACCCGACCCGGGTGTACACCGCCTCATCGGTCACCTCCCACCGATGCACCGCGAACCGCCACAGCGGCACCACCCCGATGCTCACCGCCGCGAGTACGAGCGCCACCGCGAACACCACCAGCTGCGCATCGCGATGCTCGGCGTCGACGACAACCCACAAGATCAGCGCCACGACGGGAATCACCCAGCCGAGCGCGGCCTGAATCGTCCACAAGAGCTTGGCCTTGGTGCTCGGACGCCAGGCCGGATCGGCCATGATCGTGCGCGGCTGCGACATGCTTGCCATGGTTCCACGTCACGGCGCGGCCGTCTCCTTCGTCCGCCCCGACCCACCTACCTGCACGGGAATAATTCGCCCGGACGTACCGGAATACTGCGTGAGACCGCACAGTTATCACCCCTCACAAGCACTGGAGGGAGACAGCCCAGGATGTGTAGCGCATGATCGAGGGCGTGACCGAGCTAGCGACCCCGAGCGTCCCGCCCGCACCGCCAACGCCGTCGGCAATGCGCCGTGCGCTGCGGCGGGCCCGTGACGGTGTGACACTGAATGTGGACGAGGCGGCTGTACTGCTGCACGCACGTGGTGACGACCTCGTCGATCTGTGTCGCAGCGCCGCCCGGGTGCGCGATGCCGGACTGGAATCGGCGGGTCGGCCGAAGACCATCAGCTATTCCCGCAATGTCTTCATCCCGCTGACCAAGCTCTGCCGCGACAAATGCCACTACTGCACCTTCGTCACGGTGCCGGGCAAGTTGCGCGCCGAGGGCAAGGGCATGTTCCTGGAGCCCGACGAGGTGCTGGAAATCGCGCGTCGCGGTGCCGAACTCGGCTGTAAAGAGGCCCTGTTCACCCTCGGTGACCGGCCCGAGGACCGCTGGCCGGAGGCCGCGCAGTGGCTCGACGAACGTGGTTACGACTCCACGCTGGACTACCTGCGCGCCGTCTCGATCATGGTGCTCGAGGAGACCGGTCTGCTGCCGCATCTGAATCCGGGCGTCATGAGCTGGGCGGAAATCTCGCGGCTCAAACCGGTGGCGCAGTCCATGGGCATGATGCTCGAGACCACCGCCACCCGCCTTTTCACCGAAAAGGGCAACTGCCACTACGGAAGTCCGGATAAGGATCCGGCGGTGCGGTTGCGCGCCATCACCGACGCCGGTCGGCTTTCGGTGCCCTACACCACCGGCATTCTGGTCGGCATCGGCGAAACGCTGACCGAGCGCGCCGAGTCGATCATGGCGATTCGCAAGCAGCACAAGGCATTCGGGCATATCCAGGAAGTGATCATCCAGAACTTCCGCGCCAAGGACGACACCGCCATGCGCGATGTTCCCGATGCGGGTATGGAGGAGTTCCGGGCCACCATCGCGGTCACCCGGCTGCTACTCGGCCCCGACGTTCCGGTGCAGGCGCCGCCGAACCTGGTGTCGCACGAGGAATGCCAGGCCCTGATCGATGCGGGCATCGATGACTGGGGCGGCGTCTCGCCGGTCACCCCCGACCACGTGAATCCGGAACGGCCCTGGCCGAACCTCGATACGCTGCGCGAGATCACCGAGGCCGCGGGCTACCAACTCGTCGAACGCACCTCGGCGCACCCGAAATACGTGCGCGCGGGCAACCCGTGGGTCGATCCGCGCATCGGCGCGCACGTCGCCGCACTCACCGATCCGAAAACCGGTCTGGCGAATCCGGATGCGCTCCCGGTCGGCCTGCCCTGGCAGGAACCGGACGAGTCGTGGGAATCCGCGGGCCGGATCGACCTCAATACCTCGATCGATACCGAGGGCCGAAATACCGAGAGCCGCAGCGATTCCGCACTCGGCCGCGGCGTGAGCGACGGGCCCGGAGGCGGTAGCTTGCGTGACCACGAAGGGACCCGCGAACGCCGCCAATCAGACACCGATGTCGTCGGGGCCTTCGGCGACTGGGACACCATTCGCGAACAGGCTCGTGACCTCGCCGTCGCGGCACCCGAGCGACTGGATTCCGATGTGCTCGCCGCGCTGCGCGCCGCCGAAAACGATCCGGCCGGGCTCACCGACGCCGAGTACCTGGCGCTGGCAACGGCCGAGGGACCGGCGCTGGATTCGGTGGCCGCACTCGCCGACCAGCTGCGCCGCGACGTCAACGGCGACGACGTCACCTACGTGGTCAACCGGAATATCAACTTCACCAATATCTGCTACACCGGCTGCCGCTTCTGTGCGTTCGCCCAGCGCAAGGGTGATGCCGACGCCTTCACCCTGAGCATGGACGAGGTCGCCGACCGCGCCTGGGAGGCGCACGTCGACGGCGCGACCGAAATCTGCATGCAGGGCGGCATCGATCCGGACCTCCCGGTCACCGGCTATGCCGATCTGGTGCGCGCGATCAAACAACGGGTGCCGTCGATGCATGTGCACGCGTTCAGCCCGATGGAGATCGTGAACGGCGCATCTCGCGGCGGGCAGAGCATTCGCGACTGGCTGGTCGCGTTGCAGGAAGCCGGGCTCGACACGATTCCCGGCACGGCCGCGGAAATCCTCGACGACGAGGTGCGCTGGGTGCTCACCAAGGGCAAACTGCCGACCTCCGCGTGGGTCGAGGTGATCACCACCGCACATCAGGTCGGCGTGCGTTCGAGTTCCACGATGATGTACGGCCACGTCGACAATCCGAAGCATTGGGTCGGACATCTGCGGGTGCTGCGCGGAATACAGGACGAGACAGGCGGTTTCACCGAATTCGTGCTGTTGCCGTTCGTGCATCAGAGCGCACCGCTGTACCTAGCCGGTGCGGCGCGACCGGGCCCGACCATCCGGGACAACCGTGCGGCGCACGCCCTCGCGCGGATCATGTTGCACGGCCGCATCGATAACATCCAGACCAGCTGGGTGAAACTCGGCACAGCGGGCACCCGCATGATGCTCAACGGCGGCGCCAACGATCTGGGCGGTACCTTGATGGAGGAGACCATCTCCCGCATGGCCGGATCGCAACACGGTTCCGCCAAGACCGTCGCGGAACTCACCGAGATCGCCGAGGGCATCGGCCGTCCGGTGCGCGAACGGACCACTACTTATGGGGTGCCACCGCGGAAGATCTCCGCGGCGCTGCCACTGACGGTGGGCTAGTCGATACCAGATTCCCGTTCCTCGTGCTCGGAGTATTCGCAAAGGCGCGGATGCCAGGGGTGTTTCATATCCAGCGAGTGGCAGGCGGGACGAAGTTGGTTAGGGCAGGCTGCCCCGGAGTAACCTGGGCTGCCGGGATAGTGTGACGCTGGGCGGAGTATCCCCGTGAGGACAGACTAGGAGAGCGGCAGTGCCGTACATCATCGCTGAACCGTGCGTTGACGTGAAGGACAAGGCATGCATCGAAGAATGCCCCGTGGACTGCATCTACGAGGGTGGTCGAATGCTGTACATCCATCCCGACGAGTGCGTGGACTGTGGTGCATGTGAGCCGGTGTGCCCGGTGGAGGCGATCTTCTACGAAGACGACACCCCGGACCAGTGGGGCGGCTACGTGAACGCCAATGTCGACTTCTTCGACGAGCTGGGTTCGCCCGGCGGTGCGACGAAGGTCGGCAAGGTGGATTACGACCCGCCGTTCATCAAAGAGCTGCCGCCGATGGCGACTGAATGAGTAATTAGGTACTTAGTGAGTTCCCTGTCACCGCGTCGCCGGGTCAGCAGTCTGCTGCCCGATTTTCCTTGGGACACCATCGCGTCGGTGAAGGCCGAGGCCGCCGCGCATCCGGACGGGATCGTCGACCTTTCGGTCGGCACCCCGGTCGATCCGGTGGACCCGCTGATCCGTGCGGCATTGAGTTCGGTCGCCGACGTGCCCGGATATCCGACTACGCACGGCACGCCTGAACTGCGGGCCGCGGCGGTCGATGCGTTGAAGCGGCGTTACGGGATCACCGG
>NZ_BDBY01000351.1 GCF_001613225.1 Nocardia pseudovaccinii NBRC 100343
AATCGCCTGCCCTTATCTATGTGAACTCCCCATCGAACCCGACGGGGAAGGTGCTCGGTGTCGAGCATCTGCGCAAGGTGGTGCAGTTCGCGCGTGAGCGCGGCGCGGTCGTGGCCTCCGACGAGTGCTACTTGGGCTTGGCTTGGGAGGGTCGCGCCGTCTCGATCCTCGATCCGGAGGTGTGCGACGGCGACCACACCGGCCTGCTCGCGGTGCATTCGCTGTCGAAGACCTCCAACCTGGCCAGCTACCGCGCCGGATTCGTAGTAGGCGATGCGGAACTCGTCGCCGAATTGCTCGAGGTGCGCAAGCACTCCGGCATGATGGTGCCGTTCCCGATCCAGGCGGCGATGACCGCCGCACTCGGTGACGACGCCCACGAGGCAGTGCAACGTGAGCGCTACCGCGCGCGTCGCGAGGTGCTGCGAAAGGCCTTGCAGGCAGCCGGTTTCCGCATCGATCACTCCGAAGCGGGCCTCTACCTGTGGTCGACCAGGGGCGAACCGTGCCGCACCACCCTGGACTGGCTGGCCGAGCGTGGCATCCTCGCCGCACCGGGCGACTTCTACGGACCGGGTGCGGGGGAGTACGTGCGCATCGCGCTGACCGCTTCCGACGAACGCATCGAGGCCGCGGCGCAACGCCTGGCCTGACACGTCCCGCAGTCGTGCCCGATGACCCGGGAACGGCGATAGCCTTGGGGTATGGACGCTGTCACGGTAGTCCCTGTCCCCAGCAACGAGCCGGTGCATTCCTACGCGCCGGGCAGCCCTGAGCGGGAACTGCTGATCACCGAGCTCACCGAGATCGCCGCCGAATCCATCGACATTCCGCTGGTCATCGGCGGCAAACACCGGCCGGGCATCGGGGCTCGGCACGATATCGTCGCCCCGCACCGACATCGGCAGGTGCTCGGCACCTACACCGACACCACGCATTCGGAAGCCCACGGCGCCATCGAGGCCGCGATCGCGGCGGCGCCCGGCTGGCGCAGCACGACCTTCGACGAGCGGGCTGCAATCTTCCTGCGCGCGGCGGATCTGCTGGCCGGGCCGTGGCGGGAGACGGTCGCCGCCGCGACCATGCTCGGTCAGTCCAAGACGGTCCAGCAGGCCGAAATCGATGCGCCGTGCGAATTGGTCGACTTCTGGCGGTTCAATGTGGCCTTCGCGCGCCAGATTCTGCAGCAGCAGCCGCAGTCGAGCGCCGGGGTGTGGAACCAGATGGACTACCGCCCGCTGGAGGGGTTCGTCTACGCGATCACGCCCTTCAACTTCACCGCGATCGCGGGCAATCTGCCGACCGCGCCCGCGTTGATGGGCAATACCGTGGTGTGGAAGCCCTCGCCGACGCAGACGCTCGCGGCCTTCTACACGATGCGGCTGCTCGAGGCGGCGGGACTGCCGCCGGGTGTCATCAATATGGTGACCGGCGACGGTGTCGAACTGTCACAGGTCGCGCTCGTCGATCCGCGGCTGGCGGGTATCCATTTCACCGGCTCCACCAAGACCTTCCAGTTCCTGTGGTCCCAGGTCGGCGCGAATATCGGCCGTTACCATTCGTATCCGCGGTTGGTGGGTGAGACCGGCGGCAAGGACTTCATCGTCGCGCACCCGTCTGCCGATCCGGATGCCTTGCGTACCGCGCTGATTCGCGGTGCCTACGAATATCAGGGCCAGAAATGCTCGGCCGCTTCACGCGCGTATATCGCTCGCTCAGTGTGGCGCACGATCGGTGACGACTTCCTGCAACTGACCCGCGAAATCAGCTACGGCGATGTCGCCGATCTGACGAATTTCGGTGGGGCACTGATCGATCGGCGCGCCTACGACAAGAATGTCGCCGCCATCGAGCGCGCCAAGTCGGCGGGTATCGCCATCCCGGCGGGCGGAGAATACGACGACAGCGAGGGCTGGTTCGTCCGGCCCACGGTGCTGGTGGTGGACGATCCGCACGACGACGCCTTCGCCACCGAATATTTTGGTCCCATCCTCGCGGTGCACGTCTACGACGATGCCGAACCCGGCTCCTACGCGGCGGTATTGGCCGAGGTGGAGTCGGCGGCACCCTACGCACTGACCGGCGCGATCTTCGCGCAGGACCGCAAGGCCGTCGAACAGGCATCGGCCGCACTGCGATTCGCCGCGGGCAACTTCTACATCAACGACAAGCCGACCGGCGCCGTCGTCGGTCAGCAGCCCTTCGGCGGTGCGCGCGCCTCGGGCACCGACGACAAGGCGGGTTCGCCGCTGAACCTGCTGCGCTGGGTCGCGCCACGCACGATCAAGGAGACCTTCGTGCCGCCGGGTGACTACCGGTATCCGCACATGGGGTCGGAATGAATCCACTGCGGCCGATCATTCTCGCGGCCTCCGCATCCCCGCGGATGCAGCGCATCGTCACCGGAACGCCGGTCACCGCGGCGATCGTCCGGCGCTTCGTGGCCGGTGCGGGCCGTGCCGAGTTGATTCCGGTGGTGCGGGAGCTGCTCGCGAGCCGTCGGCTGATCAGCGTCGACTTCCTCGGGGAGAACACCACCGACCGGGCGCAGGCCGATGCCACAGTGGCCGAATATCTTTCGCTGATCAACGATCTGGCGGCAATGAACGACTTCCGAGATGCCACGGCGCGTACCGAGGTGTCGGTGAAACTCTCCGCGCTCGGGCAGGCGCTGCCCGTCGACGGCCCGGCCATCGCCACCGAGAACCTGCGCATTCTGTGCACCAAAGCGGCCCAGGCCGGAGTGTGGGTCACGGTCGACGCGGAGGACCACACCACCACCGAGGCCACGCTGACCACGGTTCGTGAAGTGTGTGCCGAATTCCCCTGGCTCGGTGCGGTATTGCAGGCCTATCTGCATCGCGCCGAGGAAGACTGTCGCGAGCTGTCCGGATCGCGAATCCGCTTGTGCAAGGGCGCATATCGGGAACCGCATACCGTCGCCTACCAGCGCTCCGCCGAAGTGACAGATTCCTATCTGCGCTGTCTGGA
The DNA here is from genome assembly GCF_001613225.1 of Nocardia pseudovaccinii NBRC 100343. Taxonomy (GTDB): domain Bacteria; phylum Actinomycetota; class Actinomycetes; order Mycobacteriales; family Mycobacteriaceae; genus Nocardia; species Nocardia pseudovaccinii. The sequence continues at coordinate 2,992 of NZ_BDBY01000351.1, forward strand.
GATTCTGATGGGCGGTGCGGGCTACCCGATGGTGGCCACCCACGATCCGGTGCTCATTCTCGCCGCCGAACAGCTGGCCGCCGAAACCGGCCGTGGCCCGGACCGATTCGAGTACCAGATGCTCTACGGCATCCGCGATCCGGAGCAGTTGCGGCTGGCCGCCGCGGGCAATGCCATGCGGGTGTATGTGCCGTACGGCAGCCAGTGGTACGGCTACCTGACCCGCCGCCTCGCCGAACGTCCGGCCAACCTCACATTCCTTCTGCGCGCATTGGTCAGCAAGTCCTAGGGGATGGGGTGGGTGAGCTCAGACGAGCGGCTTGCCGAGACGATGCCGCCTGCGCATATCCCACAGGCAGAGATTCATCGGAAAGAGCCTGGCAGGCTTGGGAAGTATGCGCTGCACGGCGCCGATCGCGCGCAGCAGTTTGTTCGCGAAGCGCTCCTGGCGTTCGCTCCAATCCATGCGCATCTCGGCACGCAGGTGTGGCGGCAGCAGACTGGTCACCAAGAACCGCTGCAGCCGGGCGAATAGTATGCGCAACGGCCAGGCGACCATCTTCAGATCGATGAGATCGTTGAAGTACGCGCGGGTGCGGGCATCGACGGTCTTGGTCGCGAGAGTGGTATTCCAATACTCCTGGAAGGCTTTTCGGTCGCGGGGCCACATTTCCGGTCGCATCTGCAGGGTGGTGCCGAGCCGGGCGGCATACTGGTAGAGCACATCCGCGGTGTCCTCGTCCATCGGCCCGTGCAGCCGCTCCTCCAGATCGACCAGGCCCCAGTACAAACAGGCGGCGACCCACAGTTGCAGCTTCGGGTCGAAGGCGTTGTACTTGACCGCGGCGCCCGGCTCGGAGTGCACCGCGCGATGTGAGCCGTTGACGGCCTCGCGATAGTTCGCACGGTCCTCCTCGGTGCCCATCAGCGCCACCGCGAGATAGGTCAGCGTGGTGCGCGTCCGCTTCCACGGGTGCACATCGATCCGGCCCGATTCGACCGTGCTCTCCATGACGCCGTACGCGACCGGCCGCAGGCTGAGCTGCATGATGACATTCGCCGTTCCACCGAGGAAGGCCGCGACCCCGCTCCAGAATTCGTCCATCGCGAAGTTGTCGACGGTGCCGTAGCGACAGGTCGGTCCGGGATCGGGCGGCTCCACGGGTAGTGGCAAGGTCATCGTTGGCCTCGTCTTTCAGGGGTTGATCAGCGGCAATCGAAAAGGTGATGAGAAGAATTGGTATTAACCTTCTCATCGCCTCGATAGCGTGTCAAACGGTCCCCTTATACGAGCGGTTTACCCAGTCGGATGCGGCGGCGAACGTCGAACATGTAGGCGTTCAGCGGGAACATTCGGACCGGTTTCGGTAGTCGGGTGTGCACCACCGAAATTATCCGCAGCAGCCGATCGAAGCGGCGCTGATCGCGCTGGGACCAGGTCATTCGCATCTCATTGCGCAAATGCTGTGGCAGCAGGCCGGTTACGACGAACCGCTGGAGCCGGGCGAAGGCGAATTGGACGGGGCGCGGCATCATCGTCAGATCGATGAGATTGTCGAAGTAGTCGCGCAGGGCGGGTTCGATACCGCGCTCGGGCAGGTTCTTGTCCCAATACCGTTGGAATTCAGCGCGATTGGCGGGCCACATCTCCGGCCGCATCTGCAAGGTGGTGCCGAGCCGGGCGCAGTATTGGTAAAAGTCCTCGGCCACATCGGGATTCATCGGTCCGTGCATGCGGGTGTAGAGGTCGTCGATGCCCCAGTAGAGGCACGCGGCCACCCAGAGTTGCAGTGTGGGATCGAAGGCGTTGTATTTCACCGGACTCGCCGAGGTCGAGCGGACCGGTCGATGCGATTCGTTGACCGCCTCCCGATACCGCGCGCGCTCTTCGTCGGAGCCCATCAGTGCGACCGCGAGGTAGCTCAGGGTGGTGCGCAGCCGTTTGATCGGGTGCAGTGTGACCTTGCCGCTGTCGACCGTGCTCTCCAGTACGCCGCGCCCGACCGGACGCAGGCTCAGCTGCATGATCACATTGGCGGCGCCGCCCAGAAAGGCCGCGACTCCGTCGACGTACTCCTCGACGGTTTCCGGGGTAATGGGCTCGACGGGGCCGACGCGGTCGGGAATCGGCAGGTAATCGGCACTGCGGAGGGGTTCGGTCATCGTTGACCTCGCCTTTCTGTGGCCATCCGAGACATGGTCGGATGGATGAGAAGGTTCTATATAAACCTTCTCATTGCCTCGTCGGAGTGTCAATCGTGCTTTCCGGGGGCGTTCGTGGGCGGCGCTGACTGACGGCATGCGATGCTAGCGGTGTCATCGTGTCATCGGAGCGGAATAGGGGTGGAAGTTATGGCGACGCTGACCAGACTGCTGGCGCTGGTACGCAGCACTGGCCCGGAGGACCGCAACCAGACACGGGTGCTGGATGCCGCTCTGCTGGCGTTCCTGGACTTCGGTATCAAGCGGACCAGCATGGTGGAGGTCGCGCGGCGGTGTGGCCTGTCGCTGGCCACCCTCTACCGGCGTTTCGCGAGCAAATCCGATCTGATCCAGGCCGTCGGGATGCGGCAGGCGCGGCAATTCGTCGAGGAGGTGGATGCGGCGCAGCAGCGGCAGGTCGATCGCGATGCCGACGCCGAGGATCAGATCGTGGAGCTGTTCGTCGCCTTCCTGAACGGACTGCGCGGCAACAAGCTGCTCGACCGATTGTTGAAGACCGAGCCGGAGATCGTGCTGCCGTATCTCACGGTCAAGGGTGCGCCGGTGCTCGAGCTCGGCCGCGACTATGTGGCCGAATTCATCACCCGGCTGCAGGGGGAGGGCAAGTTGCCCGAATACGATCCGGAGCCGGTCGCCGAGATGATCGCGCGGACGGCGCTGTCCTTGGCGCTGACGCCGCAAACGGTCCTTCCGCTCGACGACGACGCCGCGATCCGCAAGTTCGCGCGCGACCACGTGGTCGTTTCGTTCAAGCTGTAGCTGACCCACCCCGTCGGCTCCGCCGACTGCCATCCCCCTGAATCACACCAGCCGCAGGCCGAACCGCCTGCGGATGCGCATATCCCACAGGTAGGCGTTGATCGGAAACATCCTGACCTGCTTCGGCATTCGGGCGGTGATCGAGCCGGTGGTGTGCATGATTCTGGCGAGTTTCCGATCGTCGTCCGCGGTCCAGGTCATGCCCATCTGGTCGCGCAGATGCTCCGGCAGCAGGCCGGTGACCACGAAGCGCTGGAACCGGGCGAACGGTAACCGGACGGCGCGCGGAAGCATCTTCAGATCGATCAGATCGTCGAAGTAGTCGCGGATCGGGGGATCAATGGTGGTCTTCGCGAGATGTTCGGTCCAATACTCGTCGAAGGCGGCAAGGTCGGCGGGCCACATTTCCGGACGCATTTGCAGTGTGGTGCCGAGGCGAGACCCATAGCGGTAGAAGGCTTCCGCGTCGGCGTCGTGCATCCGCCCGTGCATGCGCTCGTACAGATCGCGGGCGCCCCAATAGAGACAGGCGGCCACCCAGAGCTGTAGTGCGGGATCGAAGGCGTTGTACTTCACCGGACTCGCCGCGGTCGACTTGACCGAATGATGCGACAGGTTCACGGCCTCGCGATAGACGTCGCGTTCGTCATCGGTGCCGAGCATGGCGACCGCGAGATAGGTGAGGGTGGTGCGCAGCCGCTTGATCGGATGCAGCATGACCTTGCCGCTGTCAACGGTGCTCTCCAGCACGCCATAGCCGACCGGCAGCGTGCTGAGCTGCATGATGACATTCGCCGTTCCGCCGAAGAACGCCGCGACACCGTCGAGGTATCGCTCGATATCGAAGGCGTTCTCGCCGGGTGTGGGCGCGGGTTTGCGAAACGGGCTGGTCATTGTCGACCCCGGTCTCATCGTTGAGAAGGAATTGCTTAGACGTTCTCACCGCCTCATGGGTGTGTCAACCGTCACGTTCTCGTCGAGGGGGAGCTTGATGGTGCGGTGTCGTGCCGAAGTAGCGTGAGCGAATGTCGTTCGGTCCGCCGCTGCTGCTTCGTTCGCTCAATCCGCTCGCTGTCGCCGGGGGAGCGGATATTCCGGATGCCGTCACCATCGACGGGGTGACACTGTCGCGCAGTGATCTGCTCGGTGCGGCAACGTCGGTGGCTGAGCGCATCGCGCGCGCCGATCGGGTCGCGGTACTGGCGCGACCGACCGTGACCACGGTGCTCGCGGTGGTCGGCTGTCTCATCGCCGGGGTGACGGTGGTGCCGGTGCCACCGGATTCAGGGACCGCTGAACTGGCGCATATCCTCGCCGACTCCGGTGCGCAGGCGTGGTTGGGTGAGGCGCCGGAGGGGACGGATCTGCCGGTGGTTCCGGTGCGCGTGCACGCGCGCTCGTGGCATACCTATCCCGAACCCGATGCCGCCACACCGGCATTCGTGCTGTACACCTCGGGGACCACCGGCCTGCCCAAGGGAGTCGTGCTCAATCGCGGTGCCATTGCCGCCGGGCTCGATGCGCTCGCCGACGCGTGGGCCTGGACGCCGAACGATGTTCTGGTGCACGGCCTTCCGCTGTTCCACGTGCACGGGCTGATCCTCGGTGTGCTCGGGCCGCTGCGGGTGGGCAGCCCGCTGATCCACACCGGGAAGCCGACACCGCAGTCGTATGCGGACGCGCGGGGCACGCTGTATTTCGGGGTGCCGACCGTGTGGTCGCGAGTGGTCGAAGATCCCGATGCGGCAAGGAGATTGGCCGAAGCGCGGCTGCTCGTCTCGGGTAGTGCGCCGCTGCCGGTGCCCGTGTTCGAGCGGCTGCGCGAACTCACCGGTCACGCGCCGATCGAGCGGTACGGGATGAGCGAAACGATGATCACGCTGTCCACTCGGTTCGATGGGGAGCGCCGTCCCGGATGGGTCGGCACGCCCGTCGCGGGTGTCGAGACCCGGCTGCGGGACGAGGCCGGTGCGGATGTCGCACATGACGGTGAGAGCATCGGTGGCCTGCAGGTTCGCGGTCCGATGCTGTTCGACGGTTACCGCAACCGGGCCGAGGCGACCGCCGAATGCTGGACCGAGGACGGCTGGTTCAAGACCGGTGATGTCGCGGCCATCGATGCCGATGGTTTCCACCGCATTGTGGGCCGGGAGTCGGTCGATCTCATCAAGTCCGGTGGTTATCGCATCGGCGCGGGCGAAGTCGAGACCGTACTGCTCGGACATCCGGATGTGGCCGAGGTTGCGGTAGTAGGAATCCCCGACGCCGACCTGGGGCAGCGGATCGTCGCCTACGTCGTATTACGCGGTGCCGCACCGGATTCCATCGAGAAGTCTCTCATCGAGCATGTGGCCGAACAACTTTCGGTGCACAAACGCCCGCGCGAGGTCCGCGTGGTGGATTCGCTGCCGCGCAATGCCATGGGGAAGGTGCAGAAGAAGCTGCTCGGCTGAACAACTTGACCTCTACTTCGGTTCAGGTTCTACGGTCGCCGGTATGAGCGCAGCACTGACACCCGAACAGATCGACTACCTGGCCACCCAGCGCCTGGGCCGACTGGCGACCGTACGCCCCGACGGCTCCCCCCAGAACAGCCCGGTCGGCTTCCGCTACAACGCCGAACTCGGCACCATCGATATCGCGGGCTGGAATATGGGCAAATCCTGGAAATTCCGCAATATCGCCACCAACAACCGCATCGCCTTCGTCGTCGACGACGTCGCCTCGGTCCAACCCTGGCGCGTGCGCTGCCTCGAAATCCGCGGCACCGCAGAGCAATTGACCGACGTGGAACCTTACATCTCGGGCGTCTCCCGAGAAATGATCCGTATCCATCCGACCCGAGTGATCGCTTTCGGCTTGGCGGCAGGCGTCACCCACGGGTAGGGCCTTTCGCCGTCAGTGGTCGATCAGTGTGACGCGGGCGGGATGCTCTGCTCGTACTGGAAGACGTTGCAGGGGTCGTACTTCGCCTTGATCCTGCGCAGCCGCTCGAAGTGCTGCTTTCCCCAGTAGGCGGTCTGCCACTCTTGCATTCCGACGTTCGGCACGTTGACGTAGGCGCCGTCCACGTAGGGCCGCAGCGCCTGGCTGAACTCGGCGGTCCAGGCCTGGGCCTGCGCGGTCAGCGGGTCGCCGACGCCTGGTTGTGTTGAACGAGTCCCCCAGGCTGCGCCGATCTCGCCGTAGAAAAGCGCGTCGCGATGCGCGAACGCCGTGCCGCCGGGGGGCTCGCGCTTGATCGCGCCACCGAAGGCGTCGACGAAGTAGTTGCTCTCCTCGGTGGGAGCGTTTCGCATGAAGTCGCCGATGATGTCGATCGCCTTCTTCGGGAACCGTTCTTTGACGAACTGCGAGAAGAACTTCCAGTTCGCGGGCTCTTGCGCGAGCGGGACCTGGGCTCCCGCAAAGAAGTCGCCCCAGTTGCCGACCTGCACCGTGACATCGGGCGTGCCGACCGACAGGATCGGAGCCAGCATCTCTGTGGCCTGTGCCGCTGCCCCGTCCACAAGCCACGCGGACAGCTGGATCTGGGACTTGTGGATCTCGAGCTCCGATCCCAGACGGTTGTCGGCGGACGGCACCGTACCCTGCCACGCTTCGAAGACCCCGTACAGGACGCCGAGTCCATCCCATGTCGCCTGCACATAGGTGAGATGCTCGAGCGGATACACCTTATAGGTGAGTTGTGTGACGATCCCGAAGTTGCCGTTTCCCGCCCCGCGAAGCGCCCAGAGCAGGTCCGAGTGGTGCTGCGAGTCCGCGTTGATCACCTCTGCGCAGTCGTGACCCGACGGGACGACGACCTCGGCCGCCGTCAGACTGTCGCAGGCCATGCCGAGCCAGCGGTTGAGCGGACCGAGGCCACCGCCAAGCGTCGCACCGCACAAGCTCACGCTGCCTTCGCTCCCGGTTGTGACCGCAAAGTTCTGCTTCGCGAGCGTCGTCACCGCTTCCAGTTGGTTCAGCCCGGCACCGACCGTCGCGATACGAGCGCCAGGATCGATCTGGACCGACTTCAGCTGGCTGACGTCGATCACGATGCCGTTGTCGACGTTCGACCAGCCTTCGAGGGCGTGGCGGCCGCTCCGCACCCGCAGCGCGACGTTGTGCTGCCGCGCCCACGTCAGAGCGTTCACCACGTCCTGGGTTTCCTGTGCGAAGACGATGACCAGCGGATAGTGAGAAAAGAGCTGGTCCCAGCCGAGTCGCGCATCCGTGTACGACGCGTCACCGGGGCGGACGATGTGGCCGGTCAGCGTCGCGGGCGGGCATCCCGGGCCTTTACCCGGGTGGTCCGCGGCCACAATTCCCGGGGCGCTTGCGTCCGCGATATCCGGCGTATCTGCGGCCGTAAGACCCGAGACAACGACTACTCCGACGCCAGCGGCCGCCGACGTCCTGAGCAGGTCACGGCGAGAAAGATCGCTCAAGGTTCAGATCCTCTCAATCGGTCTACGCCAGTACCGGGCTGCCAAGGGAACTCTTACCCGCTGGCCGCCGGGCAGACCTTTGTGGTCGACCCCCGCACGGTAACGGGATGACGTGGTGGTGTGTCCCGACACGCCAACCGAGAACGATGACGACGGCCTGAAGGAGCAATGGACCGAGCACACCCGCTACTCAGCGGGGTTCGACGGCGTTCACGATCGCCGAGTGCATACCGTCGGCCACCGAATGCGTCGGGATGATCTCGACATCACCAAATCCCGCCGCTTCCAGGTGATTTCGACGATCGGTGAACACCGCGGCCACGGCGGCGGCCTAGCCCTGCTCACCACGCTGCTCGAATCCACCGAGACCGACGGGATCTGGACCGTCCAACCGCGGCTCCGTTCTCCACCGCGCCGTGCTGTGCCGCTGCGGCACATACAGGTCCGGCGCCACGAGCGGATTTGATCGGCAAATCTCTTGGGCTATCACCATTCGCGCGGACAAGATGCGCGAATTCGACGCCGAAGTTGCCGAGGCGTCGATGTCCGACGCCGACGGGGTCCTCCGGGAGGCCCTTCTACGCCAGACCCAAGTCGCGAATGGATCGATGCTCACTCACCCCTGGCAGGCGCTGGCCTTGCGCTGGCTCACCGCCGACGAGCGCGCCGCCCTGCTCGCAAGGGGTGCGGATCATCCCGGACGGTCCTTCGGTTGCTCGCGGATGAGTCCGGCGCCTGAAGGTCGGGGAGGCGGGGGGAGCTTAGTCGTTGGCGTGCAGGTCGGCGTTGAGTTCGATGCCGGTGCCCTTGCGGTGGACGACCTCGACGGCGCCGGTGGTGGAGTTGCGGCGGAAGAGCAGGTTGTTCTGGCCGCTGAGTTCGGCGGCTTTGACCACGGTGCCGTCGGGGGCGGTGACCTTGGTGCCCGCGGTGAGGTAGAGCCCGGCCTCCAGGACGCAGTCGTCGCCGAACGGGATGCCGAGGCCGGAGTTGGCGCCGAGCAGGGAGCGCTCGCCGATGGAGATGATGGTGGTGCCGCCGCCGGACAGGGTGCCCATGGTGGAGGCGCCGCCGCCGATATCGGAGCCGTCGCCGACCACAACGCCCGCGGAGATGCGGCCCTCGACCATCGAGGCGCCGAGCGTGCCCGCGTTGAAGTTCACGAAACCCTCGTGCATCACGGTGGTGCCGGAGGCCAGATGCGCGCCGAGGCGGACCCGGTCGGCGTCACCGATGCGCACACCCGACGGCACGACGTAGTCGACCATCCGCGGGAACTTGTCGATGCTGTACACGGTGACCGGGCCGCGGGTGCGCAGCTTGGCGCGCGTCGCCTCGAAGCCATCCACCGCGGCCGGACCGTGGTTGGTCCACACCACATTGCTGAGCAGTCCGAACTGCCCGTCCAGGCTCACCTCGTGCGGCTTGACCAGCCGATGCGAGAGCAGGTGCAGCCGAAGGTACACGTCGTGCGCGTCCACGGGAGCGGCCGACAGGTCGGCGATCGTGGTCCGCACCGCGATCACATCGACCCCGCGCGCCTCATCGAATCCGAGCAGCGCCGCGTATTCCGCGGGCGCGTCATCCAGGCGCTTCGTTCCGGTGTCGCCGAACGCGCCCAACTCCGGATTCGGGTACCACGTATCCAGTACGGTCCCGTCCGCGGTCACATTGGCGATACCGACTGCTGCTGCTCCCTGAATGCTCACGTCATCAGAGGTTACCCACCCATCCGCACTCGTGGTGAGCCACGTCGACCGCGACGGCCCGAGGCGCGGATCGGCCACCGCATCGCCGCAATGGCGACGGACCCGATCGCAGTGGAACATCGCGGTCGTAGGCTGGCAGCCGTGACCCTCGACTTGCGCGCCGACCCCATCACCCTGACCGCGGCTCTCGTCGACATCCCCAGCGTCTCGAAGGATGAGGCGATGATCGCCGACCTGGTGGAGCGGGCGCTGCGCGAGCAGACAACGGGATTCGAGGTGCTGCGGCACGGGAACGTGGTGCTCGCGCGCACCAGTCTGGGGCGGCCGACGCGAGTCGTCCTCGCCGGTCATTTGGATACCGTGCCCATCGCCGAGAATGTGCCGAGCACCTTCGTGGACGAGGAAGGGGAGCGCCAGCTCTACGGCTGCGGCACCGTCGATATGAAATCCGGTGACGCGGTCTTCCTGCATCTGGCCGCGACCGTCGCCGAGCCGGTGCACGATCTGACGCTGATCTTCTACGACTGCGAGGAGATCTCCGCAAAATACAACGGCCTCAACCACATCGAGCGTGACCTCCCGGATTGGCTCGTCGGCGATCTGGCCATCCTCGGCGAACCGTCCGGCGGTGTCATCGAGGCGGGCTGCCAGGGCACCCTGCGCGTCCGGCTGACGACCAAGGGCGTGCGGGCCCACTCGGCGCGATCGTGGAAGGGCGACAATGCGATTCACCGCATGGCCCCGGTGCTGCAGCGCCTCGCCGACTACAAGGCCCGTGAGGTCGATATCGACGGCTGCGTCTATCGCGAGGGTCTGTCCGCGGTCCGCATCGGCGGTGGCGTGGCGGGCAATGTCATTCCGGACGTGGCCGAGGTCGATGTGAACTTTCGCTTCGCCCCGGACCGCACCGTCACCCAGGCCACCGAGCATGTGCGCGAGGTATTCGACGGACTCGAACTCGATTTCGAGCTCACCGACGCCGCGGCGGGCGCACTGCCCGGCCTGTCCGCACCCGCCGCCAAGGATCTGATCACCGTGGTCGGAGCCGACAGCGTGCGCGCCAAATACGGCTGGACCGATGTCGCGCGCTTCGCCGCCCGCGGCATCCCGGCGGTGAACTTCGGTCCCGGCGACCCCAACCTCGCCCACAAGCGCGACGAGCACGTCCCGGTCGCCCAGATCACCTCGGTCGCCGAGGTCCTGCGCGGCTACCTCACCGGCGTATCCCGGTAGCGTGGGCGCCATGTCCACCGAAGCCGCCGATAACGAGATCGCAAGCACGCCGAAGTCGACACCCAAATTCCGCGGACCGATCATGTTCCGCCGCGATCGCAAACCGGGCGGCACCGCCGACCAGAACCTATTGGACCAGCACGGACCAAGCGATTGGGTGCATACCGATCCGTGGCGGGTGCTGCGGATCCAGGCCGAATTCGTCGAGGGCTTCGGTGCGCTCGCCGAACTGCCGCGCGCGGTCACCGTCTTCGGTTCGGCGCGCACGCCCGTGGGCCATCCGGAGTATCACGCCGCCACGGCCATCGGCGGCGCGCTGGCACAGGCCGGATTCGCGGTGATCACCGGCGGCGGTCCCGGCGTGATGGAGGCCGCGAACCGGGGCGCGTCGGAGGCGGGCGGATACTCGATCGGACTCGGCATCGAGTTGCCGTTCGAACAGAGCCTCAACGAATGGGTCGACCTCGGTATCAACTTCCGCTACTTCTTCGCGCGCAAGACCATGTTCGTGAAGTACTCGCAGGCATTCATCTGCCTGCCGGGCGGATTCGGCACCCTGGACGAGTTGTTCGAGGCGCTCACCCTGGTGCAGACCCACAAGATCACCCGATTCCCGATCATCCTGTTCGGCAGCAAGTACTGGGCCGGACTCGTCGACTGGCTGCGCGATTCGCTCGGCAGCTCCGGCAAGATCTCCCCCGGCGACCTAGGCCTGCTGCATGTGACCGATAGCGTCGAGGAGGTCGTGCAGATCATCCTGGCCACCGCGGACGGGGCCACCGACACCGATGCCCTGGGGACGGAGGATCAGTGGTGAGCGAGCGCAGCGAGCGAACCATGTCACAGCGCGCTTCGCGCATGCCGGAGCCGAGCGCCAGCGAGGTGCAGGCATGAGCGAAGCCGGATACGCGGTCTGCGTCTACTGTTCGGCCAGCACCGCCGATCCGGCCATGCTTGCCCTCGCCGCCCGGGTCGGCACCGAGATCGCAAGGCGCGGTTGGCAATTGGTTTCCGGCGGCGGTCATGTCTCGATGATGGGCGCGGTCGCGACCGGCGCCCGCGCGGGCGGTGCGCACACCGTCGGGGTGATCCCGAAACACCTGGTGCACCAGGAAGTCGCCGACGTCGATGCCGACGAGCTGATCGTCACCGACACCATGCGCCAGCGCAAACAGGTCATGGAGGACCGCGCCGACGCCTTCCTCACCCTGCCCGGCGGCATCGGCACGCTGGAGGAATTCTTCGAAACCTGGACCGGCGGTTACCTGGGCCAACACGATAAGCCGGTGATTGTGCTCGATCCCGATGGTTTCTATCGGGGTCTGTTCGACTGGTTGGACCAACTCTACGATCGGAAGTTCGTGTCCCAACCGGCCATGGCCAGGATCACCGTGGTCGACAATCTGCCCGCGGCCTTCGCGGCGCTGAAACCGGTGCGGGCATCCGAGGTGACGCAGGAGCCGGGAACCATTCTCGACGAGGAGAACTGACGCATTGAGCAGTCCCGCCCGCCCGCAGGTCAGCCTATTCGATATCGCGAAGCGGTTGCCGCTCATGGCATTCGACGCACCGTCCATGCTGCGCGGAGCGCGCGGCATGCTGGTGCGGCCGGAAGACAAATCCTCGGTCGGGCTGTACTTCCAGCGCAACGCGCACCGGTATCCGGACCGGCCGTTCCTGAAGTACGAGGGCGAAACCTTCAGCTATGGCGCGGCCAACGCGCAGGTGAACCGGTACGCGCGGGTGCTGGCCGACCGTGGCGTGCGGCGCGGTGACGTGGTCGGCGTGCTGATGACCAACCGTCCGGCAACGCTGTTCGTGGTGCTGGCGATCGTGAAACTCGGTGCGACGGTAGGCTTGCTGAACCACCACCAGCGCGACCAGGTGCTCGCTCACAGCTTCGGACTGCTCGACAGCGTGCTCAATGTGGTCGGCGAGGAATGCCAGGCGGCACTGGACTCACTCGCCGAACCCCTTGCCGATGTGCTCTTTTCGCAGGATCTGCACAAGGCGGCCGAGGACGCCGACCCGGCCGATCCGCCGAGCTGCGCGCAGATCACCGCGCAGGAACGCGCCTTCCTGATCTTCACCTCCGGCACCACCGGCCTGCCCAAGGCCAGCGTGATGACACATCTGCGCTGGACCAAGAGCATGTCCGGACTCGGCGGACTCGGAATTCGCCTGCGCGGCAACGACACTCTGTACTGTTGCCTGCCGCTCTATCACAACAACGCGCTGACCGTCGCGCTGTCGTCGGTGCTCGCCGCGGGCGGCGCCTTCGCACTCGGCAGGCAGTTCTCCGCCTCCCGGTTCTGGGACGAGATCATCCGGGAGCAGGCGACCGCATTCATCTACATCGGTGAACTGTGCCGCTACCTGGTCAATCAGCCGGTCAAGCCGACCGATCGGCAGCACCGGGTGCGGCTCGCCGTCGGCAATGGTCTGCGGCCGGAGCTGTGGGACGAGTTCAAGAGCCGTTTCGGCATCGGCCGGATCGTCGAGTTCTACGGCGCCAGCGAGGTGAACATCGCCTTCGTCAATGCCTTCGGGTTGGATCGCACCGCGGGCTTCGGGCCGTTGCCCTATGCCATCGTCGAATACGACGATGCGACCGGAAAGGCCAAGCGCGACAAGGACGGTCGGCTGCGTCGCGTGCCGGGTGGCGGGGTCGGTCTGCTGCTGGCCAAGGTCACCGATCGGTCGCCCGCCGACGGATATACCGATAAGGCCGCCTCGGAGGCGAAGCTGGTCCGCGACGGCTTCGAGAACGGCGACATCTGGTTCGACACCGGCGATCTGGTCCGCGATCAGGGCTGGCACCACATCGCCTTCGTCGACCGGCTCGGCGATACCTTCCGCTGGAAGGGTGAGAATGTCGCCACCACCGAGGTCGAGGGTGTACTCACCGAATTCGACGCGATCTCGCAGGCGGTCGTCTTCGGCGTGGATATCCCGGGCACCGACGGCAAGGCGGGCATGGCGGCGGTCACACTGCACTCGGACGCCGAATTCGACGGTCGCGCACTCGCTGAACTGGCCTACTCCCGATTGCCCGGCTATGCGGTCCCGCTGTTCATCCGGGTCGTCGCCGAACTCGCACAGACCTCCACCTTCAAAAGCCGCAAGGTCGAACTCCGCAAGCAGGGCTACGCACCCGACTCCGACAGTCAGCTGTACGTGCTCGCCGGTCGGACCGACGGCTACATCCCGGCGTACGACGAATACGCCGCCGACGTCGCCGCGGCTCGCGTCCCCCAGAACTAGCGCCCCGTCCAGCTAGTTCGCGCGTATCCGGTCCGGCTCGCTCGCCGAGCGCAGTCGAAATGCGGCACGACCCGCCCCGCGGCACAGCCATAAGACTGCGCTCGACGGATCTCGATACCTCAGAAGCGGCTGGGCGCACTCGACCAGTTGCCCAGGTGGTAGTGAAAATCCGTTGTTGCGCGTCCCAAGGATGTACGGTCCACAACCCGTTCCCTGGGGTCGTGTTACAGGACTAGGTACAGTCGGGGCATGTTCAGCCCCACCGCAGCGCCGCTCCCTACCTTGTGCGGCAAGCCGGTGGCGACGGATCGGGCGCTGGTCATGGCCATCGTCAACCGCACCCCCGACTCCTTCTACGACAAAGGCGCCACCTTCACCGACGCGGCCGCAATGGACGCGGTCGCGCGCGCGGTCGACGAGGGCACCGATCTGGTCGATATCGGTGGGGTGAAGGCCGGTCCGGGCACCGTTGTCGATGCGGCGGAAGAGGCTCGCCGGGTGGTCCCGTTCGTCGCGGCTATCCGGGAGAAGTATCCGGAGCTACTGATCAGCATCGATACCTGGCGCGCGGAGGTGGCCGAGGCCGCCGTCACCGCGGGCGCGGACCTGATCAATGACACCTGGGCGGGCGCCGATCCGGAATTGGTGCACGTGGCCGCCGATCGCGGGGTCGGCATCGTGTGCAGCCACACCGGCGGGGCCGTCCCGCGTACCCGACCGCATCGGGTGCGCTATGCCGATGTGGTGGCAGAAGTAACGCAAACCGTGCAGCGCGCCGCAGAAGATGCGGCCGCGGCCGGGGTTCGCAAGGATTCGATTCTGATCGATCCGACCCATGATTTCGGCAAAAACACTTACCACGGGCTCGAGTTGTTGCGGGGAATAGACGTTCTTGTAAATACCGGATGGCCAGTCTTGATGGCGCTGAGCAACAAGGATTTTATCGGGGAGACTTTAGGTGTCGGTCTATCCGAACGGTTGGAGGGCACATTGGCAGCAACAGCATGGTCGGCGGCCGCCGGCGCCCGAGTCTTCCGAGTGCACGAGGTAGCCGAAACCCGGCGCGTCGTGGACATGATCGCCGCGATACAGGGCATCCGGCCCCCCGCACGAACCCTGCGAGGTCTGGCATGAATTTCCATCACCACGACAGCCCGCTCTGGGCGACGACGAATACCTGGGACACCCCGGACTGGACGGTCGACGAACTGATCGCCGCCAAACGTGGACGCACCGTTTCCGTGGTGCTGCCCGCGCTGAACGAAGAGAACACCGTCGCCGATGTGGTGGCCAGCATTCGACCGCTGCTCGGCACCCTGGTCGACGAGCTGATCGTGCTCGATTCCGGATCGACCGATGCCACCGCCGAACGCGCGCTGGCCGCGGGCGCCGAGGTGATCAGTCGGGAACAGGCCGTCCCCGAACTCGATCCGCTGCCAGGCAAGGGCGAGGTACTGTGGCGCTCGCTGGCGGTGACCAGCGGCGATGTCATCGCCTTCGTCGACTCCGATCTCATCGACCCGGATCCGGCCTTCGTGCCGAAGCTGCTCGGCCCGCTGCTGCTGGTCGACGATATGCATCTGGTGAAGGCCTACTACCGCAGGCCGCTGCGACAGGCCGGTGCCGTGGACGCACACGGCGGCGGTCGCGTCACCGAACTCGTGGCCCGTCCGCTGCTCGCCGCATTGCGTCCGGAACTGTCGCAGGTGCTGCAGCCGCTCGGCGGCGAATACGCGGGTACCCGCGAACTGCTGACCTCGGTGCCGTTCGCCCCCGGCTATGGCGTGGAGATCGGTCTCCTCCTCGACACCTACGACCGCCTCGGCCTGTCCGCGATCGGTCAGGTGAATCTCGGTGTGCGCACCCACCGCAACCGCCCGCTCGCCGATCTCGGGGTAATGAGCCGTCAGATCCTCGGCACCGTGCTCGGCCGCAGCGGCGTCCAGGACTCGGGTGCGGCGCTGACCCAGTTCCCGCTGATCGGCGATGCCTTCACCGCGCACAGCACGGAAGTTTCACTCGCCGACCGACCGCCGATGAATACGCTGCGCCCGGCCTGGGCCGCGGCCTGAGATAACCACGACGAACCTCGGGTGCCCCGCGCCCGGGGTTCGTCCGCTATGCCAGGGCTGCGAATGAAGTGGGGCTTGATCTGGAGCTGCCGTATTCGGTGTGCACCGGCACCGCCGAACTGCGGCCGCGCCCCGGCACCGACTGTTATTTCTCGCATCGCCCGAGGTTCTTCTCGCCGTTCGACTTTCAGGTGCTGATCGAAATCGAGTTGGACGAGCGCGGCATTCGGGCACTCGGCGCCGATCGACGCACCGGATTCCGCGGTGGCCACGCCTTCGAACTGGCGGAACCCGTACTCGCCGATCAAGTTCGTGGCGATCAGGGCCGAGGATCCAGCAATGCGCAGATCAGTTCCGCACCCTTGCGGCTGAGCCAGTCCCGAAGACTCGTCAATCCCGGGTCCAGTGAACGCAATTCGTCGATATCGACATCGAGGACGCTTCCGTCGCCGCTGTTGAGCAATTCGTAGTGGCGGAACCCGTCATCGACTCTGCTGTGCCGACCACTTGGCAGGAATTCGCCGAGGATGCCCGGACAGGGCAGTCCGCCGTGGTCGTAGAGGAGTTCGGGAGCGTCACTCTCCCGGGGTCGGCCCGCTTCACCGGGTAGACATTGTCACTCAATGCTGGATCGCCACGCCGCCCGCATCGGGCGGGATTTCGACCTGCTGCACAATCTCTGGGTAACGCGCTATTCGGCACAGGACGTTCCGTGCGGACGCCAACGGCCCGAGATAGCCTCGGGCCGTTGATCTTCGGACTGTCGCATCCAACTGCCGGTAGGGGTGCCGACAGCGTCCTCGTTTACGAAATCTAGCTGGGGACTTCGAATATGCCGCTACTTGATCGAGTTGGCCAACTGATCGGCATATGGTGCGGTGAATCTTCCGACAATGGGAAGCTCTGCGCGGACACCGCCGGTGTTGTTCGTCTGGACCAAGGCCATGATCCAGACGACAACTGCGAAGACCGCGACTGCGAGTCCGGCGAGGCTGAAGATGATCCCCAGGACTCCGAGGAGCGAGCCTACGATGCTCAGAACAATATTGAGCACCGAGACCGCCCCGAAGAAGACGATCGATTGCGAGGCATGGAATTTCACATCGGGATCGTTCTTTCCCACGAAGAGAAAGATGATTCCGGTGAGCCACCCCAGTGCGTAGGACAGGATCGCGCTGGTCTTTTTGTCCAAGCCGGACTGTGGTTGGTTCGTGGGAGGTTGAGAAGATGTCATGGGGTAAGTAGATGCCGCGCGCGCCACCTACCGATCCCAGGTTTGAGCACGACCCACAGATTGCGGGCCAGGAGGGGCGCCGCACGGTCATCGTCATGCAGCGGTGTGTTCGGTCGGCCTCGAATCGATACAGCCACCTGAAGGTCGCCTGCCCCGCGCTGGCCGGTTCGATCAGCGCGGCAAGCGGGATTTGCGTGTACTTGATCGAACCATAGCCAGTTGGAGCGAATATGGCTGATCGGTAACCGTGCACCCGTTCGCAAAGACTGGTCGGCCATTTCGCGTTCTGCGGGTCGGCGACATGCCGAAAGCCAGCGGCCTCCTAGCTTCAGGCCGACACCTCGTTCTCACTACTGGAGTCGTCGTGTGGAGGTCGTGACGTAGAGTGCGGTTCCGGGGGGCAAGCCGGGACCGCCGTCGGGTGCGGCCCGCGGACCGACCTCCTGCCCTGCTCCGGAGGCCGTCGGCACGACCGCGTGGCCATGGCTGAATCGAGGTCGGCGCCCACATGAAGGCCGCAGCGAATTCCCTTGACGCAGTGACGTCCTCGTCATCTGACACGGCGACGACCCGCGACATGTCGCGCCCGGCGCGCCTGCACGCCCACAGCGCCGTCTCCACGGCACTGGCGCTGCACAGCGATCACGCGTTGCGCGAGCTCGTGGACGCGGCCGCACCGCTCGGCGCCGGTATCGGCGGGAAGTCGGCACTGCTGGAGGTCGCCGGAACCCCGGTCTTCGTGAAGCGCGTACCCCTCACCGACCTGGAACGACAGCCCGATCATGGCCGGTCCACGGCGAACCTTTTCGACTTACCGCTGTTCTACCACTACGGCGTCGGTCTCATCGGCGCGGCGGGCTTCGGGGCCTGGCGCGAGCTCGCCGTGCACACCATGACGACGAACTGGGTGCTCGCCGCCGAAGGTGAGGGCTTCCCGCTGATGTACCACTGGCGGGTGCTGCCCGACACGAGGCCGCTGCCGACCGAGCTCGCCGACATCGACCGCGCCGTCGCCTACTGGGACGACCGACCCCAGGTACGCCGCCGGATCGAGGCCCTGCGGGACTCTTCGGCGAGCATCGCGCTGTTCCTGGAGTACATCCCACAGACCCTGCACCAGTGGCTGAACGTCCAGATCGAGGCGGGCGAGGAGGCCGCCGACCGGGCCTGCGCCATGGTGGAGCGGGAACTGGCCGCGGGCACCGCGTTCATGAACAGCCGTGGGCTGCTGCACATCGACGCGCACTTCGAGAACATCCTGACCGACGGTCGGCGCCTCTACTTCGGCGACTACGGACTCGCGCTCTGCTGCGGGTTCGACCTCTCGCCGACCGAGGCCGCGTTCTTCGACCAGCACCAGAGCTACGACCGCGGCTTCACCGCCACCTACCTGGTGAACTGGCTGCTCACCGCCCTCTACGGGCTCCGGCGCGAGGACCGGGAGACACGCGCCGCGATGGCGCGCGTCATCGCCGAGGGCAAACCGCCGCAGGGCATCCCGGAGGAGGCCGCCGCGGTCCTCACCCGGCACGCACCGATCGCCGCGGTGATGTCCACATTCATGCGTGCCTTCCAGAGGGAGAGCCGGAGCACCCCATATCCGGACGAGGAGATCCGCCGCCTGCTGGACGGCCGGGCCATTCGGAGCCCTGACGTCAGGTGACCCACCGCGTCCTCGGTGCCACTTGACGCCGCGAGAACACCGCTACGCAACGCCGCGGATCACAGCCAGGCTGAATATCCGGTAATCGCCATTACCGCGCACCTGGACCGATCCGATCTCGAGGAATTGAGCGCCATGGAAAAGGCTCCTGCGCCGGTACGCCGAGAGATACTGCAAGCGGCCCCGTTCCGGAACAGGGCCGCTCGATGTTGGTTGATGGCTAGGCGTTGGGCCGGTTGAATTCACCCTCTTGTACGCCCGCCGTGAAGGCGTCCCATTCGCGGGGCGTGAAGACGAGAGCAGGGCCGGTCGGGTTCTTGGAGTCGCGGACACCGACGTGTCCGCCTGCGAGCCAGGCTATTTCGACGCATTCCTCCTTGCCGCTGCTACGCGACGACTTGAACCACTGCGCGCCGGACACGTGGATGGTCACTGGTCGCGTCTCCTTGCTAGCTTCACGACAGCGGTGAAGGCGTCCCATTCGCTGAGAGTGAAGGTCAGTGCGGGGCCATTGGGATTCTTCGAATCGCGGACACCGACGTGTCCGCCTGTGAGCCAGGCTATTTCGACGCATTCCTCCTTGCCGCTGCTGCGCGACGACTTGAACCACTGCGCCTCCGATAGGTCGATAGTCACTGGTCGTATCTCCTCGCTATCTTTCTGATTCGATCCCGGGATGCGTGCTCATCCAGCGCGGCGTTCCGGAGGGTTTCGTGGAGTGCGCGGATGCGCTTCACCTCTTCGTCACCTTCGAAAAACATCGAACCCATCGCGGCTTCGGTGTAGACCACGGATGGCTCGTTGTCCGGGAAATCGAGGATGATATGGGGCGGCATGACAATCCCGGTCGGGATACCGGCTGTGAACGGCAGAACACGGACCGTCACATTGTTGCGGGTACTCAAATCGGCTATATGGCGCAATTGATCACGCATGATCTGGCCGGATCCGACGACGGAGTACAAAACATTCTCCTGCAAAATAAACTCCGCACGGACCGCCAGGTGCGGGCGGGTGAGAATCCTCGCCCGCTGTATTCGGAGATCCACCCGCGTATCAATCTCGTCTGGTGGGTCGTCCGACCCTCCGAGCCGCTGCAGAGTTCGGGCATAGTCGGCTGTTTGCAGCAGACCGGGTATGAAGACCGGCTGATAGAACCAGACTTCCGACGCAAACGATTCCATCTCGAGATATGTGCTGAACATCGGCGAGATCGAGTGCTGATGGCCGTGGTACCAGACTCTGTTATTGGCTTGGCGTGCAAGAGCTTTCAGATACTGGATTCGTGCATCCGGCAGGCAGTAGTACCGGCTCAGGTAGTCCACTTCCATGTCGCGGACCTTCTCGTATTGCCCCAGCTCGATCCGACTCAGCGTAGCGCGGCTGACCCCGGTGGTTGCCGCAACCTGGTCGAGCGTCAAACCTCGCGCTTGGCGCGCGTCCCGTAGTGCTCGCCCCAACTGGCGACGAGGCAGTGTCGTGCCGCTGAGGTCTGCCTTTCTGGGCATAGCCGTTCCCCCTGCTTTCTCAACTGGCGCACCTGCTGTTTCTCAGACCGAGAATTAGCGTTGGTGACTCTCAAGAATGATGCTGGGCGTTCTCGCCTCTTTCGGAGACTCTTCCCTGGAGACTCTGCGCCCTCTCTGACCTGCGCAACCATATCCCCATGGCCCAGCAAGAAGGAAGCCTTTCGGTACCGCAAGCGCGCGTCCTGCGGACGCTGAGCTGCGGCGGAATGCTCACCGAACAGCAGATCAAGATTTCCGCGAGCCTCACCGCGTGGACGACCCGCCAAGCCGTGGCGAATCTCGCCAGCCGGAACCTGATCGTCGCCGGAGCCCGCCGAGGTCGGTACGAGATCACGCGGCTAGGCCGAAACATGTTGGTGGCAAAGGCATCTGAATGCGGGTCGCCGAAGTCCTGACGCGGATCGATGACGACAGCGGCAACTCCGATAGTCCAGGGGGCCAATTCGATCAGCCCGACGTGGGAGGGCGAGATGCACGAAATCCATCGGACCGAGATCGACGGCTTACAGGCCACTT
>NZ_BDBY01000352.1 GCF_001613225.1 Nocardia pseudovaccinii NBRC 100343
CATATCCGGATCTGGTCCAAGCCCGGGACCAGTGGCCGAAACTGGCGCGGCTATGGGACGCGTTACGTCACGACATGTGGACGGTACTGTGTCCCACGTCCCGGTCCTCGGTCACGGCCAGGCACCCGCAGTGACTCCGGATATGCCGCCGGACGACGAGCGGCACGCGAATGAACTGCCCTTGATACGAGAGTGGTTGCACGCCACCGAGAATGCAGCTGGCGCTGGCTATTGCGTCGAGCGCGAGCCGAACCCGCCATACGGCTGGAACCTTATCGACGGATCGGGCGCGACAGTGTGCAGTGGACCTCTGGACCGGCTCGATCAGTGGCTAATCCGCCGGAACTCCGAATCGACCGCATCGTCCGGCACGACGGAGCATCCTCTGCCGCAACGCGTTCAGGGTGCGTCGGGACACATTCCGGCCGGTCCGGTGAGTCCGCCGCCGGTGGAGTTGATCGCTCGGTTCGCGACCGCAGTGACGGAATGGTCCGCTGAACGGCCGGACACCGCATTCTCGCCGCCGCGCACATCGATGGATCATCTCGACCAGCGTGCGTCTGTCCTACACTTTGGACCGGCGCGTGAATGCCGGACGGAGGGGTGCAGATGCGACGACGAGCAACAGCCGCCGGGGTTTTGGCTGGGGTGGTCCTCTTGACCGGGGGCTGTGGGTCGACCACTAGCGGCACACCGACTCCGAGTACCAGCATGACCACCGACATAACGGCTGCGACGGCAGCATTGTGGGATCCCTGTCAGATCTCTCAGGATGTGTGGCGCAGTATCGGCGTCGACCCGTCCACGCTGAGTTCTGACATCGGTGGCACCCAAGAACCCGGATTCAAGCTGTGCGGGGGTCACGACACGAAGCCCGAGCGGACATTCGACGTTGACGTATGGTCGACCATCCACACGGTCGAGGACTACAAGAGGAAGGAAGCCAATACCGAATTCGTCCCGGTCAATGTCGCAGGGCGTGCCGGTGTCCGGTACCGGCCCGCAGGCGACAAGCGTGGCGACCAGTGCGTTCTTCTGTTTCCAGCCAGGCAGGGCGCGTTCTCGATAGACGTGATGAAGCAGGAAGCAAGCAGTCCGGTGGCGCCGTGTGACCGCGCTATCGCGGTTGCCGAGATTGTGGTTCCATTGTTGCCACAGTGACCGAGCGATAATGGGGGCGCCGTGTCTATGGACGAGGAGATCACTCGCTGGCGGCATCTCGCGGACGAAGCGCAGGCGGGTCGGCTGACCCTCGATCCATCGGTCGCAAACGACTGCTTCGCAGCTTGCGAGAAACAGATCCAGGTCTACGAAGACTGCCGAACACTCCTTCGGCGTATGGACCGTGTCACGGGACTAGGCAAATTCGATTGCGCGGACGCACTTGCGAAGATGCTGGGCGAGAAAGCCATCGGCGGTGACGGGGATGTCGACTCCGCGCTAGCCGAGCACATCGAAGTGGTGAAGCTGATCCGCGACACAATCAAGGTATCGGTCGTGCGGCTCACCGAGCGGGATCAACAGAACGCCCAAGGCATCGCCGGTATTCAGATCCAGTAAGAACGAACTGGTGGGACGACTGTGCATTGGCCAGATCATCTTCTGACACTGGATGATTGGATCGCGCTGCCCGAGGACAACAGCCGCGGTTATGAACTCGTAGCGGGTGTGCTCATCGTGTCGCCGAGACCGATGGCGAAACGCCAAGACGCGGTTTGGCGGCTGGCGGCGCAACTCCAGCCGCAGCTTCCCACTGTGTGGGACGTTGTTATCCAGGCCGAGCTGGTGATCGATCCATCGTCGCCGTCGACGGTCCGGGTTCCGGATGCAATGGCGGTCCGCCGCGAAGCATTGGAGCGGAATCTCCCGCGCTTCGATCCGGGCGATGTATTGCTGGCTGTGGAAATCATCGCGGTTGGCTCGAAACGGACCGATACCGTCACCAAATTCGCTGAATATTGCCGGGGGTCGGTATAGAGCACTACTAGTTGATCGACCTCGATGACCCGGTCAGCCTGACGGCGCTATCGATTGATCGACGGGGACTACGAACTGGTCGGCGAGAAATCCGGGCGGGCGGTACTCGACCTGGCTGGTGCGTCGATCGCGTTGGATCTTGCGGCACTGGTGAGCGGCAGGGCGTAGATCGCTGAGTCGATGGTGGATCGGGTATCGGCTCGTGCCAGTGGCCGGAATCGCGCTGGGGTGGTCAAGGTTCGCGGGCGTCGAAGACGGTGACGCGACAGCCGTGCTGTCGGCCGATGTTCGGTAAGCTGCACCAACTGTTCGAGCATGGCGCGCGGGCGATCGATCCGTTCCTGGGCGGAGCCTTTCGTCGTCGCCAGATCAAGCCTGGCTACCGACCAATTCCTATGCGCTGCGCCCGAGTTCATGCGCTGCGTCGCGCTCGACAAGCAACCGCTCATCCTCCTCGGCCAGCCTTGCCCGCAGATCGGCAACCGTCAGATGAGTGCGGGTGGGCCTCGGTCGCACCAGCATCCTGACCACCGTGGCGATCACCACGACAACAAGTACGACACTCACGATCACGATGACATTCATCGGTGTCCCCACCAGACGTTGCGCATCAATCCAGAACCTCACGAAGTTGGATACCCGCCGGGATATCGCCGGTGTGGAAGTAGGTAGCGAATACCTCCGCCGCATGATCGGCGTCGAAGATCTCGTCGGGATACACGCGCAGCAGCTCGGTCCCATTCGGCACGTCGACGCCCGGGTAGCCGACGCGCTCGCCGGGCAGGCCGAGCAGGTACCGGCGCGGCACCCCGTCGTCATCGGTGCGCAGCTCGATGGCCAGCACGTCGGCCGACCCGATGCACTCCACAGAGTTCCTGCCCGGCGCGGCGCTGAACGTCGCGGTGATCTCGGACGCGGGCATCGGATGTGGCAGCCGGGTGAGATTCACCGAGTAGGAATCGAATCCGTCCAGTCTGCGCAGCGGGCGCAGGAAGTTGATCACGGAGTCGTCCGGGCCGATGAAGACCCTGAGTCGATTGCTGTAGGTGAGCCGATGGGTGGCGGTCACCGGTTCCGCTGTCGGACCGCTCTCTTCGAGCTCGACCCCCAACCCGATTGCAGTACGCGCGCTCATCGGACGCGGAACCTCCATGTGAAACCCACCTACCACCATAGTTATCAACTAGCTAACTCAGCATTGCGGTTGTCGAGCCAAGATGGAAGGTCTGTGTGATGTGTGACGCATCACGGTTTCATTGCGAACTGCCGTGAGCCACCTGGGCTCTTCGGGCGCGAGCGAAATATCGCGCGGCTCCGTTGAACCCAGGTGCCGCGCGACGGTCACGATCTCTGCCTGGTTGCCAAAAGGTTTCCGGCAGTCGAACAACTCAGCGTCGAAGGCCGGAGATCGATCTGGGCTCGGCGTCGTGCCGATACACCGGGGTGAGCAGATCGGCATCGACCGGTTCCCCGGTGGAACGGTCGTAGCGGACGGCGACCAGCACCGAAAACAGATGTGTCGCAGCACGTTCGTGCAGTGTGGCCAATCTGGTTGCGAGCAAACGGATTGCGCCGAGCGAGCCGGGTGGGTGCAGGCCGTCGATGATCAGGGCGGTGCCGCGTCCGTCGGGACGCGGCAGGCGCGCGACATAGGCGATATCGTGCGGTTCCGGACCGCCCGGCCGGTATACCCGGCGGGCCGCCCGATCTTCGATGCCGCGCCGGGCATCCCCGGCGCGCGCCACCGCGCGCCGCAGTCGCGGATCGGCCGCGATGAGCTGACGAATGCTCGGCGAGAGTTCGGGCCCGCCGAGCACGATCAGTCCGTCGCGATTCAGGTCGACGGGTCGGCCGGGCAGGAAGTGTTCGACCGTTGCGGTGAAGCCGAGTTCGCGAAGTAGCTCCACCAGTCGTTGTGCCGCACTCGGATCCGGTGCGCCGAGCACTCGGCCGCCGCGCACCTCCGGAGCGATTACCGTGAGCGATCCGTGCCCGAAAAACAGACCTTCCGGTGCGGGACCCTGGGTACTCACCTGATGGATCCGCGCGCGGGAAAGTCCCGCCGCCGCACCGATTCTGGCGAAGGTCCAGCCATCGGCATGAAGTTCCCTGATCACCGCCCTGCGGATACGGGTTAGTTCGTTGATGGTCTGCTGGGCCGCCGCCACCCCATCGGTGGCCGCCTTGAGTCGCTCGACTTTATCTTCGATCGCGAAAACGCGCGCCACGTCATCGGCCGACATGTGCGAAGTCTAGACATCTCGACACGATCAAGCGTCTAGTCTTCTTGACACAACAGACCCGTTGAGACCCTTAGCAACCACGTCGGAGCGAGTCTTACGAGCGACGTTCGCGGCCCGTC
>NZ_BDBY01000353.1 GCF_001613225.1 Nocardia pseudovaccinii NBRC 100343
AGACAGAAGGGGGCCGCGAACACGCCGCGCCGCAGGTGCGGCAAATCAAACACAGTTACGTCGCGTCGGTGTCGATCGGCGGACGTTCGTTGTGCTCCAAGGGCTTTTCGAGCTTGGGCATCGGGTAGTCCGGCATGCCGCCGCCGGCGCCGAGCAGGTCCTGCTTGTCCGGGATCGCCTTCTCGAATTCGCGGAGGACCGAATCGTCGCCATTCAGAAGATGTTTGGTGACCATCTGGCGCGGCGACATCTGGCGCAGCTCGTTCAGATCGGCCAGCGGCTTACGCAGGTCCTCGAATTCCGGTCCGAGCTCCTGCTGCAGCTGCTGGGTCGCACCGCTCGCGTAGTCGCGAACCTTGCGCAGGCTCTGCGTGGTCCAGCGAATCGCCCCGGGCAGTCGCTCCGGGCCGAGGATCACGAGGGCGGCGACGAGGAGGATGACCATCTCGCCCCAGCTGATGTTGCTGAACACGAGTCCAGGCTACCTGGGCCGACGTAGCCGAGCCGCTTCGGATTCCATCCGCGGCTCAGTCCGATTCCAGTGTGACCGGCACGTCCACCTGCCTGCCATCGCGGATCAACTGCACGTTCACCGTCTCGCCGATCTTGCGCTGCTGCACGGCGACCACCAGCTCGTCCGGACCGGTCACCTCGCGATCGCCGATCTTCACGATGACATCGTTCTCGACGATTCCAGCCTTCGCCGCCGGTCCGCCGGGTTCCACATCGGCGACGGCCGCGCCACTCATCACATCGTTTGCGACCTGCTTGCTGCGGGCGCTGAGACCGATCTTCGGGTGGTGCACCTGACCGTCGCGGATCAGGGTCTGCGCGATATTGGTCACCATATCCACCGGAATCGCGAAGCCGAGGCCGACCGAACCGCCGGTCTCACTGCGGATCGCGGTATTGATACCGATGACCCGGCCCTCCATGTCGACCAGCGCGCCACCGGAGTTACCCGGATTGATCGAGGCGTCGGTCTGCACCGCGTCGATGACGGCCTTGGTGTCGCTGCCCTCACCGGAGAGCGCGACGGGACGGTGCAGGGCGCTGACGATGCCGGAGGTGACGGTCTTGCTCAGGCCGAGCGGCGAACCGATCGCCAGCACGTCGTCACCCACTTGGACGTCCTTGGACTTGCCCAGATTGGCGACAGTGAGATTCTTCACATCGACCTTCAGTACCGCCAGATCGGTCTTCGGATCGCGTCCGACGATATTCGCGGGCACCCGGCTGCCGTCGGAGAAGGTCACCTGAATGGCGGCCCGGTTCGACTTGTCCTGTGCCGCCATCGAAATCACGTGATTGTTGGTCGCGATGTAGCCCGCGCCGTCGATGACCACGCCGGAACCGGTCGCGCCGTTGTCGCCGACCGTGACCCGGATCGAGACCACCGAGGGCAGCACCGCATTGGCCACCTTGGCGATCAGGCCGTGCGGGCGCTCGATCTCGCCGGACTGCTCCAGGCTGACCTTGCGCGAGGTCAACGGGGACGTCGCCTCCGCGGTCAACCGGCCGACCAGTCCGCCGAGCACGCCGATGGCCAGCGCGACGGCCGCGAGCAGGGCCAGCGCCTTGGGCGCCACCCGAGAGCCGAAGAGCACCTCCCTGGCCGAGAGCTTCCGCGCCTGCGGCAGCGGTGCGGGGCGCGGGGTCGCGACGGCGGGTGCGCCGAGCCGGGCGGCGGCATCGGGATCGCGCCACGGATCGGCCGGACCGGCCACCGGTGCGCCGGTGTCGGCGGCGTCGGGATCACGCTGCAGGAGTTCGGTGGAGCCTTCGGGGCGACCGAAAGCCTCCGCGAGCACCGCGTCGGGCGGGCTGTTGTGCAGTTCCGGGCCGACCTGTGGCACGCCCGAACCGGTCGACTTGGGCTGCTCGCCGAACGAACCGGCCTGGCCCGAGGGGCGGCGGAACGCATGCGCCGTGTGACCGTCCACGTGGGGCCGGTAGACCGGGCGCGGTCCGAGTACCGGCGCGTCCGACGGCCTTAAATTTCCCCGGGGCGCCGAATCGTTGGTGTCGCCTGCGGAGGGCCGCGATTCCGACGGCCCGGAATTCGTCGATTCGGTGGTCACTCGGCAAACTCTACTTGCGCCACCAGGTTGTCCACCGGGTCGCGGTGAACGAATCGGTCAGAAATCCGAAAACCGCCTCGTTGCGGGGGCTTCCGGCGGGCGGCCGGGCGGCCGCGCTGGTTGCGCCGCCGGGCAGTTCGGCGAGCGGAATGCGGGTGAGGCTGTCATGCAGATCGGTCGGAATCGACACCTGACCGGCCCGGCGCAGCGCGATCCGCGCCTGCTGCTGTGCGTCGACCTCGGCCGCACATTCGGGGCAGACGGAAAGATGTTGGGCGGCACGCAGATAGGCATTCATCCGCAGTTCGCCGTCCACATAGGCCGCGATCGCCTCGCTGGCCAGATGCTCGGTGGGACGGAAACGGGGACGACCTGACGTGCTGGCGTCGCCACTCATTCGGTGCTCACCCTTCCAACCGACATCATCCACTCCTGCGCTCGACCGAACGGATATCCGGCCGTCGGGTGCGGTTCGGCTCGCGCCGGATCACCCCAGGTTCGCGTCAGCGGCGAACCGCTGCTCACTTCCATTATGCGCAAGGTAGTCGCGCAGTGCCTGACGGCCGCGGTGGATGCGGCTGCGCACGGTGCCGAGCTTGACACCGAGGGTCGCACCGATCTCTTCGTAGGACAGACCCTCGATATCACAGAGCACGACCGCCGCGCGGAACTCCGGAGCCAGCGAATCCAGGGCGGATTGCAGGTCGGGATCAAGGCGGGAGTCGTGATAGGCCTGCTCCGGGCTCGGTCCCTCGGCGGGCACCCGGTCGTAATCCTCGGGCAGCGCCTCCATCCGGATCCGGTTGCGCCTGCGCACCATGTCCAGGAAGAGGTTCGTGGTGATGCGGTGCAGCCAGCCCTCGAAGGTGCCCGGCTGGTAATTCGACAGCGAACGGAATACCCGAATGAAGGTTTCCTGGGTCAGATCATCGGCGTCCTGCGCATCGCCGGAAAGTCGGTAGGCCAGGCGGTACACCCGGTCGGCATGTTCGCGGACCAACTCGTCCCAGGACGGCATCGCGGAACGGTCGCCCGTCGCGTCGAAGGCCGCGGTGCCGGTCAGCTCGACTTCGCTGACGTCCTCGTCGTGCATTTCGGCCTCCGTCGGGAGAATTTGCGCCGCTTCCGTCGGGATAGCTTGCGCTGGCAGGGTGGCGAACTCGCGCGCCGCATCGACCATGTGGATGGTGATACCTCCTACTCGGGACCGTGGCTGCGGATCTGGTGGCGATCCGGGTCTCGGATCGTCACGTACGGTTACAACAGACGATCGGTATGTCGTTGTTCCCGCGCCCCCGTGCCGGACGGTCGGCTGGTCTTGCTTGCCCATACTCTTTCCTGCCTCGATATGCCGAGGGTGTGGAGATCCTGAGGGACACCTGAGAATCCGCCCCCGCCCCCGACAAACAATTAATCGCACGGCCACGGGATAACGCTTCACCGATGAGCCAAACTTGCGACTTCGTGCCCTAGATTCATAGGCGTGGCATCGAATCTGGAGCGAAATCTCTCCTACGTGGAGGAATCCGTCGTGGAAGACGAGGTCCTCGTCAGCGCGCGTGAGCGGGCCACTGAACTCGGCGCGTTACCCGTACCACCCTCGGTCGGCGCCCTGCTGAGCATGTATGCCCAGCTGCTCGGTGCGCGTGCGGTGGTCGAGGTGGGGACGGGCGCGGGGATCAGCGGGCTGTGGCTACTGGATGGCATGCGCGAGGACGGGACCCTGACCACCATCGATTCCGAACCCGAGCATCAGCGCGCGGCCAAGGAGGCATTCCGGACCGCCGAGATCCTGCCCGCGCGAACCCGGTTGATCAACGGCCGAGCCCTCGATGTGCTGCCCCGGCTCGCCGACGGCGCCTATGACCTGGTTTTCATCGATGCGGCCCCGCTCGAGCATCCGCAATACGTCACCCAGGCCGTGCGGCTGCTGCGCGCGGGCGGCGCGATCCTGCTGCACAACGCCCTGCTCGGCGGCCGGGTTCCGGACCAGACTCAGCGCGATCCGGCGACCCAGGCCGTGCGCGCCGCGACCAGGGCGATCGCCGAGGATCCCGAACTCACCAGCGTGCTGATCCCGGTCGGCGACGGTCTGCTCTGCGCATCTCGGGGCTAGTAACCGTCCGGCTATTCACAAGCGTTGGGAGCGTGCGGATTTCATTCGCCGTGTGCGGATTTCATCGCCGCCGGACGGGTATTCGAGCTGATGCCAGGTTCGACGACGGCAAGGTACGCCCATGGTGTGGGAGCGCGGATCCCAGATCCTAGAAATCGGCCATTTCGGCCACACGATCAAAGAGGGACGAGCACGCGGCGGTTGTCTGCTGCCCGCTCTCGGCTTTCTGATTTTCATCATGGTGCTGGCCGTGGTGGTGCTGTTGTGGGTCAGCAATGCCGATTTCGGCACCGAGCGCACAAAAGTTCCGCTGACTCCCGGTCCGTGCGAACCGTTCTGCACGGTCACCGTCGCGCCACCGGAACCGGGCCCGCGATAACCCTCGGAAATATTTCGCGCGAAACCGCCGCCGACTGGGTATCAAGGAGTAGAGGATGTCCCGGGAGTGGCGATCGGGGAGAGGTTCAGCGTGTTTCGCGACAACGATGATCGAGACCCGATCAACTGGGGCTGGTCGGCGATCTTTCTCGTGCTGGTGCTCGGTCTCGCCGTTGTGCTGATGCTATTGGTCGTCACCGCCGATTTCGGCGATAAGTCACCGGCCACGACAGTGCCGAAAACCCCCGGCGCCTGCGCGCCGTTCTGTCCGTCGAATCCGACGTAGTCAGACCCAGACGCCCTTGCCGACGGTCACCACGCCGCCGTTGCTGACCGCGAAACGATCCCGATCCCGATCCAGATCCACGCCGATGATCTCGCCCTCGCCGACGACCACGTTCTTGTCCAGAATCGCGCGCCGCACCACCGCGCCACGCCCGATCCGGACGCCGGGCATGATCACACTGCCCTCGACGGTCGCGCCGTCATCGACCATGACATTGGAGCTGAGCACCGAATTGCGCACGGTCGCGGCCGACAGGATGCACCCGGCGCCGACCACGCACTCCTGCGCGAGCCCGCCCTGCGCGAACTTGGCAGGCGGCAGATTCTCCGCCGCGCCGCGAATGGGCCAGTGCTTGTTATAGAGATTGAAGACCGGATGCACCGAGACCAGATCCATATGGGCCTCGTAGAACGCGTCGATGGTGCCGACATCGCGCCAGTAGCCGCGATCGCGCTCGGTCGCGCCGGGCACCTCGTTGTCGGCGAAGTCGTAGACCGAGGCCTCGCCCGCGGCGACCAGCGCCGGGATGATGTCGCCGCCCATATCGTGATCGGAATCGGAGTTGTCGGAGTCGGCCCGGATCGAATCCACCAGCACCTTGGTGGTGAAGACGTAGTTGCCCATCGAGGCGAAGGTGACGTTCGGGTCGTCCGGTGTGCCCGGCGGATGCGCGGGCTTCTCCAGGAATTGGGTGATCCGCCCGGACTCGTCGGAGTCGATGCAGCCGAAGGCACTCGCCTCGCTGCGCGGCACCCGGATGCCCGCGACCGTGACGCCCGCGCCGGAGTCGATGTGGTGCTGGACCATCTGCTCCGGATCCATCCGGTACACGTGATCCGCGCCGAAGACCACGATGTAGTCCGGATCCTCGTCGTAGATCAGGTTGAGCGACTGCATGATCGCATCGGCGCTGCCGGTGTACCACCGCGGACCGAGCCGCTGCTGCGCGGGCACCGGCGTGATGTATTCACCCGCGAAACCGGAAAGCCGCCACGTCTGCGAGATGTGTCGGTCCAGTGAATGCGATTTGTACTGGGTGAGCACGCACAGGCGCAGATAGCCCGCGTTGACGAGATTGCTGAGAACGAAATCGATCAGTCGATACGCACCGCCGAAGGGGACAGCTGGTTTGGCCCGATCCGCGGTGAGGGGGAACAGGCGCTTACCCTCGCCACCGGCGAGCACGATCCCGAGTACGTGCGGCTGGCTCCTCACACCTGCCAAACTACCGCGCGACGCGGGTACAGGTGGCCCATGCCAAAGTGAACGTCTAGTTTGAAGCCGTGAGTTTCGGCACGGGCGGTGGGGGTGCGGGGGCGGAAGCCGGCGATCACGACCGGCTTCGCGTTGCTATGTTGACGCGCGAATATCCCCCCGAGGTGTACGGCGGGGCAGGCGTCCATGTCACCCAGTTGGCTGCGCAATTGCGGCAGTTGTGCGAGGTGACCGTGCATTGCATGGGCGTGCCGCGCACGGATGCCGTAGTGCACCAACCGGATCCGATGCTCTACGCCGCCAATGCCGCGATGCAGATGCTGTCGGCCCAGCTGCGGATGGCCGATGCCGCGGGTGAGGTGCACGTGGTGCATTCGCATACCTGGTACACCGGGCTCGCCGGACACCTCGCCGCCACCCTCTACGGGATACCGCATGTGCTGACCGCGCATTCGCTGGAGCCGCGACGGCCGTGGAAGGCCGAACAGCTCGGCGGCGGCTACCGGCTGTCGTCCTGGTCGGAGCGCAATGCCGTGGAGTACGCCGACGCGATCATCGCGGTGAGCGAGGGCATGCGCCACGATGTGCTCGACGCCTATCCGACGATCGATCCGGACCGGGTTCATGTGGTGCACAACGGTATCGACGCGACCGTCTGGCATCCGGGACCGCCCGTCGGCGAAGCCCGCACGATCCTGGACGAATTGGGCGTGCGCAGCGACCTGCCGATGGTGGCCTTCGTCGGTCGCATCACCCGGCAGAAGGGGGTCGGGCATCTGCTCGCGGCCGCCCGCGAATTCGATCCGGAAATCCAGTTGGTGCTGTGCGCGGGCGCGCCGGACACCCGCGAGCTGGAAACCGAGGTCGCCGCGGCCGTCGTGGAACTCACCGAGGCGCGCGGCAATGTGTTCTGGGTGCGCGAGATGCTGCCGACCGAGCAGATTCGCCAGATTCTGGCCGCGGCCACGATGTTCGTCTGCCCCTCGGTCTACGAACCGCTGGGGATTGTGAATCTCGAGGCCATGGCGTGTGCGACCGCGGTGGTCGCCTCCGATGTCGGCGGCATTCCGGAGGTGGTCGTGGACGGCCGGACCGGTCGCCTGGTGCACTACGACGCGAATGCGCCGGAGCAGTACGAACGCAATCTGGCCGCGGCGGTCAACGAGGTCGCCGGTGATCCGGTGCTCGCCGCCGAATTCGGCGCCGCCGGACGCCACCGCGCCATCGCCGAATTCGACTGGCTGCAGATCGCCGCCCAAACCGTGGCGATCTACGACCAGGTTCGCAAGTTTTGACGTCGGAAGGTCGAGACCTGGACCGAGGCGGTCACCTCGAACGTGTCCGGTAGGCCGTCCAGGTGGTTGGTCGCGTGGTGGGCGGACGGGCCCATCGCCACCACGTTGCCGATATCGGTGCGGGTGAGCTTCATCGGGTATTCGACGACGGTGCGGTCTACCGCGTCGAAGTGGCCGGACATGGCGTCGGTGAGACGGCGATCCTTGTCCGGGTCGACCGTCACCATGCCGAGTGGGCCGACAAGCTCGGCCAGATGACGTGGGGTAGGTGTGGCGACGACGAACCGGCCGTCGGCGATGAGCACCCTGGCGACCTCGCTCGGATTACGAGGCGCGAATACCGAGACCACTCGATGCAGCGCACCGTCTCGAACCGGCAGTCCGCGCCAGGCGTCGGCTAGTACCGAGGCGGCACGCGGATGGGCGCGGGCACAGCGTCGGGCCGCGGGTTTGGCCACATCCAAAGCGATCCCGATGGCCGGAACGGCATCGAGTACCGCGGCCAGGTAGTACCCGGTTCCGGCACCGACCTCGAGTACAGCCGCGTCATCGAGCACCGGATCGTCGGCCGCGACGGCCGTGGCCACCGCATCGGCGATCGGCGCGAAATGTCCCCCGACCTGGAACGCGGCGCGCGCGTCCAGCATCGCCGAGGTATCGCCGGTCATTTTCGTCGACGCACCGGTCAACAGACTGACATAACCCTGTTTGGCGATGTCGAAACTGTGCCCGTGTCCGCAGCGCAACGCCCGATCCCGCGACTCCATTTCCGAGCCGCATTCCGGACAGGCCAGCAGACCGGCCACATCAGCGAGTGTGGGATTAGCTGGTGACACTCTTCAGTTCGTCACCGAGCGCTGCCGCTTCATCCGGCGTGAGCTCAACGACCAAACGCCCGCCACCCTCGAGTGGAACCCGCATCACGATTCCACGCCCTTCCTTGGTTGCCTCGAGGGGACCGTCCCCGGTGCGGGGCTTCATGGCCGCCATCCTCTGCTCCCTCCAGATCTGCGCGATATGCTGCGCACTTTCTTGGAACTCCAGTTGTCACCAACTAGTGAGCTCGCCGGCATTTGGCGAGCTACACCCGTCCCATTCTTCCCTATCGCCGGAGTGGACGGATACCTGAGTTCGAAATGTGACCGCTCGGCCTGTGTTGGGCCGTCCTCCCTAGACCCAGCAATCGGCCAAGTGGTCGTCGACCATTCCGGTCGCCTGCATGAGCGCGTAGGCCGTTGTCGGGCCGACGAAGCGGAACCCGCGCCGCTTCAATTCTTTTGCCAGAGCTATGGATTCGGGGGTGGTCGCGGGCACCTCGGTAATCGCGCGCGGCCTCGGCCGGGCGGCCGGTGCAAAGGACCAGATCAACTCGTCGAGTCCGATATCGAGGTCGGCGGCCACCCGGGCGTTGGCGATCGACGCTTC
>NZ_BDBY01000354.1 GCF_001613225.1 Nocardia pseudovaccinii NBRC 100343
CGCGTCCGAGCCGTCGAGACTCGCGACTTCGTCGGATGCGCTTCGAGGGCTCGGACGCGAGACGGGCCGCGAACGTCGCTCGTAAGACTCGCTCCGTCGTGGGTCACCAGTGCGAGTCGTATCCGTCAAACAGAAATGCGGTCCTCGACGGCCGCGAGACCGATGTCGGTGCGAAAGTGGCTGCCCGGCAACTTGATCGAGGCAATCCGGTCATAGGCGTGTGCGCGAGCCTCGGCCAGATCCGCGCCGATGCCGACGACACTCAGCACACGACCGCCCGCGGAGACCAGGGCCCCGTCCTCGCGCAACGCGGTCCCCGCATGCAGCACGGCGGACGAGTCGTCGGTATTGCCCTCGCCCGCTCCGGTGATCACATCACCGACGCGGGGACGACCCGGATAGTTCTCGGCGGCGATCACGACCGTGACGGCCGAACCGTCGCGCCAACGCGGCGCGGCGACCTCGGCGAGCGTGCCGGTCGCGGTGGCGTTCAGCAATTCACCGAGCGGGCTCTCCAGCAGCGCGAGCACCGCCTGGGTCTCCGGATCGCCGAAGCGGCAATTGAATTCGACGACGGCGGGTCCGTCCGCACCGATCGCCAGACCCGCGTAGAGCAGTCCGGAGAAGCCGCAGCCACGCCGCACCAACTCCGCGGCAACGGGCTTCACGACATCCTCGACGATCGCGGTGACCGTCTGCTCCGGCAGCCACGGCAGCGGCGTGTACGCACCCATACCGCCGGTATTCGGCCCGGTGTCGCCGTCGCCAACGCGCTTGTGATCCTGCGCGGGCAGCAGCGGCACCACGGTCTCACCGTCGACCAGGCAGAACAGCGAAACCTCCGGTCCGTCCAGGAAGGATTCCAGCAGCACCGGATGGCCCTGCTCGAGCAGTTCGGCACCGTGATCGCGGGCCGCATGCCGGTCGGCGGTCACCACCACACCCTTGCCCGCGGCCAAGCCGTCGTCCTTGACCACCCAGGTCGGGCCGAACCGGTCGAGCGCGGCGTCGAGTTCAGCGGGGTTGTCCACAATCTCGCTGTGCGCGGTGCGGACCCCGGCGGCCGTCATGACGTCCTTCGCGAACGCCTTCGAACCCTCGATGCGCGCGGCCGCGGCGGATGGACCGAAGCACGCGATGCCCGCGGCCCGGACCGCATCGGCGACGCCGAGTACCAGTGGCACCTCGGGGCCGATCACCACCAGGTCCGCGTCCAGGTCGGTAGCCAGCGCGACAACTGCCTCCGCGGAGGACTGATCGACTGCTCTGACCTGCGCGTACTGGGCGATCCCCGCATTGCCCGGCGCCGCGAACAGCGCGGTCACCGCGGGGTCCCGGCGCAGGGCCAGGACGAGGGCATGTTCACGGGCTCCAGAACCGATGACGAGTACGCGCACGGGCAACAGCTTAGGTTGTTGCCAATGGTGGCTCCCCCGCCTCCCCGGAACTTTTGCCGGTCGTTGGGCACGCCGTAACTTCGTCCGCGGACCGGCGGTCAGGTCCCTGGCCCATTCTTGGGCGTGCCCGGCAAGTTACCCATGTACTGGCGAAATCAGTCGTCAGGTTCTCGGCCCCCCAGCGATCGCCGTGTGGATGATTGATGGGAGGGGGCGCGACAGCCGACCTCCACCGCGCAAAGGACGTGCTGACTATGGGTCTGATCGACGGACTGATGGGCAATGCCGGGCGGATCGATCCCGGTAAGGCGCAAGAGGAATACGCGAGACTGATGGGCGGCGGTGAGCAGGTCTACGCCGCGTATCTTCTTGTCCGCGACGCGATTCTGTTCACCAACAAGCGTCTCATCCTGGTCGACAAGCAGGGGGTCACCGGCCGCAAGGTGAGCTATCACAGCATCCCCTACCGCGCCATCACCCACTTCTCGGTGGAGACCGCGGGCACCTTCGACCTGGATGCCGAACTCTGCATCTGGATCTCCGGCACCCACGAACCGGTGCAGAAGCGGTTCAATCGCCAGGTCGACATCTACGAAGTGCAGAGCATCCTTTCGCACTACGTCGCCTGAGCACATGACCCGAGCCCGCTGGTGACCACCGGCCGGACCCGGGACAGCAGCAGTTCGAGGAACTGCTGCGGCTGCCAGAACGCCGCGAAATGGTTGGCGTCCGCGATCAGCGCGAACTCCTTGTGCGGCGCCTCTACATCGTCGAAGTAGCGGCGCGCCCTGGCCGCGGGCATCAGGCTGTCGTAATCGCCCTGAAAGATGAAGAACGGCAGATCGAATCGCGTGCCGTCGTGCCAGGAGTCGAAGTGCACGGATTCGATGCCGACCCGTTCGGAGTACTTCATGCCGTCCGCGCCCACCTTCAGATCGCGCAGCCGATGCCGCGGTGAGAACCACATCGACGGCACGATCAGCTTCTTCAGTATTCCGGTGAGCATGGGATCCGAGCTGGTCGCCAGCTTTGCGCGCAGGCCCCACTGCTCGGCGGTCCAAAGCGTGGCATCCGGCCCCATCTCCTCCAATTTCGCTGCGGCGGTGTGCTTTCCAGCTTTGCGCAACCGCTGTACAACCGCGAAGAAGGCGCTGTGGTCGGGTTCGCCGCCGGTGATGTTCTGGTCGGTGCCCACGTATGCCGAGTACAACTCGGGGTGGTTGCGGGCCAGGCGAAGACCGAGCACCGAGCCGAAGGAGGCGTCCAGCAATACCACCTCGTGGACCTGCAGCCGGTCGCGCACGTGGTGGGTGACCTCGAGTGCGTCGGCGTAGAGCCGGTCGAACGTCATCTCGCCCTGTGCGCCGCGACCGAAAGTCTTTCCAGCGCCGCGCATATCCCACCGAACGATCGTGAAGTGCTTTTCCCACGCCCGAGTTCGATTGGCGAAGTAAGTGTTCGAGGCGCCGGGGCCGCCGTGCAATTCCAGCAGCACGGGGTTGGCCCGAACCTCGCCGCGGATTTCGATCCACTGCTCGATGCCCCCGATGGTGACGAAGCCCGCCTCCGAGATGCCGTTCGGCCTATCGATCCGGAGCGCATGAGCATTGCTGCGGCGACGCAGCTGACGGTGGGTGAGCAAGCCCGCGGGGGCGGCGGCTGTCGCGGCAAGGGCGATGGTGAGCATGTCGTACCTAAACTGTGTCCAATGGAAACTGATATGTGTACGATAGACACAGTTTGATGGCGAGGTCAACACCCGAACCACCGATCGGGAACTCCCGGCGTAGCCTGCGGTGCATGGCTTCTGTTTTCAGCGCGATCATCGAGGGCCAACTGCCGGGCCGTTTCGTCTGGGAGGACGACGAATTCGTCGCATTCCTCACCATCGCCCCGGTGACGCAAGGGCACACGCTGGTGGTCCCCCGCAAGGAGATCGATCAGTGGCAGGACGTCGACGCCGACACCTTCGCGCGGCTCAACAGCGTCGCGCAGAAAATCGGCCAGGCCGTCCGCCACGCCTGGGACGCCCCCCGCGCCGGCCTGCTCATCGCTGGCCTGGAAGTCCCCCACCTGCACGTCCACGTCTTCCCAGCCTTCACCATGGGCAACTTCGACATCTCCGGCGCCAACCCCCACCCCACCCCTGAATCCCTCGACGAAGCCCAAACCAAAATCAAGTCCGCCCTCCGCGCCCTCGGCTACACCGCCAACGTCCCCGACTGACCCCACCGACCACCGGCTCGCCGAACCAATGTTGGTGGAGAGGTGTTCCCGGGGTTCGCCTCAACCAGTACATGGTGATCACGCGTCCAAGAATGCGCTCACGAGAGTAGGGGCGGCGTGGTCTGAATCAGCCGCCAGTGCGGCCGAATACGAGGAGCGGGCGCGTCGTTGACGAAGCGCCCGTTTCGGAGCCCCCTGTCAGGATTGAACTGACGACCTTCGCTTTACAAGAGCGGTGCTCTACCACTGAGCTAAGGAGGCGGGTGAAGCGGTTGCCATCATAACGGGGCGCACCGACGGCGCGACACTGGGTTTCCAATGCCCGGCGGCTTCCCTTAACGATCCTCGGCATTGTCGGTGGGTAGCGGTAGCGTCCACAGCGTGAGGCGATGTAAGGGGTGCGCCGCTGCGCTGGTCAAACGGAGTCAGCGGGTCTACTGCAGTCTGGGATGCCAGCAGGCAACCCAGCGTAAAGCCCTGACCGAGCGGTGGTTGCATACAGGCGAAGCCCGAGTACGCGGCCACCAAGGGCATTATCTCCGCGATTACCTGACCGACGCCCAGAGCCGCAGATGCGCGATATGCGGTATTAGGAACGAATGGTGCGGGCACCCACTCGCGTTCATCCTTGACCACATTGATGGCGATCCCACTCACAATCGACGGGAGAACCTGCGGCTCATCTGCCCGAACTGTGACTCCCAGCTGCCGACGTACAAGAGCCGGAACCGGGGCAACGGTAGACACTCTCGGCGTGAGAGATACGCCAACGGGCAGTCTTACTAGGCTGAGGACTACCGCGCTGCAGCAAGGTGACCGGGTTACGGCGCCACCCTGCTGCAGATCGGTGAGGGATCGGCGCAGTCGGGTACCGCGGTCAGGACTGGGCGCCCTGGCGGGCCGCGTCATCGGCGGCCATTGCGTCACGCAGGCTCTTCGGACGCATATCGGTCCAGTTCTTCTCGACGTACTCCACGCACGCGGCGCGGCTGTCCTCGCCGAAAACGACTCGCCATCCGGCCGGAACCTCCGCAAAGGCCGGCCACAGCGAATGCTGTTCCTCATCGTTGACCAGAACGAAGAAGCGGCCGTCTTCGTCATCGAAGGGGTTGGTGCTCAATTTCACCTCACTGGATACTGGCGCATGTACGGGATCGCCCTTGGCTCGTCCAACGCTGTCGAGCGTCGGAAGCTCCCCGAGCGTTGTGTCGACCCTAGCAAGGCAGACGTTACGCGTAGGCAGTTACCTCAGGCCGCGAAGAAATCGAGCAGGATCTTGTTCACCGCTTCTGGACGCTCGAGATAGCCGTAGTGCCCCGCATCAGGAACTTCCAGGTAACGCGCACCCGGAATGGCCTCGGCAACCTCCCTGGACAGATACGGCGGAATCATCCGATCGTCGGCGAATCCGATGGCCAGGCACGGCACCTTGATGCCGCGGTAGGCCTGCACCCGGTCGAAATCGTGGTCCATCCGGCGCTGGGCGCGGATACCAGGCGTCACCGCACCGCCGGTGAATTCGAACAGATCGAGCCAGTCGCGGGCGGCATTCGGATCGGCCATGGTCGCTGGCGACATATTCATCACCGCGGTGACAGCGGCCTCGTACTTCGCGGGCAAGCTGACCCCGCTGGCGTCGAGTTCGTGTTCGCCGAGCGAGAGCGTCTTCTGGAACTGGTCGAGGCGGCCGTGTCCTGCCATGAATACGGCCTTGCGCACCAGTTCCGGACGCACCAGCGCGAGTTCCTGCGCCACCCGCGCGCCCATCGAGGTGCCGACCACCAGCGCGGGACCCTCATCGAGCAGTTCGATGAGTCCGGCGGTATCGCCGACGAGTTGATCGATGGTCATGCCGTCGGCCGCCTCGTAGGACGGTTTGATGCCGCGATTGTCGAATGTGCAGACCCGATATCCGGCCTTGACCAGCGCCGGGACCTGATGCAACTCCCAGACCCGACCCGGGCTGCCGGTACCCATGATCATGACGACCAGCGGACCCGCGCCTTTCGCCTCCGTGCCCTTGGTTCGGTCGCCCTTGACCTGGTAGTTGAGTGAAATTCCGTTCACCGTGGCCAGTGGCATATCGACCCTTTCGTGGAGTTGGTGCTGCGTTCCCAAGGTATAGGGCTTCGGTTTTCGGCGAGCAGGCGAAGGGTATGACGCCGAACGTGTCGGAGGTCACCCGGATCCGGGTGCGGCATACCGCCGTGGTGGCCAGATACCATTGACTATTCGCACGTACGAGCGTACTGAGCCGGGAGGACAAGAAGATGGCCGCGAAGAGCAGCGCGAACGACATCGCGGACGACGATCTGGAACCACTCGCCGACGAGACCGCCCGTCAGGCGCAGCGAGTTGTCGCGGCCTACGCGGAGGATGCGGACGAATGCCGGATGCTGCTGTCCATGCTGGGCATCGGGCCTAACTCTCGAGGCGAGTAACCACCTCGACGTCAACGGGGCCGTCGACTATTCACAACTTCAAACGCCGAAAAGCGACGCGCAAAGGATGCGTGAGTGGACCAGATGACCCAACAGCCGTCCGAGGACTCCGAACACGCCTTTCTAGAGCCCCCATCCGAACCCGACACCACGGTGGTCCCCTCCGCCCTCGCCGAGATGAGCGGGGCCGGTTCCGGCTTCGTCGTCGTCGCCAACCGGCTGCCGGTCGACCTGGAGAAACTGCCCGACGGTTCCACCCGTTGGAAGCGCAGTCCGGGCGGTTTGGTGACCGCACTGGAACCGGTGCTCCGCAATAACAAGGGGGCGTGGGTCGGCTGGGCCGGTGTCCCCGATGTCGATATCGATCCGATCATCGAGGACGGCCTGGAACTGCATCCGGTGCCGCTGTCCGCGGAGGAAGTCTCCGAGTACTACGAGGGCTTCTCCAACGGCACGCTGTGGCCGCTGTACCACGATGTGATCGTGCGCCCGGTTTACGACCGGGCCTGGTGGGCCGCCTATGTCACGGTGAACCGGCGCTTCGCCGAGGCCACCGCGAAGGTCGCCGCCGAGGGCGCGACCGTCTGGGTGCAGGACTACCAACTGCAGTTGGTGCCGAAGATGCTGCGGATGCTGCGCCCCGATCTCACCATCGGATTCTTCCTGCACATTCCGTTCCCCCCGGTCGAGCTGTTCATGCAGATGCCGTGGCGCACCGAAATCATCGAGGGTCTGCTCGGCGCCGACCTGATCGGTTTCCACCTGCCGGGCGGCGCACAGAACTTCCTCTACCTGGCCCGCAGGTTGGCAGGCCAGCCCACCTCGCGCGGCACCGTCGGTGTGCGGTCCAAGCTCGGCGTGGTGCAGGTGGGCTTCCGCACGGTCCGGGTCGGCGCCTTCCCGATTTCGATCGCCTCGGCCGAACTCGATGAGCATTCGCGCCGCCGCTCGGTCCGTGAACGGGCCGCGAAAATCCGAGCCGAACTCGGCAATCCGAAAAATATCCTGCTCGGCGTCGACCGCTTGGACTACACCAAGGGCATCGATATCCGCCTGGCCGCGCTGGAGGAATTACTGCTGGAGAACAGGCTGGATCCGGCCGATACCGTCATGGTGCAGCTGGCCACCCCGAGCCGTGAGCGGGTGGAGAGCTATATCCAGATGCGCGGCGATATCGAGCGCCAGGTCGGCCGGATCAACGGTGAATTCGCCAGGGTCGGCTATCCGGTCGTGCACTATCTGCACCGCCCGATCCCGCGTGACGAACTCGTCGCCTTCTTCGTCGCCGCCGACGTCATGCTGGTGACGCCGCTGCGTGACGGGATGAACCTGGTCGCAAAGGAGTACGTCGCCTGTCACAGCGGCCTCAACGGAGCGCTGGTGTTGAGCGAATTCACCGGTGCCGCAGCGGAATTGCGTCAGGCATACCTGTGCAACCCGCACGACCTGAACAGTGTGAAGGATGCCGTCATCTCCGCACTGGAGGACGACCGCGACACCCGTCGCCGCCGAATGCGCTCCCTGCGCCGTCAGGTGCTCGCCCACGATGTGGACCGCTGGGCGCGGTCATTCCTCGAGGCGCTGGCTCAGGACCAGGTCGCGGGCAGCGCACTGCTCACCGACGATGATGTATATCCAGAGGCGCGAGCTCCGCGTCGCTGACGCAACCCCAACGGAGCGAGTCTTACGA
>NZ_BDBY01000355.1 GCF_001613225.1 Nocardia pseudovaccinii NBRC 100343
GCGAACACGCAGCGCCGGAGGCGCTGCCATTAGACAGAGCACTCACAGGAATCACCCAGCCAAGGTCCAGACAGTTCCCAGTCGATTGCCGGACTATGAAGCAATGAGTGGTGCGCCTGCGGAGTCCACGCCCGAGGCCCGAGTGCTGGTGGTGGACGACGAACCCATGATCGTGGAGCTCCTGTCGGTGAGCCTGCGCTATCAGGGGTTCGCCGTCGATACTGCTATCGACGGGGCGCAGGCGCTGGACAAGGCGCGCACCTTCCGGCCGCAGGCACTGATCGTCGATGTGATGATGCCGGGTATGGACGGCTTCGGGCTGCTGCGCCGACTGCGCGCCGACGGCATCGATGCACCGGTGCTGTTCCTGACCGCACGCGACGATGTGCAGGACAAGGTCGCCGGACTCACCCTCGGCGCCGACGACTACATCACCAAACCGTTCAGCCTCGAGGAAGTGGTGGCCCGGCTGCGAGTTGTCCTGCGCCGCTTCGGTCATGCCGCGCCGCAGCGCGAGAGTTCGCGACTCCGGTTCGAGGACATCGAACTCGACGACGATACGCACGAGGTGTGGAAGGCGGGCGAGCCGGTTGCGTTGTCGCCCACCGAATTCACCCTGCTGCGGTATTTCATGGTCAATGCCGGAACGGTGTTGAGTAAGCCGCGCATCCTGGACCACGTGTGGCGCTACGACTTCGGGGGTGAGGTCGGCGTGGTCGAAACCTATGTCTCGTATCTGCGCAAGAAGGTCGACACGGGCGATCAGCGCTTGATTCACACACTGCGTGGTGTGGGCTACGTGATGCGCGCACCGAATCGCACACGCCAATCCGACAAATGATCACGTCCCGGCTCGAACAGATCCGTCGCAAACTGGCAAGCGCTTCTTCGGCGATTCCGCTGCGGGTCACGCTGGTGCTGGCGCTCGTACTGCTTTCCGCGCTCGGACTGTTCGCATCCGGCACGGTCGTCACCTCGGCGCTGGAGAATTCGCTGCTGCACCGCACCGATCAGCAACTTCGCGATGCGGTGATGGCGTGGTCGCGGCCGCGGCCGCCGACTCCTTCGAATCCGTCGCATCCGTCCAGCACCTTCTTTGTCCACATCGAACCGACCCCGGGCGGCAACGGCACGACTTATCTCGAGACCAGACCGTTCAACGAGGAGGCCGAGCCGGAACTGCCGCGACTGCCCGATGTGCGGCCGACCACGGATCCGCCGGGCAGCAAGGTCCTCACCAGAGCGGTAACCGTCGGCTCCAAGAACGGTTCGACGGTCAAATGGCGGACCATGACGGCGGTGTCACCCGATACCACGACGACGGTCGCGATACCGCTCACCGAGAACATCGACACGGTCAATCGACTGATCATGTTGCAGCTCATGGTCGGTGCCGCGGTGCTCGCCGCGCTGGCGGTGCTCGCCTACTTCGTGATCCGACGCAGTCTGCGGCCGTTGCGCGGGGTCGAGAAGACCGCCGCCGCCATCGCCGCCGGTGATCTGCATCGCCGAGTTCCGGTGCGCGGCACCAACACCGAGGTCGACCGGCTTTCCCAATCGCTCAACGGCATGCTGGCCCAGATCCAACGGGCCTTCGCCGCGACGGAAGCCTCCGAATCGGCGGCCCGGCGCTCCGAGGCGAAGATGCGCCGCTTCGTCGCCGACGCGAGCCATGAACTGCGCACCCCGCTCACCACCATCAGCGGCTTCGCCGAACTGTATCGGCAAGGCGCGACAGCGGACCCGGCCATGTTCATGGACCGCATCGAACACGAGGCCCAGCGCATGGGACTCTTGGTCGAAGACCTGTTGATGCTGGCCCGATTGGACGCACAGCGTCCGCTGGAACTGGGCCCGGTCGACCTGCTCGCCATCGCCAGCGACGCCGTGCACAATGCCCGCGCCGTCACCGCGGCCAATGGCGACGACGGTCCGCGCCGCTCCGTAGAGCTGGAAATCCGTTCGGGCACAGGAACATTGGAAGTGACCGGCGATGAAGCGCGGCTGCGCCAGATACTGGCCAACCTGCTGAACAACGCACTCACGCACACACCCCCGGACGCTGACGTCAGGGTCCGGCTGACCCCTACCGACGACGAGGTCCTGCTGGAGGTCGCCGACACGGGTCAGGGCTTGCCGCCCGAGGAGGCCGAGCGCATCTTCGAACGCTTCTACCGCACCGACACTTCCCGCACCCGCGCCAGCGGCGGCACCGGCCTCGGCCTGTCCATCGTCCAAGCCCTGGTCGACGCGCACAACGGCACAGTGGGCGTCGAAAGCGCCGAGGGCGAAGGCACCACCTTCACCGTCCGCCTACCCCGCGAAATCCACTAGATCGGGGTTACCGCGGAGACGAGCCAGCGGCTGTCGTTTTTGTCGAGGGTTACCCGGACTCGGCTGGTGCTG
Source organism: Nocardia pseudovaccinii NBRC 100343 (assembly GCF_001613225.1). GTDB lineage: Bacteria > Actinomycetota > Actinomycetes > Mycobacteriales > Mycobacteriaceae > Nocardia > Nocardia pseudovaccinii. The sequence continues at coordinate 2,407 of NZ_BDBY01000355.1, forward strand.
ATGTTGGCTTGGGGGGAGTCCTTACCGGTGCTCACCTGATTCAGGTAGAGCAGGACTACGGCGTGCGCGGGTTCGGCGGAGACTACGCCGGTGGCCTGGGTGGTGGCCTGGACGTTGAGTTCCTTTTCCTTGGCGCCGGGGGCGATGGCTTCCTTGATCAGTTTCAGGTAGTCGTCGCGGAAGCTGCCGCCGAGATTGTCGGCGGCCTTCGGCAATTCGGCGTCCACCGTTTTGAAGTTGTAGGTGAACATCGCTTCGACGGTGCGTTGGGCCGCGGGGACGGCCTGGGTACGGGCCTGTTCGCTCTTGCGGTCGTTCCAGTACTTGTATCCGGTGACGCCGCAGACGGCCGCCAGCGCGACGATGACGAGGGCGACCGCGGAAGCCACCAGAATCAGACGCCTGTGCCCACCCGTCACCCGACCGCCACCCCTCATCGAATCGCTACGCGATGCTGTACTCATGCGACGAACTCCACTTGTGAGGCGGTGATCCCGTTGTCGCCGCGGGTGACGGTGACCCGAAATCGGTAGTACCGCGTCTGCGGATCCGCCATACCCGCATTGGTCAGGGTCTGCTTGGCGGCGACCAGCACGCGTGCCGAATCTCCGTCCTCGCTCTCGATGGCGGATTCGATGATCTCACCGGTGGCCTTCACCTTGGCCTGTTCGACCACGCTCGCGTAGGCGTCCTTGCGCTGCGAGTATTCGGCCTTGAGTTCGCCCGAGGCCACCGCGAGGACGCGGTCGATATCGGCCTTGGCGGTGTCGTCCTTGATGGTGGTGAGATTGAGGATCGCCTGCTTGGCGGTCTGCACGTAGTCCGCGCGCCGCGCATCGCGGTCGGATGCGGTGTGCAGGTTGTAGGCGAAGAATCCGGTGCCGATCACCAGCGCGATCGCCACGACCGCGGCCGCGGCGGCACTTGCGATGAGCACCCAGCGCGGCGGCCCGGACTTCGGAGCGTCGTCGGCCACATCCGTGACGCTGGGTATTTCCAGCGTGGTCACGGGTTCGGCATCCTCGCTCGGGCTGTCCGACTCCGACTTCGTCACCTTGACGGTGACATCGACACCCTTGGTCAGCTCGACACCTTCGGTCTCGAGCGGGAGGGTGTCCTCCGGCGGCGGACCCGCCGAACGTACCGCCCGTCGCCTGGACCGGGCCTTGACCACACTGGGTTCACTCATGCCCGCACCTCGCTGACGCTCGGTTCCGGCATGCGCGAAGCACGCTGTGACATGGTTCGTTCGCTGCGCTCTCTCACTGCTGCTGCTCCTGAAGCATCGCCTGCCAACTCGACGGTATCGTGCCGGATCCGTCCTTTCCGATATCCCCCTGACGGTACGTGCGTCCGTCCGGTCCTATGAAAGTCCCACTGCTGGGATCCAATGTCGTACTGTGTGCGGCCGGGTGGGTCGAGCCCTGATCGCCGATCGGGTCACCCGACGGTGTCACCGGCTGCGGCGGACCGAAGGCCGGGTTATTGCCTTCGGGCACATAGCCGTTCGGGTCGCGGCACAGCTCCGGCGATGGCGCCCGCTTACCCGGCACCTCCATGCACGGCGTATTGCGGATACCGCGGACGGCTTCCTTGGCGTTCTGCGCCACCTTGCAGTACAGCCCGGGCGGCGTGTCCGGGGTGTCGAGCTGGGCGGGTGATCGGCGCTGCTCCGGCGTGAGGAAGCCGGTGG
>NZ_BDBY01000356.1 GCF_001613225.1 Nocardia pseudovaccinii NBRC 100343
CTGACCAGATTCGACAGCAGGATCGGCAGGGTCGGACGCAGGTCCTGGAACAGCGAACTCACCTGTTGTGCCGCGCCGGGCGTCTTCTCGATGACATTCCGCAGCGCCGGATCATGGGCGCGCAGTTGGTCGGTGACGGTCGCCAGGTCCTGGGTCCACGACCGGATCGCCGCATCGGACCGATTCTGCGTATCCAGCAGCGGCCCGATCTTTTCCAGCAGGTCCTTGGTCGGCTCGGCATTCGCCTGGGCCTCCTGCACCAGCAGCGATGCGGAATCGATGAACTTCTGCAGATCCGGTCCGGCCCCGTTGAAGGCCTTGAACGCATCGTCGATCACCTGCCGCAGCTTGGTATCGGCAATGCTGGACAGCAGACGATCGGAGCGATCGAGCACGGTGCCGATATCCTCGGGCAGCTCGGTGCGATCCACCGGAATCACCGAACCGTCGGAAAGGTTGCCGCCCTTGGCATTCGCGACCGGCACCAGATCGACGTACTGCTCACCGATGGCCGAGACGCTGCGCACCCACGCGTCGACATCGGACGGAATCTTGTAGTCGCTCTTGATGGACAGCTTCGCGTCCACACCCGTCGGGGTGAGCCGAACCTCTTCCACCTTGCCGACATTCGTGCCGCGGTAGGCGACATTGGCCGTCGGATACAACCCGCCGGTGGCCAACAGTTCGACCGTCACCTCGTAGCGGCCGATACCGAACATGGCGGGCAGCCCCACATAGGTACCGCCCATCACCACCAAGCCGATCACCGTCAGCACCGAGAAGATGGCCAACTGGATCTTGACGAATCGCGTGAGTTTCATCGGCCCGCGCCTTCCTGCCCGGCGGGCGGAACGGTGAGGCCGGGGATCGCGGGCAGACCCGGAATCGGCGGCAGCCCAGGGATACTCGGCGTCGGAGCCGGAGTCGCGCCAGGTGACTGCAGCGGTGCCGTCGCCGGATTGCTATTGCCCTCCGCCGTCCCGGCCAGACCGCCGAGTGCACCTTCGACCCCGCCGAAGCGACCGCCGAGCGGAGTGCCGGTGAGGAAGTTCGAATCCAATCGCTTGCCGGTGATGTCGACGGTCATGATCAGGTTCATGTAGTCGCCCTTGACCGCGTGATCGAGATTCTTCATCGGGAACGGGAAGGTGAAGAGTATCTTCATGACCTCGACCAGGCTGTTCCCGGTGCTGGCCAGCGTCTCAAGCACGGGCGCCAGATTCGCCAGATTCGCCTTCAGATTGTCCCCGCCCTGCGCGATGATCCGCTGCACCACATCGCTCAGATCACCGAGGGCGGTAAGGGTATGCGTGATGTCCTCGCGCCGATCGGCGAGCACGGTGAGCGCCGGATGGATCTGTTCGATCGCCGCGGCCACCCGATCCTTCTGCTTGGCCAGCGTGCCTGCGAACCGGTCCAGTCCACCCATCGCATCGATGATGTCCTTGGTCTGCGAATCCAGTGTGGTGGTCAGCTCGGTCAGTTGCGGCAGCAGATCCCGTATCGCATCCTCGCGACCGTTGAATGCGGCATTGAGTTCGTGGGTAATGGTTTCGAGCTGACTGATGCCGCCGCCGTTGAGCACCACCGACAGCGATGACAGGGTCTGCTCGGTGGTCGGGTAGACACCGGCCCGATCCAGTGGGATCAGATCGCCGTTCTTCAGCTCACCCTGTGCCGGAACATCTTTCGGCGCGGCGAGTTCGAGATGATTGCTGCCGAGCAGACTGGTCTGCCCGATTCGGGCGGTCGCATTGGCGGGCAGCTTCACATCGTTGTTCAACGAGACGGTGACCAGCGCGTGCCAGCCCTCGACCTCGATCTTCGACACCGTGCCGACCGTCACGTCGTTCACGCGGACCGGCGAATTGCGGGTCAGTGTGGTGACATTGGGCATCTGGATCTCGACTTGGTAGGCGTTGTCGCTTCCGGCCGTACCCGGCATGGGCAGCGAATTGAGCCCGTCCCACTCGCAGCCGCTGACTCCGAGCACAACGGCCAATCCGATGGCCGCACCGGCCATTCGCCTGCGCATCATCGTCCTCCTCCCGGAATGGCCAGCCCGGCGATACCGTTCGGCACCGTGACCGGATCCGATTGCGGCACCGAATCACTCGGCCCGCGCGCGGCCAGACTCGGCGGACTGTAGACGAGCTGATGCGGGAATGCGGTCTGATTGGAGACCGGATTAACAAGCAGCGGTGGGTAATTCATCATGAGCTGCTGAATGACCGGCGCCAGATACTGTCGGCACAGGGCGGCGCTCTGATCTGAACCATTCGCATCGTTCGCCTCTACCGCGCCGCAGAGGAAGGCGAACGGGTTGGCGAAGTTCGTCCCGACGACGGCGCCGGTGAGACTGCCCTGCGCGGGATCGTAGATCTGATAGAAGTTCGCCAGAGCTGTCGGCCCGGCATGCAATACCTGTTCGAGCTGGGGCCGCTTATCCGCGAGGATCTGGGTCACCTCGGCCAGCCGCTGCACACCCTCGGTCAGCGCCCCGCCGCGCTCTTGGATGAACCGCTGCACATCACCGACGGCGATGTCGAGATTGTCCAGTCCGGTACCGAGGTCACCGGATACGTTCGCGAGCACCGACGAGACCGAGGCGAGCCGACCGCCGAACTGCACGATCCGATCGTTGCTCTTGGACAGCACATCCACGAACTGCTGCAGATTGCGGATGGTGCCGAACAGATCGGTGCGCCCGTCCGACAACGTACTCAGCGTGTGCGACAGCTCGCGCAGGGTATCGCGCAACGCCTCCGCATTGCCATTGCCGAGATTGTCGGCGGCGGTATTCACGAACCGCCCGAACGAACCCTGCTTATCGTCGCCGACCGGACCCAATGTCGTCGCCAGCTTGGACAATTCGGCCTTGATGTCATCCCATTCGACCGGAACCGCGGTGTGCTCGATCGGAATCACGCTGCCGTCGTGCATTTTCGGCCCGCCGGTGTAGGCCGGGGCCAATTGGATGAATCGCGCCGACACCAGCGACGGTGAAATGATGACCGCCTTGGCGTCCGCGGGGATCTCGATGCCGCGATCGAGTGTCATCGCGACCCGGACCTGGTCTTTACCGGGATCGATGGAGTCGATCCGGCCGACCCTGACCCCGAGCACGCGCACCTCGTCACCGGCGTACAGGCCGGTCGTTGACGGGAAATACGCGGTGATCGAGGTCTTTCCGATCCGCGATATCAGTGACCACCCGCCTGCGATCACCAGCGCGGCGATGACGACCAGCGCGAGCAGCCGCACCCACCGCGGTGCCGAACGAACAGTGCGCAATGCATTCATCGCGGCGGCTCCTGAATCGCGGGCTCGATCGACGGCAACGCGGGGTCGGTCAGATATGCGCGGAAGGAGTCCGGCACATGCTGCGGCCACACCAGCGCGTCGACCAGGATCTGCAGGCCACGCGTGGTCGCGTTCGAGACATACGCCTGGAAGTACGGACCGCTGCCGACCTGCTCACCGAGCGCGGCCGAGAACGGGCCGAGGCCATCGAGTGCCTTCGACAGGTTGTCTTTATTGGATTGCAGCAGTGCGAGCACCGAATTCAGCCGGTCCAGTGTGGGTTTCAGCTGCGCCTCATTGTCGTTGACGAGGCCGGTCAGCTGTTGGGCCAGCCCGTTGATGTACACGATCAACTGACTGAGCGCGCCGCGCCGCCGATCCAATTCGCCGAGCAGGTCATTGCCGTCGACCAGCAGCGCGTTGATCTGATTGCTGCGATCGGCGAGCACCTTCGTGACGTTCTGCGCCCGGCCGAGCAACTCGGTCAGCGCCTTGTCCCTGGCATTCAGGCTGCGCGAAAGCTGGGTGACGCCGTCGAGTGCCGACCGCAGCGGGGCCGGAGTATCGGCGAAGGTCGTGGACAGCGCGTCCAGCGTCCGGTTGACCTGGTCCATGTCCAGGCCCTTGACGGTATTCGTCAGATCACCGAGCGCGTCGGTGAGCGAATACGGCGAGGTGGTGCGGTCCAGCGGAATCGTGTCGTTCGTCCGGGTCGAACCGCTGCCCGACGGAGTCACCTCGAGCGATTTGCGGCCGAGCACCGTATTGGTCTTGATGGCGGCACTCGTCTTATTGCCAAGCACGATTCCCTCGTCCAGCGTGAACCGGACGTAGACCTTCGCACCGTCCAGCTTCACCTGCTCGACGCGTCCCGACTTCACACCGGCGACCTGCACATTGTCACCGGGAACCAGTCCACCCGCATCGGCGAAGTACGCGGTGTAGGTCGCGCCGGAGCGGATGAACGGCAGCCGGTCGACCTGCAGTGCGGACAGTGAGACCGTGGTCGCGACGACAATGCCGATGATGCCGAGCGAGACCGCGCGTGATCGAGTTTCCTTCATCGGCTCTTCGCACACCTTCCCGTCGTCTGCATACCGGGCAGGGTGATGTGCATCGGCTTGCCGTCCGGCCCGTCGACAATGAAGTTCGTGCCGCACACGTACATATTCAGGAACGAACCGTAGGAACCGATCCGGACCAGCTTCTTGTAGGTTTCGGGCAGCCGGTCGAGCACCCACTGGACGGTGTCGGAGCCGTCGTCGAGAGTCGCGGCGACGGTGCCGGTCTGCTCGATGGTGGTCTTCAGATCCGGCCGGGCCTGCTGCAGCAGATCGGTCAGATCCCCTGTCGCACCGGCGATCCGCGGCAGCGCGGCGCCGATCGGATCCTTGTCCGCGGCCAAACCGCTGACCAGCCGCTGCAATTCCTCGAGTGTGGTGGCGAACTGCTGATCGCGGTCATCGATCGTGGCGAGCACGGTCTTCAGATTCTCGATCACGCTGCCGATCAACGCATCTCGATCGGCGAGGGTTTTGGCGAACGATCCGGAACTGTTCAGCAGCGCGACGAGCGTGCCGCCCTGCCCCTGGAAAACCTGGAGCAGCGCCTCGGTCAGATCATTGACCTGAGCCGGATCGAGGCCGCGCAGCAGCGGTTTGAAGCCGCCGAGCAACATATCCAGATCGAGTGCGGGCGAGGTCCGATCGAGGCCGATAGTGCTGCCCTTGGACATCACCTTCGCGGAGCCAGGCCCCTCCAGCAGTTCGAGATACCGGTCCCCGACCAGGTTTTCGTAGCGGATGGTCGCCTTGGTGCTGGTGTAGAGCCGGTACTTGCTGTCCACATCGAAATCGACGTGGGCGAGATTGTCCTTGCCGACATGCACCCCGGTCACCGAACCCACCGGCACACCGGCGATTCGAACCTTGGCACCGTCCAGCATGCCGGAGGAGTTGGTGAAGACCGCGTGATAGCCGGTCTCCCTGGCGAAGCGCATCTGGCTGAACACCACCACCAGTCCGGCCAAAACCAGCGCCATCACCAGTGTGAAGATCGTCAGCTTGACGGTTGTCGCGCGCGGTTTCACAGCTGCCCCACCCCCGGCAATCCGGCGAACAGCAACTGGAACACCTTGGGCCCGTTCAGATGTGTCGTCGTCGACGGGGTCCACACATGGCCCTCGGAAGTATCGGTGACCACGAAGTTCGCATGGCTGTCGGGCACCCGATCCAGCACGCCCTCGCAGTGCGGCCCGCCGGTGGCATTCACCTTCGGCAGATCCTGCGGGTACTGGTAGGCATCGGCGCCCGGCATGAAACTCGCGTTCAGCGGCACCGCGTCGAACCGTCCGCCGAAGATGTCCTCACCGATCGGGAGCACATTGGCCAGGCCGACGACCAGGCAGTACAGCGCTGGCTTGTAGTCGTCGAGCAGCTGGGTGGTCGGACGCAGCAGATCCAGCGCCGTCACCAGCGGCTGCTCGTTCTCGTGCAGCACCGAGCCGGTCGTATCGGCCAATCCGATGAGGTTGGCCAGCATCGCATCGACGTTCTCCTGCTCCTCGACGAGCGTTTTGGCCGTCACGGTCACGTTGTCGGTGGTGCGCAGCAGATCCGGCACGGTGTCGGCATACAGATTGGTGACGCCGGTCGAGGAGACCAGATCCCGTTGCAGCGCGGGCAGACTCGGATTGATATCGCGCAGGTAGGCATCGCTGCGAGCGAGCAGATCACCGAGCTTCTCGCCGCGCCCCTGGAGCGCGGTGCCAAGCGCCGACAGTGTGGCATTGAGCTTTTCCGGCTCGATCTTCTGCAGCACATCGGTCAGATGCTGGAACAGCGTATTGAATTCGACGGTCACCGATTCGGCCGTCACGGTCGATCCCGGCTTCAGCGGGGTCGACGAAGCCTGGTCCGGCGCGGTGAAATTGATGTATTTGGCGCCGAATACGGTGGTGGACTTGATATCCACGGTCGCATTGGACGGAACCATTTTCAGCAGTTCGGGATCCATCGCCAGCGTCAGCTTCGCACCGTCGGCGGTCTGCTCGATCTCCGAGACCCGGCCGATCTCCACACCGCGGATCTTCACCTTGGCGTCGGGATCGAGCACCAGGCCGCTGCGCGGCGCGTCCACCGTGACGGTCACCGTCTTGGTGAATCCGCCGAAGAACATGACCATCGCGATGGACACGACCGCAACCAGCGCGATCACCATGCCGAGCCCGGCGAGCTTGAGCCCGAGCCCACCGCGCAGTGCCGCGGCCCAGGCGGAAGTGTTTGGGCCGCTTCCCGATTGCTTCGTTGCCATACCGCTCTACCCGGAGAGATGGAAGTTGCCGGAGGTGCCGTAGATGGCCAGCGAGATCAGCAGTGTCACCGTGACCACCGCGACCAGCGAGGCCCGCACCGCATTGCCGACCGCGATCCCGACGCCGACCGGTCCGCCCGCGGCGTTGTAGCCGTAGTAGGTGTGAATCATCATGACCGCCAAGGCCATGAAGATCGCCTGGGCGAAGGACCAGAGGATGTCGCTTGGGATCAGGAAGGTGGAGAAGTAGTGGTCGTAGACGCCCGCCGACTGCCCATAGATGACCACCGTGGCGAATCGGCTGGCGATGAACGAGCAGATCACCGCGAGCGCGTACAGCGGCACGATCGCGATCATGCCTGCGAGCACCCGGGTGCCCACCAGATACGGCACCGGCCGGATCGCCATGGACTCGAGCGCGTCGATCTCCTCGGCCACCCGCATTGCGCCCAGCTGCGCGGTCGAACCCGCGCCGATGGTTGCGGCCAAACCGATTCCGGAGATCACCGGCGCCGCGATGCGCACATTGATGAATGCCGCGAAGAAGCCCGTCAGCGCCTCGACGCCGATATTGCCGAGCGAACTGTAACCCTGCACCGCGATGGTGCCGCCGGTGAACAGCGTGAGAAATCCGACGATGACCACCGTGCCGCCGATTACCGCCAAAGCGCCTGTGCCCATGCTGATTTCGGCGATCAAACGAATGGTCTCGGTGCGATAGTAGATCAGTGCGCGCGGGATGGAACCGATTGTCTGCGCGTAGAACACCGCATGTTTACCCAGCGAATCGAGCGAATTCGAAAAGCGACGCACTCGCCGCACGGTACGCGGGAAGCGGGATTGGATTACGAATGCCATCGCCTCACCGCGCCGCGAACTTGATACCGACGGCGGTGACCACGACATTCACCACGAACAGGGCCATAAAGGCGAAGACAACGGTCTGATTCACCGCATCACCGACACTCTTGGGACCACCTTTGACATTCAGGCCGAGATAACAGGCCACCAGTCCGGCGATCAGCCCGAACAAACCGGCCTTCACTTCGGAGATGACCAGCTCGGGCAGATGGGTGAGCAGCGTGATGCCATTGACGAAAGCGCCGGGATTCACGTCCTGCAGCAGCACCGAGAACAGGAAGCCGCCGACGATGCCGATGGTGCACACCAGGCCGTTCAACATCAATGCCACGAACATCGAGGCCAGCACCCGCGGCACCACCAGCCGGTGCACCGGGTCGATACCGAGTACCCGCATCGCATCGATCTCTTCGCGAATGGTTCGCGCCCCGAGATCCGCGCAGATCGCGGTGGCGCCTGCGCCCGCCACGATCAACACTGTGACAATCGGCCCGACCTGGGTGACCGCACCGAATGCCGCACCGGCGCCGCTGAGATCCGCGGCGCCGATTTCGCGCAGCAGAATGTTGAGCGTAAAGCTCACTAGCACGGTGAACGGAATCGCCACC
>NZ_BDBY01000357.1 GCF_001613225.1 Nocardia pseudovaccinii NBRC 100343
TGGCCACATCGCCGCAACGATTAGAACATGTTCACATTGCTGTAGGAAGCTTTTTGGCATATTTGAACTGCCATTTTTCTCAAATTCGGCCCATGAATTTGTAACAGGTGTCATTTGAGGGTGGCCTAACCCTTGTGAGGCGTCACGCACCGTCGACTCCCATGTCTACCAAGCGCCGCATCAGTGATCAACAACTGGACGAGTGATCAGCTGGCTTCCGATGGCACCTGCCATCACAGCGTCAGTTGTCCAGATCGATCAAAGAAGACGCTGAAAACGTACGCCCCGTGGGCCGCTGCGCGAAGTATCCGCCGAGCGTGGCGGCGAGATCGTTTACCGACCAGTGATCATCGGCGGCGTCGAAGCGCTCCTCGACGACCGGCGCGGCCATCAGCGCGACCATCGGCCCGTACACGACGAACAGTTGCCCGTTGACGGCATCGGCGGCGGGCGAAGCGAGATAGGCGACCAAGCGCGCCACATGATCGGGCGAGAGTGGATCGATGCCGCCCTCCGGCGCCGCACTGAAGACCGCCTCGGTCATCGCGGTGCGCGCCCGGGGCGCAATGGCATTGGCGCGTACGCCGAATCGGGACAGACCGCGCGCGGCGGAGAGCGTCAGCGCGGTGATACCGGCCTTGGCCGCACCGTAGTTGGCCTGCCCCTCCGGGCCGAGCAGGCCCGCCTCGGAAGAGGTGTTGACGAGCCTGCCGTAGATCGGCGCGCCCGCCGCCTTGGACTTGGCCCGCCAGTAGGCGCCCGCATTGCGAGTCAATAGGAAATGACCGCGCAGATGCACCGCGACCACCGCGTCGAAGTCTTCGTCGGACATGTTGAACAACATGCGGTCGCGGGTGATGCCCGCATTGTTCACCACGATGTCTACGCTGCCGAAAGCTTCCTCGGCGGTGCTGATGAGCGCATCGGCGGTCGACCGCTCGGCAATGCTGCCCGCGACGAACTCGGCCTTGGCGCCGAGCGCACGGATATCGGCGAGGGTCTCGGCCACCGCATCCGACTCCGTCAGGTCGTTGACCACCACCGACGCGCCCGCCCCCGCCAAGGCCAGCGCCTCGGCGCGCCCCAGTCCGGCGCCGCCACCGGTAACGATGGCCACCCGCCCAGCAAGGCTCACATCCGTGTTGTCTACATCACTCACGAGCCCGACTCTAGAACGTGTTCCTGTCCGACGGCAAGCACCGGGTTACTGCAACTTCAGCGCCGCCTTCGGACACTGGGCCACCGCGTCCTCGACATCGGCGAGCCGATCCGCAGGTACGTCGGCTTCCACGATGTGCAGCACGTCCTCGTCATCGAGTTCGAAGACGTCGGGGGCGATTCCGACACAGATTCCGTTGGCCTCGCACTGATCCAGATCGACCGTGACCTTCATGGGAACTCCTTAAATGGGACTCTGGTCGAAGCCTAACAACACCAGGTCATATCGGATACCGCCATTGTGCGGATTCGGTAGCAATACTGGAACATGTTTCAGTTCGTATGCAATGATCGGTTGACCGACACCGAACGAAGGCTGAACTCTTCCCACCCCGCCGACTCCGCAAGCTCGGTCGGCTGACCATTCCCCAAGAGGTATTGCCATGCGCATTGCGTACACGCCGCAGCAGGAAGAGCTCCGCGCGGAGCTGCGCGACTACTTCGCGCGACTGATCACCCCGGAGCGCCGAGCCGCGCTGAGCGCGACCACCGGCGAGTACGGCCACGGCAACGTCTACCGCGAAGTGGTCCAGGAAATGGGCCGCGACGGCTGGCTCACCCTGGCCTGGCCCGAGGAGTTCGGCGGCCAGGACCGCCCGACCATGGACCAGCTGATCTTCACCGATGAGGCGGCCATCGCGGGTGCGCCGGTGCCCTTCCTCACCATCAATTCGGTGGCGCCGACGATCATGCACTACGGCAGCGAGGAGCAGAAGAAGTTCTTCCTGCCCAAGATCGCCGCGGGCGAACTGCACTTCTCGATCGGCTATTCGGAACCGGGCGCGGGCACCGACCTGGCCAGCCTGCGCACCACCGCCGTGCGCGACGGCGACGACTACGTGATCAACGGCCAGAAGATGTGGACCAGCCTGATCGCGTACGCCGACTATGTCTGGCTCGCGGTTCGCACCGATCCGACTGCCAAGAAGCACAAGGGCATCAGCATGCTCATCGTGCCGACCACCGCCGAGGGCTTCTCCTGGACGCCGGTGCACACCATGGCCGGACCGGACACCAGCGCCACCTACTACCAGGACGTCCGGGTGCCGACCAGTTCACTGGTCGGCCAGGAGAACGGCGGCTGGGCGCTGATCACCAATCAGCTCAACCACGAGCGCGTCGCGCTCACCTCGGCCGGACCGCTCATGGTCGCGCTGAACCAGACCACCGAATGGGCGCGCAACACCAAGGCGGGCGACGGTTCCCGGGTCATCGATCAGGAATGGGTGCGGCTCAATCTGGCCAGGGTGCAGGCCAAGGTCGAATATCTGAAGCTGCTGAACTGGGAGATCGCCAGCCGGGCCGATGCGGGCGGGGATGCCGCACCGCGGCCGTGGGATGCCTCGACCTGCAAGGTCTACGGCACCGAACTGTCCACCGAGGCCTACCGGCTGCTGATGGAAATCCTCGGCCCGCAGGCCTATCTGCGTCAGGATTCGCCGGGCGCCGAGCTGCGCGGACGGTTGGAGCGGTTCCACCGCGCCGCACTGATCCTCACCTTCGGTGGCGGCACCAACGAGGTCCAGCGCGACATCATCGCCATGACCGCACTGAAGCAACCCGCCGCGGCGCGCTGAGCTGTATTAGATCGCGGTGCTCCCGGGGCCCTACGTGGTCACGCAAGCTACCGCCTCCGGGCCCGTCGCTCGCACCGCAGAAAGCAGGTAGACACCATGGATTTCACACCCACCGAAGCTCAGCTCGATCTGACCCGCCTGACCGCCGAGGTCTGCGCCAAGTTGGTCACCGCGGACCGGATCCGCGAACTCGATGCCGAAGGCCGCTTCGACGAGCCGCTGTGGCAGTCGCTCGCCGAGACCGGCGTATTGGCCGCCGCACTGCCGGACGCGGTGGGCGGCGGCGATTTCGGCGCGCTCGAGCAGAGTGCCGTGCTGCGTGAACTCGGCAAGCACGTCGCCGCGGTCCCGTATCTGTGGTCGATCGTGGTCGGCGCGGGTGCACTCGCGCGTTTCGGCTCGGACGCTCAACAGGATTGGGCGCGCCAGGCCGGTGAGGGCAGCGTCATCCTCACCGCCGGGCTCGCCGAGGAGCACAACTGGGAGCCGACCGAACCGACCACCGTCGCGCACGAGGCCGATGGCGGCTGGCGACTCACCGGCGCGAAGACCACGGTGCCCTTTGCCGATCGTGCGGCCCGAATCCTGGTCCCCGCCACGGTTTCCGGAGCTCCCGCTCTATTCCTGGTCGATCCGGCCGATGCGACGGTGAACCTGACAGCCCAGCGTGTGGTCGACTTCAGCGCCGAATTCGGCGTCGAATTCCATGACACCCCGGCCGAATTGGTCGCGACGGTGGACTCCGGTGCGGAGATCCTGGACTGGATCCTGACCCGCGCCTGGCTCGGCCTGAGCGCACAGCAATTGGGCACTCTGGAGCGCGCACTCGAGCTGGTCGCCGAATATGCCCGCGAGCGTGAACAATTCGGCAAGGCCGTCGGCAGCTTCCAGGCTGTCGCGCAGCGCCTCGCCGACGCCTACATCGACGTCCAGGGACTGCGGCTGGCGGTCACCCAGGCCGCCTGGCGGGTTTCCGAGGATCTGGCCAGCGCGGAAGCCGTACACACGGCCAAGTTCTGGGCCGCCGATGCCGGACACCGGGTGGCGCACACCGTGGTTCACATACACGGCGGCGTCGGCATCGACCGCGACCACATCGTGCACAACTACTTCACCGCCGCGAAGCACAATGAATTCGCACTGGGCGGGGCGAGTGACCACCTGCGGGCCATCGGCTCTCTGCTCGCGGAAACCCCTGCCTGACCGAGCGCTGGCGACTGCTTGCAGGTCGCTCGAAAGGGTCGGGATCCGCACTCCCGAATCGGCCCGCCGGACCTGCCACCGGCGGGCCGATTGCTGAGCGAAGCAGTTAGGCCGACCTGCTGTTCGCGCTAGTATTACGTAATACACGTATTACAGATACGGCTCTAGGAGGGCATGGTGCTGCTCAACAGCAAGGGCCAGGTGACAATCCCCGCACAGTTGCGTGCCAAGCACAATCTGCGCGAGGGCGACGACGTCGAAATCATCGAAGTCGACGGCACCCTTCGGATCGTTCGCACCGAAGGCGCCCCCACTCGTGGCCAACGCCTCGTCCGGCGCCTGCGCGGAACCGCGGACAGCCGGGATATCGAAGGTATGAGCACAGACGAAGTCATGGATCTGCTCCGTGGCGAGTAGTCCGACCCCTATCGGCAGGCCCGCCGTCCTCATCGATTCGTGTGTCCTACTCGATGTCATGACCAATGACGAGCGCTGGGCGCAGTGGTCGATGGGCCGAATCACCGAGGCTCTCGACTCCGGCCGGGTGGTCATCAACCCGATCATCTACGCAGAGGTCTCCGTCGGGTACGACACCGTCGAAGAGCTGGACGATTTGCTGCCCGCCGACGAGTTCGAGCGTGAGGCTCTACCATTCCGCGCCGGCTTCCTGACGGGCAAGGCATTTCAGCGCTATCGCCGTAACAGCGGCGAGAAGCGCTCCCCGGCGCCCGACTTCTACATCGGCGCCCACGCCGCAGTCGCCGGATATCGACTCCTGACACGTGACCCCGGCCGGTATCGCGGCTATTTTCCGACCGTAGAACTGATCGCGCCCATGCCATGAAAACGGGCGCACTGATTTGTGCTCCGGTAGCGGCTATCTGGCCTCATCATCCCCGAGCAACCCGACGAAAAGTTGGCGGGTCGGCTCGGGCAGCGTGGTGCGGAATCGTTGGACGTGGATTTCGAATGGCTTGCCGGTCTTGCGATTTCGGAGCCGGATGGTCGGGTCGCGACGGCCGATGTACACCCGGCCGGTATTCCACAGGCGGTGGAAGTCGGGCTGTGCGCCCAGCTCGCGCAGTAGCAACTGGACATCGGCTCGGGCACCGGCATGGCCCGCGTAGCCGCGAAAACGCCCGACCATCAGATCGGCCTCGCGCTCCCATTCCTCGATCACCAGACGTGCCCGCGGATCGGTGAACATCCAGCGCAGCGCATGTCCGTTCGGTCCAAGACCGGGGAAGGCTTCGTCGAAGGCGTCGTTGCAGTCGATGATGCGCCAGCCGTCGTCGAGCGCCGCCGCGAGATGCGGGGTCAAGGCGTCGAGGGTCTTGCGCACGGGCTGCCGCTCCGGGCCGGGCCGGCTTGGTCCGCCGCTGAATCGTTGCTGCGCAAGGTGATACAGGTGGATGCGATCGTCGGGATCCAGTGCGAAGACCTCGGCGAGCGCATCGAGAATCGAGGGGCTCGGATTGAACGCACCGCCCTGTTCGATCTTGGCGAGATAGCCGACGCTGGAGTGGATCGCCTCGGCGAGCTGCTGTCGGCTCAGGCCGCCAGGATGCGCCGCGGTCGGCCGCTGCCGCCGCATCCGCACGAATTCGGCGAGCGTCGGCACCTGTAGTTCATCCATGTTCCTCCTTCGGGTCGCCGCCCATGGATGACGTTATGCCTTGCCGCTCAATCCTTCTGGGGCAATTCGCCACCAGCGACCTCGATGAGCGCACGGGCCGCGCGATTGATCCGCTCAGCGGCATCGTCGAGATCCGGCTGTCCGGCATCGAGCCAGGCGATCACCGCATCCAGGATGAAGGTGGGGATGACCTGCGCGGCCCAGTCCTGCCACGGCCCCGCGGGCACGGCATCGGTGAGATACCGCTGCGCGATCATCGTCGAATAGCTGCGGACCATATCGATGACATCGCGGAATTCGGGCTCGCGGACCGCGTGCCGGAACAGTAGCCGGAAGGCGTCAGGATCCGCGGCGGCCGCCCGCAGCAGCGCGGAAATGCTGGTGCCGTCCAGCTTTTCGGTGCCGACGGCGTCGCCGAGCCTGGTATAGGCCCGTTCCAGCACGGCCCGGTACAGATCGGCCTTCGAGGCGAAGTGACGGTAGAGGATCACGTGCGTAATGCCCGCCTCGGCGGCGATATCGGGCAGGCCCGTCCCGGTGAAACCGTTGCGGGCCACCGCGCGGGTGGCCGCGGCGAGGATCTGCTCGCGCCGCTGGGCACGCGGCATGCGCCGGACGGGTTGCGCCGAAGTCTCGGCGGGCGTTGGGCTTTCGGGCACGACATCACCTCCTTGTTCAAGTGGAATAGTACAAGCAATTATGTTTAAGCTTGCTTGTACAAGAGCTTGTTAGCAAGGAGTGAGCCATGACCACCGACTCATCGGAACTCGCATGCCCCTTCACCGGAACCGACGCCGCACCCAGCTCGATCAGCCGCGTCCGCACGGCGACAGGCGACGAGGCCTGGAAGGTCTGCGGCTATCACAAAGTGAAAGAGCTGTTCACCGATGTCCGTCTGGGCCGTTCCCATCCGACGCCGGAGACGGCGGCACGGTCGTCGGAGTCGGTGTTCTTCGGCCGCCCGTTCGGGAACTTCGAGACCGAACCCGCCGATAACGCGCGGATGCGCGGACTGCTCAATCCGCTGTTCTCGGCCAAGCGGATGCGCGAACTCACGCCGCGGGTGGCCGCGTTCACCACGCAACTGCTCGACGACATGGCCGGAAAGGGGTCGCCCGCCGACCTGCACAAGGCCTTCGCCGAACCGCTGCCGCTGCTGGTCATCAGCGAACTACTCGGTGTCCCCTACGAGGATCGCGCGCAGTTCCGGATCTGGAGCGAGGCGCTTTTCGACACCAGCGATGGCGCGAAGTCGGGACAAGCCGGGGCCGAATGGTTCCTGTACTGCAAGTCGCTGGTCGAACGGCTGCGCAGGGAACCGGGAGAGGGCGTGATCGCCAAGCTGTGCGAGGTGCCGGACCTGGCCGACGATGCCATCGCGACGCTTGCCATGGGCTTGCTCTTGGCCGGGCATGAGACCACCGTCGTCGAAATCGGCCTGTGCACAGTGCAATTGCTGCGGAATCCGGCGCAGTGGCAGCAGCTGGTCGATCAGCCGGAGCTGGTGCCCGCCGCGATCGAGGAACTGCTGCGCGTACACGATTCCACCGCCTTCGCCCGCTATGCGCGCTCCGATATGGAGATCGACGGCGTCACCGTCCGAACGGGCGATCTGGTGCTGCTGGACGTCGATTCGGCCAACCACGATCCAGAGATCTTCACCAATGCGCGCCAACTCGACGTGACCCGCTCGGAGGGGCAGCATCTGGCGTTCGGCTACGGCCTGCACTACTGCACCGGCGCGCCGCTGGCTCGCATCGAATTGCAGGTCGCCTTCGGTCAGCTGATATCTCGCTTCCCGACACTGCATCTGACGGTCGACCCGGACGAGTTACCAGTGCGCGAGAACGTTGTCACCAAGGGCCTGACCTCGTTGCCCGTCGCATGGTAAACCCGATAGTGGTCGGCACCGCGATCGCCTGCGCGTTCGTCGGCGTGATTCCGGTTTCGGCCGCGGCCGAATCGGTTTCGTGCGCAACGGCTACCGCCACGATCGCGGCGGCCGCTGTCGTTCGGGATGAGGACTGGGCCGAAGGGCTGGCCTATGACGCGCGCGGTGACCTGTGGGTCTCGCGGGTGCGACGCAACGAAGTGGTTCGCTATGACCCGTCCGGCCGCGTTACCGCCAGGGTCGCGGTCGCGTATCCCGGTGCGGTGAAACTCGGCCCGGACCAGCTGATCTACGTGACCTACGGCAACTTCCCGACCAATTTGGTACCCGGCTCGACCGGTGGCGGCGTCGTCCGCATTGATCCCACGGCCGAGACGCCGCGGGCCGAGATCTTCGCCTCCGGTCTGGGTATGGCCAATGGCGCCGCATTCGATAGCGCGGGAGACCTTTTCGTCGCCGACACCTCGACCGGCGTTGTCCGGATCCGGCCGGACGGCAGCGTCGACACCGAATGGTCGGACCGGACAAAGTATTTCGGCGCCGACGGCATTCTGGTCGACGGTGACACGCTCTACGTCACGCTGTATCTCAGCCCGAACGGCCGCATCCTGCGCATCCCGCTCGACGATCCCTCGCACGCCACCGTCGTCGCGGATCTGGCCGCCAGACCCGGCGCGCCACCGCTTCCCGACGATCTCGCCATCGGCCCGGACGGCATGCTCTACGACGCCACCACCTCGGGCCGACTCGTCCGCATCAATCCGGCGGATCACTCGACATGCACCGTCCTGACGGGTGAGCCGATGACCTCGATCGTCGTATCACCAAGCGCCGAAAGGGAATTCGTCGTCGGCACCGCCAGCGGCAATCTGCTGCGAGTGCGCTTGCCCGAATGAGTCCGACCCCGAGAACTACGTAAGGAGTGACTGTGGACATGGGCTGCCCCGTCACAGGTGAAACCATCCAGCGGACGCGCACCGCGCTCGGCCATGAAGGCTGGTTGGCCACCAGCTACGCGCAGGTGCGGACACTGTTCGCCGATCCGCGCCTCGGTCGTGCCCATCCCACGCCGGAAACCGCCGCGCGGGCTTCGGATTCGATGTTCTTCGGCGGTCCGCTCGGCAATTTCGAGACCGAACCCGCCGATCAGGCCCGGCTGCGCGAATTGGTGGTGCCGTTCTTCTCACCGCGGCGAATGCGCGACTTGCGGCCCAGGGTGGAAGAACTCACCACGCGGTTGTTCGACGAGATGGCCGCGCAGGGCTCTCCCGCCGACCTGCACACCGCTGTGGCGCTGCCGCTGCCGCTATTGGTCATCTGCGAACTGCTCGGTGTGCCCTATGCCGACCGCGATCGGTTCCGCGCCTGGACCGAGGCCCTCGGCGAGCAGCAGGACGCCGCGAAGGTGCAGCAGGGTGTCGCCGGATTGTTCGAGTACTTCATGTCATTGGTCCAACGCAAACGGCACGACCAGGCCGATGACGTGCTGTCGCAGCTGTGCGCCCGAGACGATCTGTCCGATCAGGGCATTGCCACGCTCGGCCTCGGTCTGTTGTTCGGCGGGCACGAGACCACGGTGGTCCAGATCGGGGTCGGCGCCAAACGGCTGCTGGAAAACCTCGACCAATGGCAGGCCCTGGTGGACGATCCCGAATTGGTTCCGACCGCGATCGAAGAACTCCTGCGGACGGCGGATGCCACCCAGATGCCCCGCTATGCGCGCACCGATATGGAGATCGACGGAAACGAGGTACACACCGGCGATCTCGTCCTGCTGGATCTGACCGCGGCGAACCATGATCCGACCGTCTTCACCGACCCCGACCGCGTCGACGTGGCCCGGAAGGACGGCTCCCATGTGACCTTCGGCTACGGTGCGCGGCACTGCGTCGGCGCACCGCTGGCCCGCATCGAATTGCACACCGTATTCACCCAATTGGTGACCCGGTTCCCGACCATGCGCTTGGCCGTCGCCCCTGCCGCCGTGCCGATGCGCACCAGCAGCTTCACCGGCGGTGTCGAGGAGTTGCCCGTGCTGTGGTGAAAACCGTTGGTATAACCGGTTCTTGTTAGGCTGCTCTATTTCGGGGGACGCAGTCTGACAGGAGCACGGTTATGCCCTTCGTAACCTCCGCTGGCGCGAAAGTGCACTTCGTCGACAGCGGAGGATCCGGGCCCGCGGTGGTGCTCGGGCACGCCTTCTTCATGGATCACGAATTGTTCGCGAACCAGATTGCCGCACTTGCCCCGGAATACCGCGTGATCTCGATCGATGCGCGCGGCCACGGACTGACCGAACACGACGACGGCGCATACAGTTTCTGGGATCTGGCCCGCGATGCCTGGTCGGTGGTCGACCACCTCGGCATCGACCGGGTGGTCGTGGGCGGTGTCGGGCAGGGCGGATTCACCGCACTGCGGATGGCCCTGCTGTGCCCGCCGCGAGTGGACGGCCTGATCCTGCTCGGCTGTTCGGCGCAGGCCTACAGCGACGTGCAGCGGGTCGGCTATCGCCAGGTCACCGATGCTTGGATCGGGACCGGGCCGCTGACCGTGATCGCGAAGATGGTGGCGGGCTTGATCATCGGCGGTGATCGGTCCGATCATCAACCGTGGCTGGCCAAATGGTTGAGCGGTGATCGGGAACGGGTCGCCGCCGCGGCCGACTGTCTGATCAATGTCGACGACATCTCCGATCTCATCGGCGATATCACCTGCCCCGCGCTCTTGGTGCGCGGCGCCTCAGATCCGGCCTTCGATCACGATGCGGTGGATTTACTGACAAAGGGACTCGGTGGTCCCGCGGAATTCCACACCATCGAGGGCGCAGCGCACACACCGAATCTCACGCACGCGTGTGAAATCGATCAGCTGATGCTGCAATTCCTCGGGCGACTCGGCCGGTAGTACTACCGACCGGGGGTACTACCGGCCAGGGGGTGGCCGATGCCTGGTCCGGGGAAACTCTTGCCCACAGGGGGGCCCGCTTGATGTATTCGATACGGCGGCGCCGCCAATTCCGTTCCGGTCGAACGTGATTCACAGATACGCAGTGGGTGTCGCTATTGTGCGCCCCCGGCGTGGGTAGGACATGCAATGAGGGTTTCTTTTCTGTTCGGTGGACAGGTCAGCCTGACCGCCGAAGTCATCGATGAGTTCTGCGAGCGGTGCCCGTCCATCGCACTCGCCTACGAAGGAGCCGCCGCGGTGACCGGATTATCGGTGGACCGACTGCGCGCTCGGGAATCGGCCGCGGAAATGGCGAGCGAACCGGAGGATCGGCACAGCCTCGGCGCATTGCGTCAGGCCGCATTCGCACTCGGTCTCGCCGAGGACCTGGCCGCACGCGGTTTCGAGCCGGAGGCCGCCGGTGGGCTGAGCCTGGGCGCGCTGATCAGCACCTGCGTGGCCGGAGCCGTGGAGCGGCACGAATTGTTCGGCATGCTGCATCACCGCAGGCTCGTGCCGGAATTGCCGGAAGGTGTTGCCGCACAAGGAATGGGGCTGATGTACACGCCGATCGAGGACGATCCGGCGAACTATTACGGTGCACGCCGCCCCGGTGTGCATCTGGCCGTCGACACCGGCCCGATCGATGACGTGCACCGATCATTCGTGATCTCGGGTTATCTCACGGCACTGCAAGAGATCCTGGTCGAAATCGAGGCGTCCTCGGATACCCGCCAAATGTTCGTACTGGATGCGTACAAGGGTGCGTTCCATTCTCCGCTGCAACAGCATGCCGCGGATTTCATGCGCGCATTCGTCGACGATATGACCTTCCGCGATCCGGAATTCCCGGTCTGCTCACCGGTCCGGCAGCGCAGTTTGACCACCGCCGACGACGTTCGAGATTTTGTGCTGCACAACAACTTGCAGTCGGCCCGCTACGAGCCGCTGATCCAGGAAATGGATCGGATCGGCATCCGCGGTGGCCTGATCCTCGGCCCCGGGCTGCCACAGCCCGCAGATCGGCCCTTTCCGGTCGAATTGATCGCCGAGCCGATCGATCTCGACCGGCTGCCCGAGATAGCGCAGTTGCTGGCCGAACGGGATGTACAAAGCGTATGAAACGTTTCACGCAACGCCGAGTGCTGGTAACGGGCGCGGGTTCCGGCATCGGCAGGGCCATTGTCTTGCGGCTGCTCGAGGAGGGAGCGGAGGTGGTCGGCGTGAGCAGAACCGGCGATGGCCTCGCCAAGACCGCCCAGCTCGCCATCGATCAGGGCTCGGGCGCCCGGCTCACCGTCGCGTCGCTCGACATCGCGGACGAGGCCGCTGTCGAGCAGACGGTACCCGGGCTGATAGCCGATGGCCTGGATGTGCTGGTGAATGCCGCTGGGATCGTGCGCATGTCGCATACCCACGAGACCACCACCGAGCTGTGGAATACCGTCCTCGGCACCAATCTGACCGGAACATTCCTGGTGACTCGGACCGCCCTGCCCGCACTACTGGAGTCCGAGCGCGGGGTGGTGGTCAATATCAGCTCTAATGCCGCGTCCTATGCCGCGCCGTATCGCGCGGCGTACGCGGCGAGCAAGGGCGGACTGGAGGCCTTCACGCGGGTGCTGGCGCTGGAGTACAGCAAGCGGAATCTGCGCGCGGTCTGCGTCTCGCCCGGCGGCATCGAGACGGCCATGACCTACAGCCTGCTCGATGTGCCACCGGATATCGATCCGGGCCTGATGAGCAAGATGGCTCCGGCCATCGGGCCACTGCTCGGATCGCCCGAGATGGTCGCCGGTGTGGTCGCGATGGTCGCTTCCACCGACGGCGAATTCATCACGGGCACAACGATTCACGTAGACGGTGGCGCGCACGTCTAGGGATTGATCGGCTCCGATGTCAGGTAGCGCTGGAGGGTCGGTGCGATATCGGTGATGATCTGCTCGCGCGTCAGGCCGACCACCGGCGGCAGCTCGAGCACGTAGCGGCACAGCGCGAGCCCGAGCAACTGGGTGACGATCAAACCCCCGCGACGCTGCGCGTCGGCCGGATCGCCGAAGCGCAGCACCGCGGGCAGCACCTGTTCGGCGAAGATCTGCCGAAAGCGTTGGCTCACACCCTCATCGGTGATGGACGAGCGCAGCAAGATCACCAGCACCTTGTTGTCGGACTGGTCCTCCCAGACCGCCAGGAATCGGCGAACCAGCAACTCCCCCAGGGCATCCGGATCGGCCGCGGCGAGATCCGGCAGGTCGAGGCGCACATCGACCGCCGCGGCGAAAAGCCCGTCCTTACTGCCGAAGTAGCGCATCACCATCGACGGATCGATCGCGGCATCGGCGGCGATGGCGCGAATGGTCGCCTTGCGAAATCCTTCGGCGGCGAAGCGGGCGCGCGCGGCCGCCAGGATGGCCGCGCGGGTGGCATCGGAGCGACGCGCAGGCGGTTGATCAGGCTCGATATTCATGCCAACAAGTGTAGGCCAACAACTGTTGACTTCCACAAGCGGTTCGCGTTACGGTTATGCCAACAAGCGTTGGCCTACAGATGTTGACCTAGGAGTTCCGATGAACACCACCCCGCTGCCGGAGACCACTTCCGTCGTTGTCGTCGGAGCCGGTCCGGCCGGACTGACCACCGCGATCACCCTGGCCGACGCCGGTATCGACTTCGTACTGCTGGACCGGCTCACCGAGGGTGCGAACACCTCGCGCGCCGCGGTGGTTCACGCAAGGACCCTGGAGGTGCTGCGGGAACTGGGCATCGCCGAGGAACTCGTGGACCGCGGCATCGTGGTGCCGACCTTCCGAGTACTGGACGGCAACCGCACACTGGCGACAGTGCCGTTCGGCGGACTGCCCACCGAGTACCCGTACACGCTGATGGTTCCGCAGGACACCACCGAGGCAGTACTGCTCGCACGGTTGCGCAAGGCGGGCGCGGATGTGCACCGGCCCTACCGAATCACCGGGGTCGTCGATGAAAATGACGGCGTCACAGTCGAATACGTCGACAGCGCGGGCGCGACCGGCATGATCCGCGCGGACTATGTGGTCGGCGCGGACGGTATGCACAGCGTCGTCCGTGCGCAGGCGGGCATCGGCTTCACCGGCGACACCTACCCGGAATCCTTCGTCCTCGCCGATGTCCGGATGGACTGGCCGATCGCGCGTGACGAAGTGGCACTGCACCTTTCGCCGGAGGGCGTGACGGTGGTCGCGCCGCTGCCGGACGAGACCGATCCGAATCGGTACCGGGTCGTCGCGACCGTCGACGAGGCTCCCGAGCACCCGGCTGTCGAGGATATTCAGACCATCCTGGACACCCGCGGCCCCGGCGGCAGCGTGAAAGTCCGTGAGGTGCTGTGGAGCTCGCGCTTCCGGGTGCACCACCGCGTCGCGGATCACTACCGCGCGGGTCGTCTGCTGCTGGCAGGCGATGCCGCACATGTGCACAGCCCGGCGGGCGGACAAGGCATGAACACCGGCATCCAGGATGCGGCTTTCCTCGGTCCGCTGCTGGCCCGGGTCGTCGGCGGCGAGCCCGACAGCGTACTCGACGCCTACGAAACCACCCGTCGCCCAGTGGCTCTCGGTGTCGTCGCCTTCACCGATCGGATGACGAAGATGGCCACCTTGCGACCGCTCCCGGCACGCATCGTCCGCAATACCGTTATGACGATGGCGACCAGCGTCCCGGCGGTCCGGAACAAGCTGGCATTCCGCCTCGCGGAACTCGCCAACCGATAGTCCCTGCCTGAACGGCCCGCCCGGCAAGTGCCCGGCGGGCCTTACCTATTCGCGGCCTCGATGTGGTCGACCCCATTGGAGAAATCGACCTGACGTTCGGCATTCGACAGCGCGGTCACCACACAGGTCCCGAACGATCCATGCCGATCGAACAGTGTCGCGGTGCCCACCGCGACCCCCTCCGCGCTGATGTGCATATCGGCCTCGAGCCCGATTTCCGTGCCGACGGCGGGCCGCGCGAGTGCCAGTGTCAGATCGGTGTTTATGAATCCGATTCCGGCGCTACCCCAATTGGTCATCATGCTGGTCCCCTCGCCGATGATGGTCGCACCGACGAATGCGGACGGCGTCTGCCCCTCGATCAACGACATCGGCACCTGCCAGGTCCGTTTGCGACTGCCGTTCTGATGTTCACCGATCCGCGTCGACCAGCCGTCGGCATGGGCATCGCTGCCCCACATCGGAGCACGGGGCAGATCCGTCGGCGGCGAGATCTCGACCGGCGGCGGCGCGGGTTGATCCTGCCGAGTCCACAGCTCCCCCGGCGGCTGTACCGACTTCTTCAAGAAGACCGCCGTCGCCCTGGCCACATCGACACCGTCCTGCATCAGCGCGGCATCCGCGACCCGGATCCGCCGCCCGTCGCGCACCGATTCGGTGACCACCTGGACCGGTTGCCTGCGCGTCGGCCGGAACAGGTCGACGGTAAGCCTGGCGGGCACGAATCCGTCCCGACCGTGTTCACGTTCGAGCGCCTGTGCCAGCAGTCCACAGATGGCGGGACCGTTGATCATATCCGGCGACCAGGCACTTGCGGCGAACGGCAACGGCTCGAAGCCGAGTGCGGTCTCCTCGAAAAACCCCAGGCGAATAGCCAATTTACTTGCTGCTCGCCTCGATGTGCTCGTCGGCCGGGCGCTCCTCGGTTTGCGCCTTGGCCCAACGGTAATCGGGCTTGCCCGCCGGATTGCGCTTGATCTGATCGACGAACCACACGCTGCGCGGCAGCTTGTAGGGCGCGATCTCCTGGGTGAGCACCGGACGCAGTTCGTCGAGGGTGGGACGTTTGTCGCCACGACACTGCACGACCGCCGCCACCCGCTGTCCCCACCGCTCGTCCGGAACGCCGACCACGAGCGCGTCGAAGATCTCGGGGTGGATCTTGAGCGCACCCTCGACCTCCTCCGGATAGATCTTCTCGCCGCCGCTATTGATGCTCACCGAACCGCGGCCGAGCATGGTGACGGTGCCGTCCTCCTCGACCCGGGCGTAGTCGCCGGGGATGGAGTAGCGAATTCCGTTGAACTCCTTGAACGTTGCCTTGGTCTTGGCCTCGTCCTTGTAGTAGCCGACCGGAATGTGGCCGCTGCGCGCGAGGAACCCGACCTGCCCGGAGCCCGGTGCCACCGGATTGCCCTGGTCGTCGAGCACCTGGGTGGCGGCATCGATCTTCACCCGCGGACCACCGGTGTGGTTGGCGCCCTTGGCGACAACGGCGAGACCGCCGAAGCCGGTCTCGGAGGACCCGATGGAATCGGTGATCATCCGGTTCGGCAGGCGTTCCAGGAACTGGTCTTTGAGCGTCGGCGAGAACAGCGCCGCACTGCTGGCGATCAGGTAGAGGCTCGAAAGGTCGTACGGCTCACCGGTTTCCGGATTGCCCTCGGCGAGCGCGTCCATCATCGGCCGGGCCATGGCGTCACCGGTGATGAAGATGAGGTTGATCTTGTGCCGGTCGATGTGCTGCCACACGCCGTGTCCGGTGAACTCCGGAATCATCACGGCCTTACCGCCGTCGAACAGGCTGTGGAATGTCGCGGTCTGTGAGCCGCCGTGGATCATCGGCGGAATCGGGAACCGGACCATCTGCGGATTGCCCGCACCGGTCTTGGCCTGATGCCATTCGTCCTCGACGTATTCGCCGGTGAGGAAGTTGATGCCGCC
Source organism: Nocardia pseudovaccinii NBRC 100343 (assembly GCF_001613225.1). GTDB lineage: Bacteria > Actinomycetota > Actinomycetes > Mycobacteriales > Mycobacteriaceae > Nocardia > Nocardia pseudovaccinii. The sequence goes on from NZ_BDBY01000357.1 coordinate 16,168, forward strand.
GCCGAGCACGCGCCACCAGTCCTCGTGCCGCCACATGACGCCCTTGGGCAGGCCGGTGGTGCCGCCGGTGTAGAGCATGAAGATGTCATCGGAGGAGCGCTCGCCGAAGTCGCGCTCACCGGAGGACTCGGCCAGCACCGTCTCGTATTCCACCGAATCGGCTGCGGTCGCAATGGTGCCCGTCGTATCGTCGTCCACGACGATGACCGTCTTCAGCAGGGGCGTATTCGGGCGAACCCCGGCCACCCGGTCGCTGTAGCGGCGCTCGTGGATCAGCGCGACCATATCCGAATTGTCGAAAATGTACTGCAACTCGTTCTCGACGTAACGGAAATTCACGTTGATCATCACGGCGCGCGCCTTGAAGACCGCGACCATGGCCTCGACAGCCTCGACCGTGTTCCGCGAATAGATGCCCACCTTGTCACCCGGTTGGACACCCTGTTGCAGCAGGTAGTTCGCGAGTTTGTTGGCCCGCTCCTCGAGCTGCGCGTAAGTCACCTCGCGGCCGTCGTCGGCCAGCGCTACGCGGTCGGGCATCAGATCGATGGCGTGTTCGACTAGGTCCGCTATGTTGTAGCTCACAGAGCTAAAAATAGAACGTGTTACTGTTTCTGACAAGGCTGAATTTGACCCACCCCGGGCCCTGGAAAGTCAGGAGAATCTCCCAATGCCAGATTGCCTCGTCGAGAAGCGCGATCACGTCCTCATCGTCACCATGAATCGGCCCGAGGCCCGCAATGCCCTTTCGGCCGAGATGATGGCGATCATGCGCGACGCCTGGGACCAGGTGGACAACGATCCCGATATCCGGGTCGCGATCCTGACCGGTGCGGGCGGTGCTTTCTGTGCGGGCATGGACCTCAAGGCGATGACCGCGCGGCACCCCGGCGACAACGCGAGCAGCTTCGATCCGACCAAATTGGAGGCGCTGCTCAAAGGCCGTCGACTCACCAAACCGCTGATCGCGGCGGTGGAGGGCCCGGCCATCGCCGGTGGCACCGAAATCCTGCAGGGCACCGATATCCGGGTGGCCGCCGAAGGCGCGAAATTCGGTGTATCCGAGGCGCGTTGGGGCCTGTTCCCGCTCGGCGGCTCGGCCGTGCGGCTGGTCCGGCAGATTCCCTACACCGTCGCCGCCGACATTCTGCTGACCGGCAGGCACATCAGCGCTGGCGAGGCCAAGGAGATCGGGCTGATCGGGCATGTGGTCCCGGACGGCACCGCACTGGACAAGGCACTTGAACTCGCCGCGCAGATCGCGGCCAACGGTCCCCTCGCGGTGCAGGCAATTCTGCGCACCATTCGGGAGACCGAGGCCATGCCGGAAGAGGACGCCTTCCAGATCGAGGCGAAGCTCGGCATGTCGGTCTTCCGGTCGGCCGATGCCAAGGAGGGCCCGAAGGCCTTCGCGGAGAAGCGCAAGCCCACCTTCACCGGCAGCTGAACTACGTTCGCGCCGAGGCAAGTCGAGTGGTGGCACCCGGGCCACCACTCGACCGGCATCGGCGTCGATCAGTTGCCGGGGTAGTCCATCCAGAAGGGCTCCCACTGGTGGCCATCCGGATCGATGAACGTGCGGCCGAACATGCCGACCTGGGCTTCCTGGGCGCGGCGATCCTCGTTGATTTCCTCGGTGGCGCCTGCGGCCAGGGCGGCATTGGTGAGTGCGTCGACCTCTTGTGCGCTGCCCAGGGATAACGCGTACGCGCCGCCGCTGGTCGCGATCGTGTCGGCGATCGGGCGCTTGCTGAAGTTCGAATAGAAGTCCTTGGTCAGCAGCATGGCGCAGATGTTGTCGTCGATGACGATGCACGCGGCGTTCTCATCGGTGAAGTCCTGATTCACCTTCCAGCCGATCGCCTCGTAGAAGTTTCTGGACCGGCCCAGGTCCGCGACGGGGAGGTTGATGAAGATCATCTTGCTGGGCATGCGGAATCCCTTACGTCGGCGTCGGCGGTCTCTATGTAAAGACGGATCGACCGCGCGAAACTCATCGGTCCCGAGCACTGTGTGGCCGAACACATCTGTCGCCCCGCAGTGATTGATCTTGAAGCCGCAGGTACAGGCAATTCGGGTCTCGAATGTGTCGGTGGGCTGTGGCAGGGTGACACCCATGAACGACTCCGTCGGCCTCACCCCGGACGTCCTCGAATCCTTCGAAGGACACCGGCGGGAACTGTGCGCCTACGCCTATCGCATGCTCGGCTCCTCCTTCGAAGCGGAGGATGCGGTGCAGGAGACCTTCACTCGCGCGTGGAAGTCCTACGACTCGTTCGAGGGTCGCGCCAGCCTGAGGTCGTGGCTGTACAAGATCACCACCAATGTCTGCCTCGATATGCTCGACGGCCCGCAGCGCCGGGCCAGGCCGATGGATCTGTCCGGTCCGTCGCGGCCGGATTCGCCGCTGCCGATGCCGCAGCCGGATTACGTCTGGATCGAACCGATCCCGAACGCACTGGCCTTCGGATCGGATCCGGCCGAGCACGCCTCGGCCAAGGACACATTGCGGCTGGCGTTCGTCGCGGCCTGTCAGCACCTGCCCGCGACCCAGCGCGCCATCCTGATCATGCGCGAGGTGCTGCGGTTCTCGGCCAGCGAGACGGCCGAGGCACTCACCATGTCCCCCGCCTCGGTGAACAGCGCACTACAGCGCGCCAGGGCCACCATGTCGAAGGTGCAGCCGACCGCCACCGACACCTACGACGAAACCGATGACGATCAGCGCAAACTCGTCGACGATTTCGTCAAGGCCTTCGAGGCCTACGATATGGACACCCTGACCACCCTGCTGAAAACCGATGTGGCACTGTCCATGCCGCCGATCGAACTCTGGGTCTCGGGCCCCGAGAATGTGGCCGCTTTCATGCTCGGCCACGGCAAGGGCTGCCGCGATTCCCGCATGATCCGGTTGGCAGGCGCCAACGGTCTGCCCGCGTTCGGCCACTACAAGCCGAGCGAGACCGAGCCGGGCGTCTGGGTGCCGTGGTCCATCACGGTGCTGGAGTTGGACGGCGACTCGATCGCCGGACTCAACTTCTTCCTCGACACCGAAAAGCTGTTCCCGCTCTTCGGTTTGGCGCCGGAGCTGCGCGAACCGGTTGGGTGAGGTTGGGTCCGGGCGGTCCTCGGTCCGGGCGGGAAGGGGGCCGGGCGGGAAGGGGTCCGGGCGGGAAGGGCAGAAGTCCAGCACGCGAACCGGTTGGGTGAGGTTGGGTCCGGGGTCCCGGGCGGGGAGGGTTCGCAGAGGGACGGGCGGGGAGGGTTGGGACGGTGCGGGGAGGGACAGGCGAAGTCCAGCCCGCAGGGGCAGACCACCGCAGCGTTCCAGCGCTCGACGGTAGTCAAATGGCGGTTGATCCGGCTGGTCGGCCACCATTTGACTACCCTCGCCAAACTCTCGAGAACGCAACCACAGCCAGTCGACCAAGCTGGAACCCGCGAGCCTGCCCCCCGACCCCGCAAGCCAAGCCGGTTACGTCACACGACGCGCCCAGCCCCGCCCCACCAAAACCACCACAAACCGCCCCTCCGAGTTGGACATGTGATCACGTGGAAACTGGGGCGGCATCGCCCGAGAAGCCCCCGCCACCACCGCCACCTGATCTTGATCGCTGGACGAGCCACGGCGGTCCAACGTTCGAACGGCAGCTAGGCCGGGATGTAGCGGTCGCGGAGTTTGCGCTTGTAGAGCTTGCCGTTGGGGTCGCGGGGGAGTTCGTCGAGGTAGTCGATGGAGCGGGGCATTTTGTACTTCGCCAATTGGGTTGCGGCGTAGGCCAATAGCTCTGTCGTGAGTTCGTCGTTGCCCTCGACACCCGCGACCGGCTGGACGACGGCCTTGACCTCCTGGCCCCAATCCGGGTGGGGCAGACCGAAGACCGCGACATCCTCGACCTTCGGGTGGGTGGTCAGCACGTTCTCGATCTCGGCCGGGTAGATGTTCACACCGCCGGACAGGATCAGATCGGAGCGGCGGTCGTGCAGGTAGAGGTAGCCGTCCTCATCGAGGTGGCCGATATCGCCGACCGTGAAAAGGTCACCGACCCTTGCCTCTTCGGTCTTCTCCTTGGCGTGGTGGTATTCGAAGCTGGACGCGCCCATGCGCATGTAGACCAGACCGGTCTCACCCGCGGGAACTTCGGAACCGTCTTCCTCGCTCAGCACCTTGATCACCGACCAGGGCCAGGCCTTGCCGACCGAGCCGGGCTTCGTGAGCCATTCGGTCCCGTTGATCACCGTGCCGCCGCCCTCGGTGGCCGCGTAGTACTCGGTGACCGTCGGGCCCCACCACTCCAGCATCTGCCGCTTTGTCTCGGCCGGGCACGGCGCCGCGCCGTGCACCATGCTGCGCAGCGACGAAACGTCATACTTGGCGCGCACATCCGCGGGCAGCGCGAGCAGGCGGTGGAATTGGGTCGGCACCATATGGCTGTGGGTGACCCGGTGTTTGTCGATGAGCCGCAGCATTTCCTCGGCGTCCCAGCGATCCATCAGAACGACCTTGTGCCCCAACTGGATCGAGATCGTCGCGAAGTTCAGCACGGCGGTGTGGTACAGCGGCGAACCGCAGATGTGCACGTGATCGTCGTAGGGCTTCAGCCCGAACAGGCCGAAGAAGGCGGGCGAATGCGGCGGTACGACATCGGGGTCGGTGCCGGTGAGCGGACGCCGAACACCCTTGGGCCGCCCTGTAGTTCCCGAGGTGTAGAGCATCGGCGCGCCGGTGGTCCGGTTATCGGGGCGACCGGTATCGGCGGCACCCAGCCACGACACCGATTTGAAGCCCTCGATCTCGCCGACCGCGAAGCGCGCGGTGGCGGGCAGCCCGGCCTCATCCGCGGCGGCGATCGCGGCGGCGGCGAACCGATCACTGGCGATGAACGCCTTGGCCTCGCTGTCGCCGAGGATGTAGGCGACCTCCGGACCGGTCAGATGCCAGTTCACCGCGACGATGTACAGCCCGGCCTGATAGGCCGCGAAGTAGGCGGCGACCGCCTCGACGCAGTTGTGCACCATGCTGACCAGCACGTCGCCGGGCCGCAGGCCGAGCGCCCGCAGTCCGGTGCCGTAGCGGTTTGCGAGCGTGGCCAATTCGCGATAGCTCACCTCGCGGCCGGATGGATCCACCAGTGCGATCCGATCAGGTTCCGCGTTCGCGATGTTCCAGAGACCGAGAATTTCTACTGACTCCCTCGGGGGATGGTGAGGAGGCGGAGCCGACGGGGCGGGTGAATCAGTCACCCTTACGAATCTAGAACGTGTTCTACATCTGTACAAGGGGTGCGAGCCGATGCAATTGCTCGAAATCTGGAACCGACACCAGCATCTCGGTGACGCCCGCGGCTTCCCACACGCCGAGTTGCTTACGCACATGCTCCTCGTCGCCGATGATCGATGTATCCAAAATCAGCTCATCCGGCACCATGGCGGCAGCCTCGGCCTTCTTCCCGGATTGGAACAGCCTGCCGATCTCGTCGACCTCGCGCTCATAGCCCATCCGCCGGTAGACCTGGGCGTGGAAATTCAGTTCGGGTGCGCCCATGCCGCCGATGTAGAGCGCCATGATCCAGCGCATCCGCTCCAACTCGCTCTTCGGATCGTCGGTGATCACCACCTGACAGCTCGCGGCGATCTCGAAATCCGCCCGCGAACGCCGCGCGCCGGCCCTCGCGAAGCCCTCGTCGAGCCAGTCGTTATACATCCCGGCCAGCCGCGGCGCGTAGTAGATCGCCAGCCAGCCGTCGGCGATCTCGGCCGTCAGCGCCACATTCTTCGGCCCCTCCGCGCCCAGCCAGATCGGCAAATCCGCTCGTAGCGGATGCACTATCGGCTTGAGCGGCTTGCCGAGTCCAGTCGCACCGGGTCCGGTGTAGGGCAGCGGGTACTGCGGCCCGTCATTGGTGACCGGCGCCTGCCGCTCCAGAATGCGGCGAATGATGCCGACGTACTCCCTGGTGCGCTGCAACGGCTTGGCGAACGGCTGTCCGTACCAGCCCTCCACTACCTGCGGACCCGAAACGCCGAGCCCGAGGATGGCCCGGCCGCCGCTGAGATGGTCCAGCGTCAGTGCGTGCATGGCCGTCGCGGCGGGCGTGCGCGCCGACATCTGCACCACCGAGGTGCCCAGCCGCACCCGATTCGTCGACGAGCCCCACCACATCAGCGGCCCGAAGGCATCCGATCCCCAGGATTCGGCCGCGAAGACCGCATCGAAACCGGCCGCTTCGGCGGCGACCACCATCTCACCGGCATTCTGTGGCGGCTGCGCCATCCAGTACCCGAGTTGCAATCCGAACTTCATGGGAGACCTCTTTCCAGCCAACTTCTTGCCACCAGAATAAGAACCTGTTCTACTCGATTTCGTGGCTGATGAAAATACTGCGTCGCGGAGCGATTCCTCGAGGGGTGGTGGTCGGGCGACGGGTGGGCATACCGCATCCGGGACAATCGCGGATGAGAGAGGGTCGATGAACACTGCGTCGCGCAGCGACTCGATGGGGGGTGGTGGTCGGGGCTCGGGTGGGCACACTGCCGCGCCCGACGTACTCAGTGCACCCCTTCGGGTGCAATTCGACTACACCCGATCGGTCGGACCGACCATCGGCACCTTCCTGGCCAAGCTGCGCGCCCGCCGGATCGTCGGTGTGCGCGGCTCGGACGGGCGGGTATTGGTGCCGCCGCCGGAATACGATCCGGTCACCTCCGCACCGCTGACCGAATTCGTCGATGTGGCCGATACCGGCACCGTCCAGTCGTGGACCTTCGTGCGCGATCCGCTGCCCGGTCAGCCGTTCGACCGCCCGTTCGCCTGGGCACTGATCAAGCTCGACGGCGCGGACACCACGCTGCTGCACGCCGTCGATGTTTCCACACCCGAGGACATTCACACCGGACTGCGCGTGGTCGCGCGCTGGGCCGACGAGACCATCGGCAGCATCAAGGACATCGCCTGCTTCGAGCCGGGCGAGACGTCCACCGCACCGGCGGAATCCAGCGCGGACGGCGAGCCGATCGAGGTACTCATCACCCCGGTCGACCTGCAGTACACGCACAGCGCGTCGCCGCAGGAGACCATCTACCTGCGCGGTCTGGCCGAGGGCAAGCTGCTTGGCGGGCGCACGGACGCCGCGGGCAAGGTGTACTTCCCGCCGCGCGGCGCCAATCCGACCGACGGCAGGCCTACCGACGAAATCGTCGAACTGCCCGACCGCGGCATCGTCACCACCTTCTGCATCGTGAATGTGCCGTTCATGGGCCAGCGGATCAAGCCGCCGTACGTGGCGGCATATGTGCTGCTCGACGGCGCGGATATCCCGGTGCTGCACCTGGTGCTCGGATGCGACGCGAGCGAGGTGCGGATGGGCATGCGGGTGGAGGCGGTGTGGAAACCGCGCGAGGAGTGGGGCTTCGGGCTCAGCAATGTGGACCACTTCCGACCCACCGGCGAGCCGGATGCCGACTACGAGACCTATAAGCACCATCTCTGAGAGGCCACGTTGACGAACAACGCTCTGCCTACCCACCCCGCCGTCTCCGCACGCTCCGACGGCTACCATCCCCCTTGCGACATCGCGGTTGTGGGCTTTGCTCACGCACCGCATGTGCCGGAGACCTTCGGCACCACCAATGGTGTCGAGATGCTGGTGCCCATCTTCCAGCAGCTCTACGCCCGACTCGGCATTACCAAGTCCGATATCGACTTCTGGTGCTCGGGTTCCTCGGATTACCTTGCCGGCCGCGCCTTCTCGTTCATCTCGGCGGTCGATGCCATCGGCGCGGTGCCGCCGATCAACGAATCGCACGTCGAAATGGACGCCGCGTGGGCGCTCTACGAGGCATTCGTGAAACTCCGTTCCGGCCAGGCGCAGACGGCGCTGGTGTACGGGTTCGGCAAGTCTTCGGCGGGTACCCTGCGCCAGGTTCTTACCATGCAGCTCGATCCGTATCTGGTCACTCCGCTGTGGCCGGACGCACTGTCCATCGCGGGTCTGCAGGCGCAGGCCGGACTGGATGCCGGACGCTGGACCGAGCGCGATATGGCGGCGGTGGCCGCCGGTGATTCCGGCGATATCGAAACTCTGCTCGCCACACCGTATGTCGCCGATCCGCTGCGCGCGCACGATGTCGCACCGGTCACCGACGGCGCGGCCGCCATTGTGCTCGCGGTCGGCGACCGGGCGCGCGAACTGTGCGAACGTCCGGCCTGGATCACCGGCATGGCGCATCGGGTGGACACCCCCAATCTCGGCGCCCGCGATCTGACCGTCTCTCCATCGACTTCGGCGGCGGCTCAGTCGGTTACCGGCGGCGATACCAGCGGCTTCGATATCGCCGAACTGCATGCGCAGTTCAGCCATCAGCAGCTGATTCTCGCCGAGGCCATCGGCCTGCGGTCCGAGACCAAGGTGAATCCGTCGGGCGGCGCACTCGCCGCCAATCCGATGTTCTCGGCGGGTCTCGAGCGCATCGGCTTCGCGGCCGAGGCGATTATCGCGGGCACCGCGAATCGCGCGCTCGCCCATGCCAGCAGCGGTCCTGCCCTGCAACAGAACTTGGTAGCCGTTTTGGATTCGGAGGCAAGATGAGCACGGTATCGCGTAGCGATTCAATGGGGGGTGGTGGTCGGGCGACGGGCGGGCGTTTCCCTGCTGCGGTGCTCGGCACCGGACAAACCCATCACGTGACGAAACGAACCGATGTGTCCATGGCGGGCATGTGCCGCGAGGCGATCGATCGTGCACTGGTCGACGCCGGACTCTCCATCGCCGATATCGATGCGGTGGTGGTCGGTAAGGCGCCGGACTTCTTCGAGGGCGTCATGATGCCCGAGCTGTATCTGGCGGATGCGTTGGGCGCCACCGGAAAACCGCTGCTGCGCGTGCACACCGCCGGATCCGTCGGCGGCTCCACCGGTATCGTCGCCGCCAATCTGGTGCAGGCCGGGGTGCACAAGCGCGTACTCGCGATCGCCTGGGAGAAGCAGTCGGAATCGAATGCCATGTGGGCGTTGTCGTTTCCGGTGCCGTTCACCATGCCGGTCGGCGCGGGTGCGGGCGGCTACTTCGCACCGCACGTGCGTTCCTACATCCGTCGCTCGAATGCGCCGGGCCATATCGGCGCGATGGTGGCGGTGAAGGATCGCCGCAACGGCGCGAAGAATCCGCTGGCACATCTGCACCAGCCGGATATCACGCTGGAGAAGGTGCTCTCCTCCCAAATGCTGTGGGATCCCATCCGATTCGACGAGACCTGCCCGTCCTCGGACGGTGCGTGCGCCGTGGTGATCGGTGACGAGGATGCCGCGAAGGCCGTCGAGGCCACCGGCAAGAAGGTCGCGTGGGTGCACGGCACCGCCATGCGCACCGAGCCGACCACCTTCGCCGGACGCGATCAGGTCAATCCACAGGCCGGACAGGATGCGGCGGCCGCACTGTGGCAGGCCGCCGGAATCACCGACCCGCTCAACGAAATCGATGTCGCCGAGATCTACGTGCCGTTCTCCTGGTTCGAGCCGATGTGGCTGGAGAACCTGGGCTTCGTCCCGCAAGGCGACGGCTGGAAGCTCACCGATAAGGGCGAGACCGAGATCGGCGGCACCCTGCCGGTCAATCCGTCCGGCGGCGTGCTCTCCTCGAATCCGATCGGCGCCTCGGGGCTCATCCGATTCGCCGAGGCCGCGAAGCAGGTCATGGGCCGGGCCGGGGACTACCAGGTCGCGAATGCCAAGAAGGCACTCGGACACGCGTATGGCGGTGGGTCGCAGTACTTCTCGATGTGGGTGGTCGGCTCGGAGCAGCCGAACTGATGACCCCGCTGAAGTTCACCGTCGGTATCGCGCTGAGTCCGCTGGACCAGCTGCCGGAATTGGCGAAAACCGCTGAGGAGTGCGGATTTTCGTCGATCGCACTACCGGATTCGCTGTTCTATATGAAGTCGGCGGCGGCGAAGTATCCCTACACCGCCGACGGCAGCCGCTTCTGGGGCCCGGAGACACCGTGGGTCGACCCGCTCATCGGCGCGACCGCCATGGCGGCGGTGACCAGCCGGATTCGCTTCTACACCAACGTGCTGAAACTCGGCTCGCGCAATCCGCTGCTGCTTGCGCGCCAAGTGGGCTCGGTCGCCAACCTGTCCGGTAACCGGTTCGGGTTCGGTGTCGGAATCGGCTGGGCACCTGAGGAATTCGAATGGTGCGGCGTACCCTACGCCGATCGTGGCGCACGGGTCGACGAGATGATCGAGGTGATCAAGCTGGTACTCGACGGCGGCATGGTCGAATACCACGGGAAGTTCTTCGACTTCGAGCCGCTGCAGATCAGCCCGGCGCCGGGCGAACCGGTGCCGTTCTACATCGGCGGCCACACCGCGCCCGCGCTGCGCCGGGCGGCCAAGGTCGGCGACGGCTGGACCTCGGCGATGATGACCTACGACGAACTGTGCGTCACCATCGGCAAGCTCGGCGCCCTGCGCACCGAATTCGGCCGGGAGAGTGCACCTTTCGAAATCCAGGCGGTGTGCATCGACAAGTTCGGGCGCTCCGGATATCAGGATCTGGCCGATGCCGGGGTGACCGACGCGATCGTGGTCCCGTGGCTGGCCGACGGCATCGGTTTCGACGGTGAGCTGGCGGCGAAGCAGGATTCACTGCGCCGCTTCGCCGCGAAGAATATCGAGGACCCCATCGTCGCGAAGGCACGCGTATGAGTACTTCCGAACATCCAGCAAGGACCGCCGGACTCGCCTCGCAGGCCGCGGTGCGGGCCAGGGACAAGCAGGCCTGGGTCGATCTGTTCGCAACCGACGGCATTGTCGAAGATCCCATCGGCCCTTCGGGTTTCGATCCGGAGGGCAAGGGTCATCGCGGTAAGGAGGCCATCGCGGCCTTCTGGGATATGGCGATCGCGAAGACCGATTCGATCGAGTTCCTGTTCGAGGACTCCTTCGCCTGCGGTAACGAGATCGCGTTCACCGGTCTGATCCGCACCAAGATGGGCGGACACCAGATCGATGCCGAGGGCGTGTTCACCTACAAGGTCGACGAATCAGGCAAAATCGCCGCGCTGCGGGCCTTCTGGGAGGTCGACCGCGCAATGGCCACGGCCAAGCCGATTCCCTGAGCGCGCTGCCCCTCCCCTCGGGGGCAGCACAACAAGGGCCCTCGCACCGGCTATTGGGCAAACCGGTGCGGGGGCCCTTATCTGTTACCGAGGGCCGGGGATCCAGGCTGCCGACACAAGCCTGGATCCCCGGCGATTCAGTGCGCGACCGGGCAGCCCGAGGCCTTGTAGTCGACCTGGAATTCCTTGACCCCGTTGAGCCAGCCGGAACGCAGCCGCTTGGGGTCACCGAGCTTGGTGATATCGGGCATGGCGTCCGCAATGGCTTTGAAGATCAGATCGACCTCCATCCGCGCCAGATTCGCGCCGATGCAGAAGTGCGCGCCGGTACCGCCGAAGGACAAGTGCTGGTTGTCCTTTCGCATGATGTCGAATTTCTCCGGGTTCTCGAAGACCTCTTCGTCGAAGTTGGCCGAGCGGTAGAGCATGACCACCCGCTGGCCCTTCTTGATCTGCACGCCACCGAGTTCGGTGTCCTCCAGCGCGGTTCGCTGGAACGAGGTGACCGGGGTGGCCCAGCGAATGATCTCGTCGGCGGCGGTGGCAGGACGCTGCTTCTTGAACAGCTCCCACTGGTCCGGATGCTCCAGGAAGGCCGCCATGCCGTGGGTGATCGCATTGCGGGTGGTCTCATTGCCCGCGACGGCCAGCATGATCACGAAGAAGCCGAACTCCTCCGGCGTCAGCTCATCGCCGTCGACATCCGCCTCGATCAGTTTGGTCACGATATCGTCGGCCGGGCATTCCTTACGCGCCGCGGCCATTTGGTACGCGTAGCCGAGCACCTCGGCGGATGCGGCGACCGGATCGGCCGTGCTTTCCGGATCGTCGTAGCCGGTCATATCGTTGGACCAGGTGAAGACCTTCCTGCGGTCCTCCTGCGGGATGCCGATCAGCTCGGCGATCGCCTGCAGCGGCAGTTCGGAGGCGACCTGGGTGACGAAATCGCCGGTGCCGTTCTCCGCCGCTTCCTTGACGATGGCCTCGGCCCTGGTCTGGAGTTCGGCCTTCAGGCCGTTGATCACGCGCGGGGTGAAGCCGCGGGAGATGATCTTGCGGAGCTTGGTGTGTTGGGGCGCATCCATGTTCAACAGGACGAAGCGCTGCAATTCGATCTGCTCGCGAGTGATGTCGTCGTTGAAGCGCGGGATCGCGGTGTTCTCGAAGGTGGAGAACACATCGCTGCGGCGCGAGACCTCCTTGACGTCGGCATACTTGCTCACCACCCAGAAGCCTTCGTCATGGAAACCGCCGATCTCAGGGGGCTGCGGATTCCACCAGATCGGTGCGGTACGGCGCAGTTCGGCGTACTCCTCGACCGGAACACGCTCGGCATAAATGTCCGGGTCCGTGACATCGAACCCATCCGGCAGGTTCGGCCGGGCATTGCGCTGGTCTACCACCAGATGTCTCCTTCGACAAACTGAAACACGTTCTACAATCATTGAAGCATAGGCGGCATAATGAGGGAAGAACAGGACAGATTCCGCCGCATTACGCGTAAACACACGTTTCAGTTTCTGTCCCGAAAGAAAGGTTGGACATGGGCACACCCGTCATCGTCGAGGCCGCTCGCACCCCCATCGGCAAGCGCGGCGGCTGGCTCGCCGGTCTGCACGCCGCCGAACTGCTCGGCGTCGCCCAGCGCGGACTGCTCGAGAAGGCGCACCTGGATCCCGCAGCGGTGGAACAGGTCATCGGCGGCTGCGTCACCCAGGCCGGTGAACAGTCCAACAACGTGACCCGCGTCGCCTGGCTGCACGCCGGACTGCCGTGGCAGGTCGGCGCCACCACCATCGACGCACAGTGCGGATCGGCGCAGCAGGCCAACCATCTGATCGCCGGGCTGATCGCGACCGGCGCCATCGATATCGGCATGGCCTGCGGCGTGGAGGCGATGAGCCGAGTTCCGTTGGGCGCCAACGTCGGCGAGAACGCGGGCCCACGTCGCCCGGCCTCCTGGAATATCGATCTGCCGAATCAATTCGAGGCCGCCGAGCGTATTGCCAAGCGGCGCGGCTTCACTCGCGATGATCTCGATGAACTCGGCGTCCGCTCGCAGCGGTTGGCCGCCCAGGCCTGGGCCGAGGGACGCTTCGATCGCGAGGTACTCACCGTGACCGCGCCCGCCGTCGACAAGGAAGGCAAGCTCACCGGCGAAAAGCTGGACGTGACAAGGGATCAGGGCCTGCGCGACACCTCGCCCGAGGGCCTGGCCAAGCTGAAGCCGGTACTCGAGGGCGGAATCCACACCGCGGGCACCTCCTCGCAGATCTCCGACGGCGCGGCCGCCGTACTGCTGATGGACGAAAAGGCCGCGCAGCGAGCGGGTTTGCGCCCGCGCGCGCGGATCGTGAGCCAGGTGCTCGTCGGCGCGGAGCCCGAGTTCCATCTCGACGGCCCGGTGCAGGCCTGCACCCGGCTGCTCGAACGCTCCGGAATGAATATCGGCGACATCGACCTTTTCGAGATCAATGAAGCCTTTGCGGCAGTGGCACTTTCATGGACTTCTGTACACAAGCCAGACATGGACCGGGTGAATGTAAACGGTGGCGCCATCGCCCTCGGACATCCCGTCGGCTCAACCGGATCTCGGCTCATCACAACGGCTTTGCATGAACTGGAGCGATCCGGCGGCAGCACCGCGATGGTTCTCATGTGTGCAGGTGGCGCATTGGCGACAGGCACTATCATCGAGCGTTTGTAGCAGTTTCAACCAATTCTGCTCCAAAGTTGAACGTTCATCCCAATGAGCCCAAAACGTGTCGTACGCCACACAAACTCCAGTACAGGCACGTAGATGACCTATCAGCTATCTTTTCGCTATCACAGACCTATCGGGGAAGACCCTCGCGACGGGCCAGAACCGGTTCACACCACCCCTTCTCAAGAGCCGTTGGCGTGACCCGCAAACGCAACCGTCGCAGTGACTTCACCGGAGCGGCACCTAGAAGCTTCAAGGAAATCCTGAATCAGGCGTAGGTTTTCAGTTACTGAGCCGCTAATATCAATGATACGTATCCGAGATAACGACTGTTAGTACAGCGAAGGGAATTGGGCGGCTCACAATGGCTGATTTCGCGGCGCGGCTGAACAAGCTGTTCGAAACCGTGCATCCCCCGGGGCGCAAGCCGCACACCAACGCGGAGGTTGCGGCCGCGCTGACGGCCTCCGGACATCCGATCTCGAAACCGTACCTCTCGCAGTTGCGGTCGGGACAGCGGACCAACCCGTCGGACGAAACGGTGGCTGCACTGGCCAAGTTCTTCAAGGTCAAGCCGGACTACTTCTTCAACGACATCTATGCCGCCAAGATCGATCACGATCTGGAGTTGCTGTCCCAGCTGCAGGGCTACGGGCTGCGACGGTTGTCGAGTAGGGCGTTCGATCTGTCCGAAGAATCACAGAACCTCCTCACCTCCATGGCGGAGAAATTGCGGGCAAGCGAAGGTCTGCCCGAAATTCCTCCGGACGGTACCGAATAGGTTCTCCCACAGCGCAGTACGGTGCGACCCACAGGGTCGCACCGTACTGCGTCATGGGTATGGATGCTTCGTGACTTGCACCACCCATGAATTATGGGCTTGGCGACAAGTGCAGGGTTGCGATAAAAGCGCGCGCCTGGAGTGACCGCGTTGCGACGAAATCAGTTGTGCGGATACGTCGGTAGACACATGAAATCCGGCAGGCCATCAGAGCCTTGCCGGATTCCTTGCTATGTCAACCGTATTGAATACCCGGAGCGAGTCCTCGGAATGCTTCGGACTGATCGGTTTGGATTGCACACGATCAATTTCGGGCAGCGGCTCCGGCACCCGCTTCGTAGGCGCGCGCGATTGCCTGGACCCAACCGCGAGGACTAATGCCCTCGGGCGGAGCAATCCACCGTGCGTCTACTACTACATCACCCAATGGGTTTCGCGCCCACTGCGCAACTCGGTCCGCACGCGCCGATACCAGTGGCGGCGGCGGGCCAGCGGTGACAATTTCGATGCCGCCGCCGGATTGCAGATACAGCGCGTCCATGATCTGCGCGACCTGATCGGATGCCTTGAGCTGCGTCGAGGTACCGGTCTGCTCGTGGGCGACCACCTCCGGAAACCGGCCGACCATGATGCGGTGCAGAACCTTGGTCTGCCGCAACAGGATTCGCGCACGCACCCACAACTCCACCACGATCCAGACCGCACCGAACGCGATGAGCAGCGCGGCCGCCGCCCAGATAGGCCAAGCCCAGTCCGCTTCACCGGCCCGCGCGGGCGGCGCATCGATAGAGGCCCGGCGGACCTGCAGCGCTGCCAGTACCGCGACGACCGCGGTGCCCGCGGTGTAGATCGCGATACCGCGACCGAGGGTGGTCCAGTCCAGATTGCGCACACCGGTGACAACGACGAATACACAGCCGAGTGCGACAACTATCCAGCCGAAGGTGGTGGACCAGAACAGATTCACCGCCACTACGAGCACACCGACGCCATAGATGACGAAGGCGATCTGGCGCAGATTGCTGCGGGAGACGACCGGCCACGCGGCCGAGGCCACCACCGAGGTCGCGGCCGCGAAGAGGATCCAGGCCGAGGCGACGATGCCGTCGGAGGGCATGCCCGAACGCAGGCCGCGCGGTAGCAGGTTGTCCAGCGCCAGCGCGATTTCCGGAACCGCGACGGTGGCCGCGAGCGCGACCGCCGCGACCGCGACCACGATCGCCACTCGGGCGGTCGTCGCGGGCTTCACCAGCACGCGCCCCACACGCGCACCGGCGGCAACCCAGACCAGCATGGCCGTCAACCAGAGGGTCATCCCAGCGCCTCATCGAATCGAAGGACCGAGACGCCCGCGCCCCGGCTGTTGAATACGCGGAGTCGGGTCATCAACATGGCGGCGAAGGTTTCGGCCTCCCATTCGGCGAGTTCGTCGGCGCCGTCGTCGATGATCTGCTGATGCGCCCGCTGACTGAGCATGTAGGCGATCAGATCGTCGCTGGCCTCCAGCGTCACCTCCGGCGCGGGCGCACCCTCGTGATCGAAGACGATATGGCCCAATTCGTGTGCGAGCGTGTGGTCGCGGCTCGGCAGTGCGGTGGCGAGCACGATGACATCGCGGTCCGGATAGAACCGGCGCTGGCCGCAGACACCGGGACCCAGTTCGGCACTGGCGATTTCGATTTCGCGGCGCCGCTCGCTGGCAATGGAGGCGACGACCTCCTCCAGGGTGGTCGCATCGGAATCCGCGGCGACCGCGCATACCGCGTCGACCGCCGCCGCGACCCGGCGGTAGGCCCGGAGTCCGCTTTGGTTCCTGCTCTCGGTCATCGAACGCCCCCTTACGTTCTCGGTCCGAAGAATTCGGCACGAGCGGCATCGATGCGGGCCTGCGCGGCCGACGCGCTCTGGAAACTCACTGCGCCGGAGCCGGTTCCGGCCAGTGCGAGCGCGATCAGGCCACCAACCACACCCAGTACGTTGGGCTTCGGCAGGCCGTCGTCTGCCCTGGTGTGCCGGACGTCCGAATTCGGCTTGGCCGATGGCGCGGGTGCGGCAGGCGGCGCGGGCGGTGGTGCCTGCTCAGGAGCGGGCGCGGGCGGC
>NZ_BDBY01000358.1 GCF_001613225.1 Nocardia pseudovaccinii NBRC 100343
CCGCGACCGCGCTGACCGCCCTCGCGACCGGAGTCCTCGGCGGTCTCCGCCGACGCGGCATCGGCCTGGGACTGATCGGACTTCGACTCGGCAGACTTCTCGGCGGCCTTCGGCGCTGCGGATTCAGCGACGGCCTCCTTCGCGACAGCCTGCTTCGCCGGAGCGTCCTTGGCCTGGGCTTCCTTCGCCGGAGCGGGAGCCTCCTTCGCCGGGGCGGAAGCGGCGGGTGTCACGTCGAGGGTGCCCTGCTCGGCCTTCACCGGCGCCGCCTTGGCGGCGTCCGCATCGGACTTCACCTCGCCTCGCGCGGACTTTTCCGCCTTCGCCGACTTTCCGGCCTGATTTTCCTTGATGGCGGCGATCAAATCGCCCTTGCGCATTCCAGAGGTGCCTCGGATACCGAGCTCCCCCGCGAGCGCGCGCAATTGCGGCAACAGCATTCCAGTCAGCCCCGATCGTGCGACGTCGGTTTGTTCGCTCATCTTCGAAATCTGTCCGGAGTCACTTTCGCGGTCCCCTGCCGGGTTGGAATCCACCCCGGGTGTCGCGAGCAGGTCCGTATCTGTCACGGAAATCCTTTCCTTCCCTCGATTGCCGTGTGCTGTTTCGAGGGTTTCGTCCCGCAGTCCGTGCGTTCTGCCGGACTCGGATGCGAGGGCCGAGCACAAAGCTCGGACCGGCGCTTTTTGCCGTATCACCTGCCCCGCCGGACCGGCGGCTTCGCCACCAGTTCCCGAAAGGTGGGAGAGATCATTCCAGTTGCGCAGCTACGCAGCACCCCCATGGCCTGGAGGCTCGAGCCTGGAGCCTGCTGGAGCGATTGCCCTGATGAAGCACCGGCGTCTGATGCGCACGATGTACGGACGTGCTCAGGATAGCTGGCAACCTGGAACATCGGCAAGGCAGACGCGCCGTCAGTCGACCTGGACGCCTTCCGCGAGTCCCGGCTCGACCACGCGGAGCCCGTCGATGGCCGCCAGTTGGCGGAGCTCGGCGGGGAATTCGCTGGTACCCAAGGCCAGTACGGTCGGTCCCGCGCCGGATACCGTGGCCGCGATCCCGGCCGCGCGCAGCCGGGCGATCCATTCGGTGGTCAGCGGCAGTGCGGGCGCGCGCTGGGTCTGATGCAGACGATCGGCCGTCGCGGGCAGGAGCAGGTCGGTACGTTGCGTCAGGGCGACGACCGCGAGCGCGGCGCGGCTGACATTGAACGCGGCATCGCCATGCGGCACGACCTCGGGCAACAAGCCGCGGGTGTGCGCGGTCGACGAGCGCTCCTCGGGAATCAGCACCACCGGACGCAGCGTGGGATGCGGATCGAGGCGCACCGCGCGGTAGACGCGGCCGTGATCGAGCGCCACGGCACCGTCGCTTGCGGCGTCCGCGGCGGTTTCGGTCCAGGACACCACGATTCCGCCGAGCACGCTGGCCGCGGCATTGTCCGGATGACCTTCGAATTCCGATGCGAGCTGGACCAATTGGTCACTGCCGACGGCCAAGGCCGGATCCAATTTCGCGGCGAGCCCGCAGCCCGCGGCAAGCCCGCCGACGACTGCCGAGGCCGACGAACCGAGACCACGCGAATGCGGAATTACATTGCGGCACACCACATCGAGACCATCGGCCCAGACGCCCGCCGCCTCCAGTCCGCGCTCGATCGCGCGCACCACGAGATGTGAAGGGCCCCATGGCACATCGTCAGCTCCCTCACCCTCCACTCGGATGGTAAGGCCGGAATCGGTAGTGCGCACCTCGATCTCGTCGTAGATGCCCAAAGCCATACCGAGCGAATCGAATCCGGGGCCTAGATTGGCACTGGACGCGGGCACCCGCGCGGTCACGGACAGACCGGCGGGCAGCGTCCTCGTCATCAGTTGGCTTTCGCGCGAATTCAACTCAGGCCAGCTCGAGTTCGTGGGCGACCGCGATCGGGTCGACCGGAATCGCCTGCACCTGAGGCATTCCCGCGAGCGCGTTATCCGGATCCTTGAGGCCGTTGCCGGTCACCGTGCACACGACGGTCAGCCCGGAATCCAGCCAACCCTCCTTGCGCGCGGCGAGCAGGCCGGCGATGCTGGCCGCCGACGCGGGCTCGACGAAAACACCCTCGGTCGCGGCGACCAATCGGTACGCCTCCAGGATCTCCTCGTCGGTGGCGGCGCGGAAGGCGCCGCCGGACTGCTCCTTGGCCTCCACCGCGCCGTTCCAGGACGCGGGCGCGCCGATCCGGATGGCGGTCGCGATGGTCTCGGGATCCTTGACCGGGGCACCGTTGACCAGCGGGGCAGCGCCCGCGGCCTGCACACCGAGCATACGCGGCAGGCCGGTGGTGATGCCGTCGGCGTAGTACTCGCGGTACCCGCGCCAGTAGGCGGTGATATTGCCCGCATTGCCCACCGGGAGGGCGTGCACGTCGGGCGCCTTGCCGAGCACATCGCAGATCTCGAACGAGGCGGTCTTCTGGCCCTCGATACGGGCCGGATTCACCGAATTCACCAGGCCGACGGTCGGGAATTCCGCGGTGACCTTGCGCGCCAGCTCGAGACAGTCGTCGAAATTACCGTCGACCTGGATGATCTTCGCGCCGAGCATGACGGCTTGGGCCAGCTTGCCCATCGCGATTTTGCCCTGCGGAATCAGCACCGCACAGCTCATCCCGGCCCGGGTCGCGTAGGCGGCGGCCGATGCCGAGGTGTTGCCGGTGGACGCGCACAGCACGGCCTTCTGCCCGCGGTACTTCGCGTCGGTGATGGCCATGGTCATGCCGCGGTCCTTGAAGGACCCGGTCGGATTCAGGCCCTCGACCTTGAGATACACATCACAACCGGTCAGCTGCGAGAGATGCGGTGCGGGCACCAGCGGGGTGCCGCCCTCGTACAGGGTGACGGGGTCCCAGTCGGCGGCGCCCGCCAGGCGATCGCGGTAGGCGGCGATCAGGCCGGGCCACCGCGAGTGCACTCCCGCCTGCGGCGCAACGCCAGTCGTACTCATTCGTTGGTGCCTTCCAATCTCAGAACGCTGGTCACGGATGTGACGGATTCCATTTCCGCCAGAGCGGCGACGGTGTCCGCGAGCGCCGACTCCGAAGCGTGGTGGGTGACCACGACCAGGCGCGCACCCTCGCCGTGTCCTTCCTGACGGACCGTGGAAATGCTCACCTCGTGGTTGGCGAATTCGCCCGCCACCTTGGCCAGCACCCCGGGTCGGTCCGCGACCTGCAGGTTCACGTGGTAACGCGTGGGCGTATCGCCGATCGGCGCGATCGGTAGCTCAGCATAAACCGACTCGCCCGGAGCCCGGCCACCGAAGAACTTATTGCGCGCCGCCATCACCAGATCGCCGAGTACCGCCGACGCCGTCGGGGCACCGCCCGCGCCCTGGCCGTAGAACATCAGCCGACCGGCGTTCTCGGCCTCGACGACCACCGCGTTGAATGCGCCGGTGACCGCGGCCAAGGGGTGCTTGCGCGGTATGAGCGCCGGGTAAACGCGCACCGAGACGCGCTCCTTGCCGCCCTCTTCCGGGCTCGGTTCGCCCGGACCCGCGCCGACCCGCTCGCAGATGGCGAGCAGTTTGACCGTGCAGTCCAATGCGGAGGCGGTCTCCAGATCCTCGGCGGTGATCTTGGAAATGCCCTCGCGGTACACATCGGCCGCGGTCACACGGGTGTGGAATGCCAGCGAGGCCAGAATCGCGGCCTTGGCGGCGGCGTCGTAGCCCTCGACGTCGGCGGTCGGATCGGCCTCCGCGTAGCCGAGGCGGGTCGCCTCTTCGAGGGTGATCGCGTAGTCCGCGCCGGTCTCGTCCATCGCGGAGAGGATGAAGTTGGTGGTGCCGTTGACGATGCCGACGACCTTGTTCACCCGGTCACCGGACAGCGACTGGATCAGCGGGCGCACCACCGGAATCGCACCGGCGACGGCGGCCTCGAAATACAGGTCGGCGCGGTTGCGCTCGGCGGCGGCGGCGAGCTCGCCGGTGTAGTCGGCCAGCAGTGCCTTATTGGCGGTCACCACGGATTTGCCCGCGTTGAGCGCGGCCAGAATGAGGCGGCGGGCCGGATCGATGCCGCCGATGACCTCGACCACCAGATCGACATCCTCGCGGGCGACCAGCGCGTCGGCATCGGTGGTCAGCAATTCGGCCGGGATACCGCGGTCGGCGTCCAGCTTGCGCACGGCGACACCGCGCAGCACCACCGGCGCGCCGACGCGCGCACGCAGGTCATCCGCGTGGTCGCGCAGAATGCGCACCACCTCGGTACCGACATTGCCCATCCCGAGGACCGCGACTCCGATCGGACGATCGGTCCCCCATACGCCGAACTTCGCAGCGTCCGTCATGATTCCACCTCCAGGCTGAGCAGATCCGCCACCGTTTCCCGGCGCAGAATGAGTCGCGCCACACCACCCCGCACCGCGACGACCGCCGGACGCGTCAGCTGGTTGTACCGGCTGGACATCGAATAGCAGTACGCGCCGGTCGCGGCGACGGCGACCAGATCGCCGGGGCCGACATCGGCGGGCATCCACGTATCGCGGATGACGATATCCCCACTCTCGCAATGCTTTCCGACGACCCGGGCGACCACGGGCGCGGCGTCGGAGGAGCGCGAAACCAGGCGGCAGTCGTAGTCGGCCTGATACAGCGCGGGGCGGATGTTGTCGCTCATGCCGCCGTCGACGCTGACGTAGCGCCTGCGCAGACCGGCATCGAGCGAGACGTCCTTGATGGTGCCGACCTCGTAGAGGGTGACGGTGCCCGGTCCGGCGATAGCGCGGCCGGGTTCGACGGCGATCTTCGGCTCGGGCAGTCCGGCGCGGCTCGCCTCGGTGGCGACCAACTTGCGCAGGCTCGCGGCAAATTCGTCGAGCGGCGGCGGATCGTCATTGGGCAGGTACGAAATGCCAAGTCCGCCACCGAGATCCAGTGTGGCGATCTGCGCGGTGCGCTCGATGCCGAACTTGTCGATGGCCTCGCGCAGCAGCCCGAGCATGCGGCGCGCGGCGATCTCGAAGCCATCGATTTCGAAGATCTGCGAACCGATGTGGCTGTGCAGACCGACGAGCCGGAGATTATCGGCCTCGAAGACGCGTGCGAGCGCCTCCATGGCATCGCCGCCCGCGATCGAGAAGCCGAACTTCTGATCCTCGTGTGCGGTCGAAATGTATTCGTGGGTATGGGCTTCCACGCCGACGGTGACGCGGACGAGCACATCCTGAACGACTCCGGCGCGGCCCGCGATGGCCTCGAGGCGCTCGATCTCGATCAGCGAGTCGACCACCACATGCCCGACGCCCGCCTCGACCGCGGCCGCCAGCTCGGCGACCGATTTATTGTTGCCGTGCAATGCGATTCGGTTCGCGGGGAAGCCCGCGTGCAGCGCGATGGCCAGTTCGCCGCCGGAGCAGACATCGAGGGAAAGGCCCTCGTCGCGAATCCAGCGGGCGATTTCACCGCACAGGAATGCCTTGGACGCGTAGTGAACTCGCGCGTCCGGGCCGAAGGCGGCGACCATATCGCGACAGCGGGAACGGAAGTCGTCCTCGTCGACCACGAACAAGGGCGTGCCGAACTGCTCGGCGAGCTCGTGCACCGGCACACCGGCCAGGTGCACGACACCCTCGGCATCGCGAGAAGCGTT
Organism: Nocardia pseudovaccinii NBRC 100343; assembly: GCF_001613225.1. Lineage (GTDB taxonomy): Bacteria > Actinomycetota > Actinomycetes > Mycobacteriales > Mycobacteriaceae > Nocardia > Nocardia pseudovaccinii. Next base: position 5,645 of record NZ_BDBY01000358.1, read on the forward strand.
GCGCGGCCACACATTCGCGGGCAGATCGATCATCTGTTTCGGATCGCTCGGACGCTCCGCGAGGCTGGGTGCGTGTGGAATATCTGCATGCCGGGGACCGGCAGGGTGGACGCTCACGACTCCACCTCGCTGACGCTCGGCTCCGCCGTGACCGTCCGAGACGCTGTGTCTATGGTTCGCTTGCTGCGCTCACTCACTACATTCGCTCCGGTGCACTAACGCCGAGCAGCTCTAGGCCGTTGCTCAGCACCTGACGGGTGGCATTGGCCAGGGCCAGCCTGGCGGCATTGGTCGGCGTGACGGGTTCGTCGCCGAGGGGCAGTACGCGCAGGTTCTTGTTGGTCTGGAACCGGTGGTAGGCACCGGCCAGTTCCTCCAGATACCGTGCGACGCGGTGCGGTTCGCGCAGACTCGCGGCGCTGGCGACGGCCCGCGGGTATTCGCCGATGGTGCGGATGAGTTCACCCTCTTCATCGGCGGTGAGCAGACCGAAATCCGGTGTCACCGTGTCGTATTCGAATTCGGCGGCATTGCGTGCGATGGACGCGGTCCTGGCGTGCGCGTATTGCACGTAGTAGACCGGGTTCTCGTTGCTCTGGCTGGTCCACAGGTTCAAGTCGATATCGATGCTCGAGTTCACCGAGCTGCGCACCAGCGAGTACCGGGAGGCGTCGACGCCGATGGCCTCGACCAGATCATCGAGTGTCACCACGGTGCCCGCGCGCTTGGACATTCGCACGGCCACACCGTCTTTGACGAGATTCACCATCTGTCCGATGAGCACCTCGACGGTGGCCGGATCATCGCCGAAGGCGGCCGCGGCGGCCTTCAAACGGCCGATATAGCCGTGATGGTCCGCACCGAGCATGTAGATGCACAGATCGAAGCCGCGCGAGCGTTTGTTCTGGAAGTAGGCGATATCACCGGCGATATAGGCGGCATTGCCGTCGCTCTTGAGAACGACGCGGTCCTGATCGTCACCGTATTCGGAGCTGGCGATCCACCAGGCCCCGTCCTTTTCGTAGAGGTCGCCGGAATTCTTGAGCTTGGCCACTGCCTGTTCGACCGCACCGGATTCGAATAGCGAACTCTCGTTGAAGTACACGTCGAAATCGGTGCCGAATTCGTGCAGCGATTCCTTGATATGGCCGAACATCAACTCGACGCCCTCGGCACGGAAAAGTTCGAGCTGCTCGTTTTCCGGCAGAGTCGGCGCGTCGGGGTGCGCGGCCACGATCTTGGCGGCGATCTCGCCGATGTATTCACCCGCGTAGCCGTTTTCCGGGGTCGGCGCGCCGGTAGCGGCGGCGACCAGGGATTTCGCGAAGCGGTCGATCTGCGCGCCGTGGTCGTTGAAGTAGTACTCGCGGGTCACGTCGGCGCCCTGCGCGGCCAGAATGCGGCCGAGCGCATCACCGACGGAGGCCCAGCGGGTGCCGCCGAGATGCACCGGACCGGTCGGATTGGCCGACACGAATTCCAGATTGATCCGGGTGCCCTTCAGGGTGTCCGAGGTGCCATAGGCCGCGCCCGCGGTCAATACCTGTTGCAGGATCGCGCCCTGCGCGGAGGCGGCGAGCCGGATGTTGAGGAAGCCGGGACCCGCGACCTCGGCGGTATCGATGGCGTCCGTGGTGGCCAGCGCCTCGGCCAGCCAGGTCGCCAACTCGCGCGGATTCGTTCCGGCCTTCTTACCTACCTGCATGGCCACATTCGTGGCATAGTCGCCATGTTCCGGATTACGGGGGCGCTCCACGTTGACCTCGTCGGGCAGGACCGCAGGGTCCAGTCCACGTTCGACAAGCACCTTCGCCGCGGTCGCGCGAAGGAGATCTGCAAGGTCAGCTGGAGTCACGAGTCTCTATCCTATGGTCTGGGCAGGTGTACGCCTCGAGTGGGCACCTCGGCGGAGCCCTCCGCAACCACCCAGCACCGTGGATCAATACGTGGAAAGAGCACAGCGAGCTATGCCGAGCAGCACGAGCGCCAAATCGGCCAAGGCCGTCCGGGCCGCAGGGAAGGTCGCACCGTCGCGGCAAAAAGGCGGCGGCAAGGTTCCGATGGGCAAGGGCCCGCTGAAGAAGCGCCAGATCCCCTGGTTGGTCATCGGAGCCGCCGGGGTGATCGTCGCATTGATCGGCGCGCTCGCGTTCAGCCTGGTGCCGAAGTATCAGGACAAGGCCGAACTCGAGAAATTCACGCCGAGTGCGCAGAAGAAGGATCCATCGGATCAGATCGCCGGGGTGACCAAGAAGGACTACCCGGCGGGACTGCACGTCGCGGGTACGCAGCGCGTCGCGTACGACCAGACCCCGCCGTTCGGTGGTCCGCACGATCAGGTCTGGGCGAACTGCATGGGCGTGGTCTACAGCAAGCCGGTCCGGGTCGAGAATGCCGTGCATTCGCTCGAGCACGGTGCGGTGTGGATCGCCTACAACCCCGACAAGGTCGACGCGGCGGGCATCGACACGCTGAAGCAGAAGGTCGAAGGTAAGCCGTTCACGTTGATGTCCCCGTTCCCCGGACTTTCCTCGGCGATCTCGCTGCAGTCCTGGGGGCATCAGCTGAAGCTGGACAGCGCCGACGACAAGCGGGTCAATCAATTCATCACCGCCTTGCGCGCGAACCAATACGCCTACCCCGAGGTGGGCGCGAGTTGCTCGAACCCCGCGTTCGACGCGAACAACCCGACGCCGTACGACCCGACGCCGCCCGGACCGGATGCGGTGCCGATGGACGGCAAGGGCCTGTCGCAGGACAAGACCGAACTCGGCGGTGCCTCGGGCGGTCTGCCCGGTATGCCGAGCATTCCGGGTGTGCCGAATATCCCGGGAGTGCCCACCGGGATTCCGACCCAGCCGACGGAAGGTCAGTAGATGCCCGTGGATACCGAAATCGAGCCGGACGTGGCGAGCGATTCCACGGGTTTCGCCGCGCAGGCACGTCGGCAGCGCACTCCGCTGCTGGTGCTCGGCGCGATCGGCATCCTGCTGATCGGCTTCGCGATCGGCGTGCTGGCCCGGTTGCCGCTGGACAGCAATAGCGAACCCGATCCCGGCACGGTCGATATCGGATTCAGCCAGGACATGTCGGCACACCACGCGCAGGCCGTGGAAATGGCCGGTATCGCGCTGATCGCTTCGACCGACAACGATGTGCGCAGGCTGGCCTACGACATTCTGACCACCCAGCAGGAACAGATCGGCCGGATGCAGGGCTGGCTGCAGATGTGGGGTAAACCGAACCAGAATGTGGACGGCTATATGGGCTGGATGACCGAACAGCCGGGTCATTCGCATTCCGGCGCTACCACCGGCCACGCAATGTCCGGCCCGTCGCCTTCCATGCCGGGCATGGCGACCACCGCGGAGGTGACCGCGCTACGCCAGGCCACCGGTCCCACGCTGGACACGATGTTCCTGCAGCTGATGCTGCGCCACCATCAGGGCGGACTCTCGATGACCGAATACGCCGCCCAGCACGCCGAAACCACCGCGGTGCGCACACTCGCGGCCGCGATGGCGACCACCCAGCAGGGCGAAGCACAACTCATCACCACCATGCTGACCGCCCGCAACGCGAAGCCCCTGCCGCAGAACTGATCGATCGCGTCGGGCCGGGAACCGAAACTCCCCGGCCCGACACACTTTTTGGCGGACGCCTCGCAATGCGATACGCTTGGCCCCGCCCGAACGGCCGCCCCCACCGGCACCGTTCGAAACCTATCCCGCCCTCGTAGCTCAGGGGATAGAGCGTCTGCCTCCGGAGCAGAAGGCCGCAGGTTCGAATCCTGCCGAGGGCACCGATAAAAGGCTCTGACCAGTACATTCCGGTCAGAGCCTTTTTCATGCCGCCCGATCAGCTCGCATGGATGACACGACTTCGGCCGAAGTCTTTGCCGCATCCCACTGGCATCATCTTGCGAATGGGCGTAGATCCTCGCTGTGACACTGGCATCGGCGTGCCCGAGCCATGTCGCAATCACCGCCAGCGACACCTCGGGGAGTCTGGGCGGTAGTGCTCGAATGTCGTGCCGGATCAGGTCGCTGTGGTCGACGGCCAGGCTCGGTCGTCGATTGTGAGCCAGGGTTCGGTGGCCGCGGAGGTGGGGGGTGTGCCGGTGAATTCGCGGATGTCGCGGTGCAGGTGGGATTGGTCGGCGTAGCCGGTGTCGGCTGCTACTCGGGCGGGAGAGTGTCCTTGGACGAGGCGGTGGACGGCGTGGTCGAAGCGGACCAGTTTGGCGGCGCGTTTGGGGGTCAGGCCGATTTGAGCGCCGAAGCGTGACCACAGTCGTTGGCGGCTCCAGCCCAGCTCGGCGGCGAGGTGCTCGACGCGGAATCGGCCGCGGCTGAGCTTGATTTGGCGCCATGCCCAAGCGACCTCCGGGTCGACGCGGTGGTCGTGCCGGGACCGCGTGGACAGCGCGGTGTCGACCAGGGCGAATCGGTCGGCCCAGTTCGGTGTCTCGTGCAGGCGCTCACGCAGCCACGCTGCCTCGCGGCCCCAGAGGTCGTCCAGGCCGATGATGGTTCCGCCCAGGTCGCCGGGCGGGAAGCCGAGGATGGCCTGGGCGACAACCGGTTCCAGGCGGATCTGGACGCATTCGACGGCGTCGACGCGGACCGGAAGCGCGGTACCGGCGAGGCCGAGGGTCAGGCTGCCCGAATGGCCGCGGCCAGTCGAGTCGCGGACCTCGAAGCTGCACTCGCCGAACTCGACGATCACCGTGACCGCCGGATGTGGAATGACACGCACCTGCTCCGGACCGTCCCCGTGAACATGAAATCCGGCCATGTCGACGCCGCGCAGAGCGGGTGGCCGCGCCGGTCGCGCGATGTCCCAAGGCACACGTCGATTGTATGAGCAGCCGCGGACGCTGACATTTCTCCAATACGCGACCCGTCGTCGTGCCCGAACGTAATGGCGTCCCAACCAATCGAAGGAGGAACCGTGGACGAAACCACTGTCGCCGCAGGACCGAATCGGTCGCGGTGTATCGGGCTGCTGATCGCCACCGTCCTGGTCGCCGTGCTCACCGGCAATACGACCGGCGCAGCGAACGCCGGGACCGACGACTCGCATGAGCACATGGTGCACCTGCCGGGCGGAGACATCCACGTCGTCGCCGACGGAACACCCGGCGCTCGCGCGCTGGTGCTGCTGCACGGGCTGGGCGCCTCGACCGCCTACTGGGATCCGGTGCTGCCCGCCTTGCGGGACCAGTACGTCGTGCGCATCGACCTGCTCGGCCACGGCAAGTCCGATAAACCCGACAGCGGCTACCGCACGTCCGAACAGGCGAGCCGAGTCGGGGCCGTGCTCGACCAGCTGGGCGTGCGCCAGGCGATCGTGGTCGGGCATTCCTCCGGCGGCTACGTGGCCACCTCACTGGCCGAACAGCGTCACGACCTGGTGTCGGCGATCATGCTGATCGACTCCGGACCCCGCCTGGACGCCGTCACCGACAACGGTCCGGTCGGCAACCTGCTGTTCGTTCCGGCGATTGGGCAGCCGCTGTGGCCGCTGCTCCCGGACGTCGTCCTCCGGCAAGCCATGAGCTCCGCGTTCACCCGGGACGTGCGGATCCCCGACCAGTTCGTCGCCGACCTGCGCGGCATGACCTACCGCAGTCTCACCGCGACCTCCACCGCGTCGGATGACTACCTGCGGGAACGGACCGAACCGGACCGGCTCACCGACCTCGGCGTACCGGCCATGGTGCTCTACGGCTCGCAGGACAAGCGTTGGCAGCCGGACTCTTTCGAGGACTACCGCCGCGTCCCGGGCATTCGGATCCAGAGCCTCGACTGTGGCCACACGCCCATGGTCGAAGAGCCCGACCGCACCGGCGCACTCATCCGTGACTTCGCCGGTCAGCACTGAATTCCCGGCAGCCGACCGGCCTTTCGCGGTACTCGGTTCTCGTAGTACCCGGTGATCGACGGATGGTGGCTCGGCCGGATACGTCATCAGAGCTACGAAAACCGATACTGATCGGTGTCCAATCGTGGTGGTCCGTGTTGCCGTAATCTCACACACAGTCGGGGTGAGCGGGAGGACGGGACGATGACATATCCGCCGGGTGGGCAACCGCCGTTCGGGGCGCCACAGGGGCAGCCGCAGCAGCCGTATGGCTATCCGCAGCAGGGTGGGCCGGGGTATCCGCAGCAGGGTGGTTATCCGCCGCCGGGTGGTCCGGGATATGGACCCCAGCAGGGGTATCCGCCGCCTGGCAGTTATCAGCAACCGGGGTATCCGCCGCCGAAGAAGCGCCGGACCGGGCTGATCATCGGCCTGTTGGTGCTGGTGCTCGTCATCGCGGGTGCGGTCGCCGCGGGCGTGGTGCTGACTGTGCAGGGCAAGACGCCGCTGGCCTCGGACGAGAAGAAGATCCAGGCGGCCATCCATGACTTCTATGACACGCTCGAGTCGAACGGTTTCGCCGCCGCGGCGGGCAAGGCATGCGCGGCCGACCGTGCCGAGTTCGACACGCTGACCGATGAGCAGAAGAAGGAATTCGATACTGCCAAGATCGAGGTCAGCATCGACAAGATCGATGACATCGTCGTCACCGGCGACCGTGCGACGGCCCGGATCACCGGCAAACTCACGCTGACCGTCCCGGGCGAGACGCCGGATACCGATACGGGCACCACCGAACACCTGCGCAAGGAAGACGGGAAGTGGAAGATCTGCTCGGCGGAGTCGGGTAAGAACTGACGTAATCTCGTCGGATGAGCTGCTGCGGACCGTCGCGCCGGACCCTCCTCAGCGCCATCGGGCTGGCCGCGCTCGCAAGCCTCGCGGACCCGGGTTCGGTTCGGGCCCAACCGAATCCGCTCTTCGCGACCGATTTGGAGGTCGTCACGGTCACCGATCGATCGGTGATTCTCACTTGGGCGACGGTCGCCCCGGATCCGAGCGGCCGACTGCTGCCGGTCGACACGGACGCCGAAGTGCGCCTCGGTCCGGCCGATTCAGCGCTGACCACCGTCTATGCCGAGGACGAGCCCACACCGTTCCACTATGCCGAGATCGGCGGTCTCGAACCAGGCCGTCCCTACCGATTCGAGGCACGGTCGAACGGCGTCCGCGCTGTCCCCGCGCTATCGCTGACCACTCGCATCCCCGGAAGTCCGGAATCCACCGGGGAATTCACCACCCTGACACCGCCGCCCGGCCGTTCGCTGCGCACCGTCGCACTGGCCAATGACGTGCACTACGGCGAGCAGGTCAGCGGCCTCGTCGTCGACAACCTGCCGCCGGGTTTCCGGCAGGAGCCCGGCCTGCCGCCCTACCCGGAGGTGATGCTCGCGGCCATGCTCGATGATCTGCGCCGCCCCGACCGCGCCGCCGACCTCCTGCTCATCGCGGGCGATCTCACCGCGGAGGCGAAGCCGGAGCAATCGCGTTCGGTTCGCGGGCACCTGGACTCCTGGGGCGCGCAGGGCCGCGACTACCTCGCCGTGCGCGGCAATCACGACCGTCCGCACATAGGCCCCGAATATCAGGGTTGCATTCCCGCACCCGCGGATCATTACGATTGCTGGGCAGAGCAATTCAATCCGCGTCAGCAACTGATCGAACACGAGTTGGGCGGCCTGCGGCTGCTCGGACTGGATACCAGCGAACTCGACGGTTCGGGCGGCAGCATCGAACGCCCGCAATTCGACCGGCTCGGCGAACTGCTTCGCGAGGATCCGGACCGCCCGACGCTGGTCTTCGGACATCACCCGGTGACCATCGAATCCGGTCTGACCAATACCGCCGGACCTGGTTTCGTCCTCAACCGCCCGGACAGCATCGAACTCCAGACGCTCTACGAACACGCTCCCGGCGTATTCCTGCAGCACAGTGGCCATACCCACCGAAACCGTCGCACCCGCCCCGACACCGGTGCCGCGGTGGAATTCCTGGAGGTCGCCGCGGTGAAGGAGTATCCGGGCGGCTACAGCCTGCTGCGCCTGTACGAAGGCGGGTACATGATCAACTTCTACAAGACACGCACCGCCGCCGCCCGCCGCTGGAGTGCGACCACCCGCGGCGAATACTTCGGCCTGCTGCCGGATTACACGCTCGGCACCTTCGCCGACCGCAATCACGTTGTGCTGCGGGACTTCTCGGGTCTGTCCTGACCGGTCGACAAACTCACGTCCGCCGCAGCCGTACCGATACCATCGCCGCAGTTCGGACGCGGTATCTTGCTTAGGTAAGCCTCATCATATGAAGTGAAACCTTGCACGCGTCGGAAGGACTCGAACATGTCGATCAGATGGAAAGCGGTCTCCGCAGCGCTGGCCGTCGCTGTCGCGGCGCTCGGCGTGACGGCCTGTTCGAATTCCTCGGACGACAAGAACGAGATCACCGTCTACAACGCCCAGCACGAATCGCTGACCAAGGAATGGGTGGACGCGTTCACCAAGGAGACCGGGATCAAGGTCACGCTGCGCCAGGGCGGTGACACCGCACTGGGCAACCAGTTGGTCGCCGAGGGTGCGGCGTCCCCCGCCGATGTCTTCCTCACCGAGAACTCTCCCGCCATGGCGCTGGTGGAGAACGCCGGACTGTTCGCCGATGTCGACAAGAAGACCCTGGACCAGGTGCCCGCGCAGTTCCGCCCGTCCACCGGGAAGTGGACCGGAATCGCCGCCCGATCAACGGTTTTCGTCTACAACAAGGACAAGATCGCGGCCGGTCAGCTGCCCGCGTCGCTGCTCGATCTGGCGCAGCCGCAGTGGAAGGGCCGCTGGGGCGCTGGCGTCTCCGGCGCCGACTTCCAGGCCATCGTGGCGGCCCTGCTCGCGCTCGAGGGCGAGGACGCTACCAAGGCATGGCTCAAGGGCATGAAGGACAACGCCACGGCATTCCCGAACAATGTCGCCACCATGAAGGCGGTCGACTCCGGACAGCCCGACGGCGGCGTTATCTACCACTACTACTGGTACCGCGATCAGGCCAACACCAAGGAGAGCAGCAGCCACACCGGGCTGCACTACTTCAAGAACCAGGATCCGGGCGCCTTCGTATCGGTTTCCGGTGGCGGCGTGCTGAAGTCGAGCAAGAAGCAGGAGTCGGCGCAGAAGTTCCTGGAGTTCATCACCGCCAAGGCCGGCCAGGAGATCCTGCGCGACGGCACCTCGTTGGAGTACCCGGTCGCCAGTGATGTGGCGGCCAATCCGGCGCTGCCGCCGCTGGCCTCGCTGCAGGCGCCCGCCGTCGATCCGAGCAAACTCGATGCCAAGAAGGTGACGGCGCTGATGACCGAGGCGGGTCTGCTCTAGTCATGGCCGTCCGGACCGCTGTCGCCGCACCCCGGGTCGGAAGACCCGGGCCACTCGTCACGACCGTCGCATTGCTCTTGGTGGCGGCGACGTTCGTGCCGCTCGGCTACATCGTGTCCACCGTCTTCTCCACCGGTCTGCACGAGGCGGCCGAATTGGTTTTCCGCCCGAGAGTCGCTGATCTGCTGCGCAATACGGTCGGGCTGGTGCTGGTCACCGTCCCGATCTGTGTGGTGCTGGGGGTCGGGCTGGCCTGGGTGGTGGAGCGGACGAATGTGCCGGGCGCGGCGTGGTGGGGGCCGGTATTCGCGGCACCGCTCGCTGTGCCCGCGTTCGTGAACAGCTACGGCTGGGTCAGTGTTTTCCCGACCATGCACGGGCTGTGGGCGGGCGTCGTGATCTCCACCATGTCGTATTTCCCGCTGGTATATCTGCCCGCGGCGGCCACACTGCGCCGCCTCGATCCGGCGGTGGAGGAATCGGCGCGTGCGCTGGGTTCCGGTCCGGTCGCGGTCTTCACCCGAATCGTCCTGCCGCAGTTGCGATTGGCGATTCTCGGCGGCGGACTGCTCATCTCGCTGCATCTGCTCGCCGAATACGGCGCGTTCGTGATGATCCGGTTCGACACCTTCACGACCGCGATCTTCGAGCAGTATCAATCCAGTTTCGCCGGTCCGGCAGGCAGCATGCTGGCCGGTGTGCTGGTGCTGTGCTGTCTGGTGTTGCTGGCGGCCGAGGCCGGGGCGCGCGGTAAGGCGCGTTACGCCAGGATCGGCAGCGGTGCGCCTCGGGCAGCTGCCCGGATTGCATTGGGGCCCAGCACGATTCCGGTTCTGGCTGCCCTGGCCGCAGTGGTCGTCGGCTCGATCGGCGTACCGCTGTGGACCATCGTGCGCTGGCTGCGCATCGGCGGTGCGCAGGTCTGGGATTACACCGAGATCGGCACGGCGCTCGGACAGACCGTCGCCCTTGCGGCGATGGCCGCGCTGCTCACCACGCTGTGCGCGTTCCCGGTGGCCTGGATCGCGGTGCGCTCGACATCGGCATTCGCCCGAATGGTGGAGGGCGCCAATTACATTACGAGTTCGCTGCCGGGCATCGTGATCGCGCTGGCCATGGTGACGGTCACCATTCGGTGGGCGCCGCCGCTCTATCAGACGGTGACCATGGTCGTGGCCGCCTATGTGCTGATGTTTCTGCCCCGGGCGCTGGTCAGCGTGCGGGCCGGGCTGGCGCAGGTGCCGGTCGGGCTGGAGGAAGTGTCGCGCTCGCTCGGTCAATCGGGGCCGGTCACCTTCCTGCGCGTCACGCTGCGGCTGACCGCACCCGCCGCGGCCTCCGCCGGTGCGCTGGTATTCGTTGCGGTCGCGACCGAATTGACCGCGACATTGCTGTTGGCGCCCAGCGGAACTCGCACACTGGCAATGCGATTCTGGTCGCTGTCGGGCGAATTGGACTATGCCGCGGCCGCGCCCTATGCACTCATCATGATCGTCGCGGCCGTGCCGGTGACGTATCTGCTGTTCACCCAATCCAGGAAGGCGGCCGGGTTATGAGTCGGCTTGTCGTGGCGGACGTTTCGAAGACATTCGGCCACCACCGGGTACTCGGCGGGATCGATCTCGAAGTGCCGAACGGCAGTTCGACCGCGGTGGTCGGGTCATCGGGGTGCGGAAAGACCACGCTCTTGCGGGTGATCGCCGGATTCGAGGCGCCGGATACGGGTTCGGTCGCGATCGGCACGGAAACCGTGACCCGCGACCGGTTTTCGGTCCCGCCACAGCGGCGCAATGTCGGTTACGTCGCGCAGGACGGTGCGCTGTTCCCGCATCTGACCGTCGGCCAGAACATCGCCTACGGTCTGCACAACGGATTCTGCGGAATTCGACGCGGCCGGAATCGGGTGAACGAGCTGCTGGAGATGGTCTCGCTCGATCCGTCCTACGCCGACCGTCGCCCCCATCAGCTCTCCGGCGGCCAGCAGCAGCGCGTCGCGCTCGCGCGTGCGCTCGCCCGCAAACCCAATGTGATGCTGCTCGACGAGCCATTCAGCGCACTCGATGCCGGGCTGCGAGCCACCACCAGGCAGGCCGTTGCCGAGACGCTGCGCGCGGCGGGCATGACCAGCATCCTGGTCACCCACGACCAGGAGGAAGCACTCTGCTTCGCCGAACAGGTCGCGGTCATGCGCGAGGGAGTATTCACCCAGGTCGGCGCGCCGGAAGAGGTCTACGCCGCGCCCACCGATCTGTTCACCGCCAAATTCCTCGGTGATTGTGTACTGCTCGATGCGGTGGTCGACGGCGATGTGGCCAAATGCGCGCTCGGCCGGGTTCCGGTGCAGAAGTCCGCGCCGACCGGGTCGACAACCATCATGATCCGTCCGGAACAGCTTGTGGCACAGGTGGTTTCGGATAGCGAATCGAGTAGCGGGACCGTGCACGACGTGGAGTTCCGCGGGGCGGATGTGATGCTTACCATCGCGCTGGACGGCGATGTCGATCCGGTGCGGGTGCGCCGGGCCAGCGTCGCGGCGCCGACCACGGGCGAGCGCGTCCGTCTGGAGGTGCTCGGGAACGCCGTGGCCTTCGAAGCGGCCTGAACCACGGACACCCGGCCCGGCGGTGGCGTATCACCGGGCCGGGCACCCATGGCGCACCCTCACCTTTGGAGCGAGCGGCGGGAATTGAACCCGCGTAAACGGCTTTGCAGACCGTTGCCTCAACCACTCAGCCACGCCCGCCTCGCAATGAATATTGCCGTCGCCGGATCGAAATGCCCACGTTTGCACTCAGTGTGATCCGAACCGATGACGCTCGATTCTCCGGAATGCGACTTCTGCGGCGCTCACCGATCGGGAGAAGATCCGGAGCGGAGGCGGAACGTGGAATGATCAAGACCATGTCGCGGCCACGCCCACTTCCGATTGATCCGATCGAGGAGGCCCATCGTCAATGGGTCGGCCACGGCTGGGGCGATTTCGCCGACGGAATGGCGACGGTGACCTCACTGGTTCGCGCCCAGCAAATCGTGATGGCCCGAGTGGACGAGGCGCTGAAACCGACCGGTCTGACATTCTCTCGATATGAACTCCTCATGCTGCTCGCTTTCAGCAAGACGGGTGCACTACCCATGGCGAAGGCCAGTGCACGACTGCAGGTGCACCCGACCAGCGTGACGAATACCGTCGATCGCCTCGAGGCCGCGCAGCTCGTCGAGCGCGTGCCGCACCCCAGCGATCGACGTGCCACCCTGATCGAAATCACCTCTGCTGGAAGGGAATTGGTCGCCGACGCGACCGAGGAACTCAACGCGAAAGTCTTCGCGATTCCCGGCCTTCCACCGGATCGGCTGCACACGCTGCTGCAGTTGCTCGCGGAATTCCGCCATGCCGCAGGGGACTTCGACACCGGTGACGAACCGGCCCGATGGTCGGCGCACGAGCAGTAACCAAACAGCCCAACCGGTCGGTCTTTACACTGCGCGGACGACCGCGCGGTAACGGTCTGGCATCCAACTAGCGAATTTCCCGCCCCGTCTTCTTGGCAGCGGAGGCGAAAGGGTCCACCATGGAATCCATGGTGCTGGTCTTGGGGGTATCGGCGGGCGCTGGTGGTGCCCGCGCGATGCTGACGCATTCCGATCAGCCGCATCTCCCCCCGATCGATCGATGCCAGGTGCCGCGTCGGGCGGGTGGTGGGGTCGAGGAACCGGTCTTCGAGGCGATCCGCGAGATGCGCGCGGCCGCCGACCGGCGCGACGAGCTCATCACCGGAACCGCCGTGACCTGCCGCTGCCCGCTGCACGCCGACGCCATCCGCACCACCGCGGGCCGCACCCGGCTCACCATCGTCGACGAACCGCTGGCCCAGCTGCGCTACCTGCGCTTCACCGGCTGCCTGCCCACCACAGGCTCGGTCATTCTCTACGACCTCGGCAATTCCGGCCTGACCATCACCCACGCCGACTGCCGCACCGACACCATCCTGTCCAGCAAGCGCAGCACCGTACTCGGCGGCGACGGCTTCGACGCACTGCTGCGCTGGCAATTGGCCCGCGGCGGTGTACTCACCGACAAACTCACCAGCCGCAGGCATCGCGAAGAACTCAGCAGCGCTCGGGTGATCACCGCCATGGACAACAGTTCCGGCGGACGCGCCGTGGTCACCCGCAGCGACCTCGCCGAACTGTGCGCCGCGGGCATCCACCACTCCGCATCATTCGTCCGCCAACTGGTCGAGGAAACCGGCGTCCAACCGGAAGCTCTGATCTTGCTGGGCGGCTGCACACGCAACCCCGATATCCGCGAAGAATTGTCCGAAATGATCGAACTCCCGGTCATCTACGACGAAGAGCCCGAATACGTTTCGGCCCGCGGGGCGGTTTTGCTTGCCGCGGAACGCCCCAACGGCGATGTGCGCATGGCGCGCTTACGCAGTGGTGCGCTGACCGGCTCACTGGTGCCGACCACCACTGGTCGCCGCAAACTCATTGCCGCCGTTGTGGTTACGATCGCATTGGGCGCGACCATCGCCGGACTGCTCGCCATAGACCACAGTGCCGCTCAGCCACCCGGCGGCGTCAACCCGCCGACCCCCGTGGAAGTTGCGGAAGTCCCGGCACCGTCCTTCAACTGAACCGGGTTGCGAACGCTCTGGAGAATCGCCTCGGCTGCGCCACGCCATACCCTCCTCCTCCCCGCTGATCGAAGGCCGCTGACAGTCACACATAGCGTGCAACCTGTGCGAGGTCGCGCAAAGAATTGGCGGTTTTTCCGGTGTTCTCGGCGGTCGCGAGCGTCCTGGTGGCCGCGACATTCATTGTGCCGATCATTGCCAATGATGTCTGGCACAAATCATCGACGATGACCTACGTGCTGTTCGGGCTGATGTATCTGGTCTCCGCGTTCGTCACGATTTTCTTCAATGCGGCATTGATCTCGCAGGCGAATGTCGCGTTGCAGGGTGGGGACCCCGATGTGGCCGAGGGGCTGCGGGCGGCGGGGGCGCGATGGCCGCAGATTCTGGTGTGGGCGGCGATTTCGGCCACGGTGTCGCAGGCGTTGCGGTGGCTACAGGATCGGGTGCCGTTTCTCGGGATGATCTTGGCCGCTGTCGCTGGGACGGCATGGCAGGTGGTGACGTTCCTGGTGTTGCCGAAGATCGTGCTCGAGGATCGTAATATTGTTGCGGCGGTGCAGGATTCGTCGGCGGCTTTGCAGCGGACCTGGGGGGAGAATCTGGCAGGCAATGCCGGGCTCGGATTGTTCGGCTTGCTGTTCGCCCTGCCGGGCATTCTGGTGATGTTCGTCGGATTCCTGATGCTCGGCACGGGTGCGGTAGCCGGGCTGGCAGTGATCGCGCTCGGCATCGCATGGCTCATGGCGACCGGGGTTATCGTGTCCGCGCTGTCGGGCATCTACCAGACGGCGCTGTACCGGTACAGCGTTGACGGCAGCGCGCCGATCGCGTTCGCCACGGCCGATCTGTCGCAGTCGTTCCGGCGACGCGGCCGCCGCTGATCGAATACACCTGTGCCCGGCCGAGATCCACTCGGCCGGGCACAGTGCTATGCGTCAGCGCTAGCTGTTGGTGAACTTCGCCGGACGCTTCTCGACGAAGGCGCTCATGCCTTCCTTCTGATCGTCGATTGCGAAGAGCGAGTGGAAGACTCGGCGTTCGAAGCGCAGGCCCTCGGCGAGGGTGGTTTCGAAGGAGCGGTCCACGGCTTCCTTGGCGATCATGGTGACCGGCAGTGACATCGAGGCGATGGTCTCGGCGACCTCGAGTGCGGTGTCGAGCAGTTCGGCGGCGGGCACGATGCGGGATACGAGGCCAGCGCGCTCGGCCTCCTCGGCATCCATATTGCGGCCGGTCAGCACCAGATCCATGGCCTTGGCCTTGCCGACGGCGCGGGTCAGGCGCTGTGAGCCGCCGATGCCCGGGATGACGCCCAGCTTGATTTCGGGCTGACCGAATTTCGCATTGTCGGCGGCGAGCAGGATGTCACAGATCATGGCCAGCTCACAGCCACCGCCCAGGGCGTAACCGGCGACGGCGGCGATGGTTGGCTTGCGGAACTGCGCCAGCCGGTCCCAGCGGGCGAAGTAGTCGTTCATGAACATGTCCATGTACGACTTGGGCTGCATCTCCTTGATATCGGCACCGGCCGCGAAGGCCCGCTCCGAACCGGTGATGACGATGGCGCCGATCGCGTCATCGTGCTCGAGTTCGTCGAGCGCGGCGATGACATCGTCGAGGACCTGCGCGTTCAGCGCGTTCAGCGCCTTCGGGCGGTTCAGCGTGATCCAGCCGACCCGGCCCTTGCGCTCCAGCAGAATCGTCTCGAAGTCGCGCCCTCCCGTCGCCCGACCACCACCCCCCACGGAATCGCTTCGCGATGCATCCATCTTTCAGACACCCTCTTCATCGGAACGGTCACGGATATCGGTGACGATAGCGGAGAAGTCTTTCCCGCCCTGCGACTGGTTGAACCGGGTGTAGATCTCGGCGGCGAGCAGGCCGAGCTGGCCGTCGACGTCGTTATCCCGCAGGGCATTCGCGGCCAGACCCAGGTCCTTGGTCATCAACGCGGTCGCGAAACCGGGCTGATAATCGTTGTTCGCCGGGCTGGTCGGGACCGGCCCCGGAACCGGACAGTAGCTGGTCAGCGCCCAACTCTGGCCGGATGCGGTCGAGACCACATCGAAGAACGACTGGTGACTCAGGCCCAGCTTCTCGCCGAGCACCAGGGCCTCGGACAGGCCGATCATCGAAATGCCGAGCAGCATGTTGTTGCAGATCTTCGCGGCCTGGCCGACACCGGAGCCACCGCAGTGCACGACCTTGCCGCCCATGACCTGGAGCACATCGAGCGCATCGGCGAAGTCGGCCTCGGTGCCGCCGACCATGAAGGTCAGCGTGCCCGCCGCGGCACCGGCGACACCACCGGAGACCGGGGCGTCGAGTGCACGATGACCCGCATCGACGGCGCGGGCGGCGGCCGCTTTGGCGTCGGCGACATCGATGGTGGAGCAGTCGATGAACAGGGTGCCCGGATCCGCGGCGGCGAGCAGATCGGCGTAGACGTCGAGGACCAGCTTGCCATTGGGCAGCATGGTGATCACGACGTCGCGGCCCACGGCGGCCGTAGTGGCCGAATCCACCACGGTGGCACCGTCTTTGCGTGCCTGTTCCTGCGCCGCGGGGACAGGATCGAAGGCAAGCACTTCATATCCGGCCTTGACCAAGTTCGCGGCCATCGGACCGCCCATATGGCCGAGGCCGAGGAAACCGATCTTCTTCGTCACTTGATTGCCTCCAAACCCAGTTCCTTATCGCCCAATTCGACGAAGTACGCGTCGACCTGCTCGGCGGTGACATCGGCGAGCGTCGCGGGCGACCACTGCGGGTTGCGGTCCTTGTCGATCACCTGCGCGCGGATGCCCTCGACCAGATCGTGCGAGGCCAGCGAAGCGATGGACACCCGGTACTCCTCGTTCAGCACCGCCTCGAGGCTCTTCGCGGCACGGGCGGCACGCAGCGAACGCAACGTCACCTTCAGTGCCACAGGCGATTTGGCGAGCAGTTCGGTCGCGGCCTTGGCGGCCTCCGGCGAGCCGTGCGTCCGCAACCGATCGACGATCTCCTCGACGGTATCAACGCTGTAGCAGGCATCGATCCAGTCCTGCTGGGCGACCAGCTCGGATTCCGGTGCGTCCGTGGCGAATTTGGCGATCGCGATCTCCGCGGACTCGGTCCGCAGCGTTTCCAGCAGTGCCGGAATATGTTCCGAGGCCACGTAGTGATCGGCGAATCCCGCGGCAATGGCGTCACCGGCGCTCATCCGCGCCGTCGTCAGTGCGACGTGCGTGCCGATTTCACCCGGCGCGCGGGCGAGCAGGTAGGTGCCACCGACATCCGGAACGAAGCCGATGCCGACCTCCGGCATGCCGATCTTGGAGCGCTCGGTGACGATCCGGTGGCTGCCGTGGCCGGAAAGACCGACACCGCCGCCCATCACGATGCCGTCCATGACCACCACATACGGCTTCGGGTAGCGGCCGATCAGGGCGTTGAGGATGTACTCGTCGCGCCAGAACACACCGGTGGCCGAATCCGCATCGGCGGGGGAGCCACCATGCAATGCGGACGCGTCACGGTGGATGGCGACGATATCGCCGCCCGCGCAGAGCCCGCGCTCCCCCGCACCGGTGACGACGACGGTGCGCACCTCGTCGTCATCGGCCCACACCTGAAGTGCGGCGGAAATGGCAAGGGCCATCGGATGATTCAGTGCGTTGATGGCCTTGGGCCGGTTCAGCGTGATCAGACCGAGTCCGTCGCGCTTATCGATGAGAACTTCGGATTCCGTCATGCTGCTCCTACCACCGAGCGGGCGACGACCACCCGCATGATTTCGTTGGTGCCCTCCAGAATCTGGTGCACCCGCAGATCGCGGACGATCTTTTCCACGCCGTATTCGGCCAGGTATCCGTAGCCGCCGTGCATCTGCAGCGCCTTATTCGCGACTTCGAATCCGGCGTCGGTTGTGAATCGCTTTGCCATGGCGCACAGTTCGACCTTGTCGTCGGCATCGGCATCCAATGCGGCGGCGGCCCGCCACAGCAGGGTCCGCGCCGCCTCCAGCGAGGTGCGCATATCCGCGAGCTGGAATTGCAATGCCGGGTTGTCCAGCAGTCGGCTGTTGAATGCCTTGCGCTGAGCCAGGTACGCCACGGATTTCTCGAGCGCCGCCTGCCCGCCGCCCAACGAGCAGGCGGCGATATTGAGTCGCCCGCCGTTGAGTCCGTTCATAGCGATGCGGAAGCCATTGCCCTCGACGCCGAGCATATTGGCGGCGGGCACCCTGGCATTGTCCAGAATCACCTGACGAGTGGGCTGGGCATTCCAACCCATCTTCTTCTCGTTGGCACCGAAGGAAATTCCGGGCGTATCGGCTGGAACGATGAATGCCGAAATCCCGCGCGCACCCGCGTCGCCGGTGCGCGCCATGATGACGTACACATCGGTGCTGCCCGCGCCGGAGATGAATTGCTTTACCCCGGTGAGCAAGTAGTCGTCACCGTCGCGAACGGCCTTGGTGCTCAAGGCCGCCGCATCCGATCCGACGCCCGGTTCGGTGAGCGCGTAGCTGCCGAGCCATTCCATCGAGGTCAGCCGGGGCAGCCAATGGTTGCGCTGCTCGGCATTGCCGTAGTTGTCGATCATCCACCCGACCATGTTGTGGATGGAGATATACGCCGCGATGGCGGGGCAGCCGGTGGCCAGTTGTTCGAAGATGCGCACGGCATCGAGCCTGCGCAGTCCGGAGCCGCCGACGTCCTCGCCGATATAGATGCCACCCATGCCGAGCGAACCCGCCTTGCGCAGCACATCCACTGGAAAGTGCTTCTGCTCATCCCATTCCAGGGCGTTCGGGGCGAGGTATTCGTCGGCGAAGTCGCGCGCCATTTCGGTAATGGCGCGCTCGTCGTCATTCAGTGCGAACACGATCGTCGACCTCCCGTCCGTGGGCCATTCAGTCCATCGTCGGAATGACGAAGTGGTTGCTGTCCTTCAGCCCGGAAGGCCAGCGCTGGGTAACGGTCTTGGTCTTGGTGTAGAAGCGAATCGAATCCGGACCGTGCTGGTTCAGATCGCCGAATCCGGAGCGCTTCCAGCCGCCGAAGGTGTGGTACGCGATCGGCACCGGAATCGGCACATTGATGCCGACCATGCCGACCTGCACGCGGGCGGCGAAATCCCGTGCGGTATCGCCGTCGCGGGTGAAGATCGCAACGCCGTTGCCGTATTCGTGCTCGTTGGGCAGGGCCAGCGCCTCGTCGTAATCCTTGGCCCGCACGATCGCGAGCACCGGGCCGAAGATCTCTTCCTTGTAGATCCGCATTTCCGGGGTGACATTGTCGAAAAGCGTTGCGCCGGTGAAGTACCCGCCTTCGCCGCCGTCGACCGCGAGACCCCGCCCGTCGATCACCAGCTCGGCCCCCTCATCGACGCCGATCTGGACGTAGTTCTCGACTCGGCCGAGCGCATCCTTGGTGACCAGCGGGCCGAAATCGGCACCGGCATCGTCGGAGCGCCCGACGTTCAGCTTGGCGATCCGCTCGATCAGCTTCTCGCGCAGGCGATTCGCGGTCTCCTGGCCGACCGGGACAGCAACCGAGATGGCCATGCAGCGCTCGCCCGCCGAGCCGTAGCCCGCGCCGATGAGCTGGTCGGCGACATCGTCGAGGTCGGCGTCCGGCATCACGATCGCGTGGTTCTTGGCGCCGCCGAAGCACTGTGCGCGTTTGCCATTCGCGGTCGCGGTCTCGTAGATGTACTGCGCGATCGGGGTGGAGCCGACGAAGCCGACGGCCTTGACGGTCGGCGAGTGCAGGATCGCGTCGACGGCTTCCTTATCGCCGTTGACCACGTTGAAC
Source organism: Nocardia pseudovaccinii NBRC 100343 (assembly GCF_001613225.1). Classification (GTDB taxonomy): domain Bacteria; phylum Actinomycetota; class Actinomycetes; order Mycobacteriales; family Mycobacteriaceae; genus Nocardia; species Nocardia pseudovaccinii. The sequence continues at coordinate 25,373 of NZ_BDBY01000358.1, forward strand.
ACACCCGCGGGCAGACCCGCCTCGAGGAACAGCTCGGCCAGCCGCAGCGGCACCGAGGGGTCGCGCTCGGACGGCTTGAGCACGAAGGCGTTTCCGCAGGCCAGCGCCGGACCGGCCTTCCACAGCGGAATCATGGCCGGGAAGTTGAACGGGGTAATCCCCGCGACCACACCGAGCGGCTGCCGCATCGAGTAGACGTCGATGCCGGTGCCCGCGCTCTCGGTGTACTCACCCTTGAGCAGATGCGGAATACCCGCCGCGAATTCGATGACCTCGATACCGCGCTGGATATCGCCCCTGGCGTCGGGGATGGTCTTGCCGTGTTCGGCAGACAGCAGCGCCGCAAGGGAATCCATCTCGTCCTGCACGAGTGTCAGGAACTTCATCAGCACCCTGGCCCGCTTCTGCGGATTGAACGCAGCCCACACCTGCTGCGCCTCGGCCGCATTCGCGATGACGGCATCGACCTCGGCCTTACTCGCCAGCGGCACCCGCGCCTGCACTTGGCCGGTATTCGGATCGAAGACATCGGCGAAGTTGCCCGAGGCCCCGGCGACATGCTGTCCGCCGATGTAATGAGTGAGTTCGCGAACCATGCCAGTCCTGTTCTCGTAGTGGACGCCGCGCATCGCGCGATTTACGGTCATCCTATAGTTGGATGTCCAAGTAAATATAGGTGCGGGAACAGACTGTGATTCATCCCACGGCAACCGCCCAGCGAACTGAGGGTGCACACGCCGCCCGACCAGCGCGGTGAGCGTAGTCGCATGGTGGCTCGGAACACCGGCAACCACCACCATTCGACTGCGCTCGGCGGGGCGCAAATCCCGTGGGAGAGATGTTGCGGGTCAGGTGGAGGACTTCGGCTGACGGGTGAGCAACCACGCACCGAGAGCGAGGACCACTGTGCCGATGAGCAGGATCGCGACCATCGCGCCGACCGCGCCGTCGAACCAATGGGCGACCGCCAAGCCCACGGCCAGCGCGATCATCGCAGCGCCGCCGATCATGAGCACCGCCGAGCGCTGTGTGGCGTGCAGCGCGAAGCAGACGACGGCCACCATGACGGCGAGTACGAAACCCGCGCGCTCGGCGTCGACGTAGACGGTCACGACGCCCGCCGCCGAGATGAGGACCGCGATGAGATAGCCCGCCCAGGTTTCGACGACCACGCCGATCCTGGTGAGCGCGAACCAGATCGCGCCTAGGGCGAGCAACCCGAGCCCGATCCAGACTTCTTCGACCCCGAACACCTCGTCGAGTACGCCCGGGACCAGGACAACGCTGTACCAGGCGGCAACCAGAAGGCCGATGACCGACGGCAACGCAAGGTAGCCGAGTACGGCCACCGCCAAGCCCGCAAGGCAGGCGTACACCCAGGCGTCATCGATATTGCCGCCATCGATGGCCGAACCCACCGTCACGGCGACCGATCCGGACGCGAGCGCGAAGAGCACTGTCGCAAGCCGCACGCGAGAGCCAGCCGGGACCGCGGAGCGCGCGAACAAGGCGGAGACGCCACCGGCGAGCGTGATCGCGCCGAGGGCGAGGCCAGCCGATACCAGCCCGAAAATGACGACGCGCCCGGTCCGCTGTAGGTCGCCCCAGGACGATATGAGCAAGAGAGCGAGAGCGCCGAACACCAACCCCGCGCCGATGTAAGCGGCGATCTCGGCGAGTAACTTGCCGGGAGATTCCGGCTTAGTCCGCTCCGCCACCAGCGCCTTCGCAACCGCATCGCGCTGAGCTTCGGTCAATACACCTTCGTCGACCAGCCGCCGTAAGGCCGCCCCCGACCGATCCTGGATCCCCATGTATCGAGTATGGACGGTGCATCGGCAATCGTTAACTGCCGCAAGCCGACTCAGCGCTTCAGGCCGAGTTCCAATACCGTGCCAGGGTGCGCGAGTGAGGTGAAATGCGATAGCCACCGCCTGCCACATTCGGCCGAAACGGCGAACCGAATTCGATGACGGCTGCGGCCACGACCGCATCGCGCATCCCGGTGGTGACCGTCGGGGCTTCGACCGCGGTCCATGCCCCGGCACTGATTTCGCACCACCGCGAGATCCGGTCGACACCAGCGGTGCACCACTGGCGGACAGCCTGCAAGTTCATTTCGACTCACCACCAATCGCATTTGTGCGGTGTGCGGTTCGGTCCCATGGATAGTCCTTGGCTCGAAGTGCGGTCCTGCCAGCGGAAATGGTCGCCGTTCGGCAGCTGCCTCCATCGGAACTCGAGCCGGGGTGGATGTCGCGGGTTGCGGTCACGGTGAGCGGAATCCCGCGGCAATCATTCGGCCAACTATCCGGCCGCGGTTCACCTGGCGCTGTGACTGCCATCACCGTAAGATTAGTTTGACGTCCTAGTATCGGGCGCCAAACAGGATCTCCCCCGGAGGACCCCCGTGGCCGACAGCACCGCGCTCCACACGCCCACCCATCCCGTCCGATTCGTGACCTCGGCCGCGCTCTTCGACGGGCACGATGCGGCGATCAACATCATGCGACGGATCCTGCAGGCGCAGGGCGCCGAGGTCATCCACCTCGGACACAATCGCGCGGTCAGTGAGGTCGTGGACGCGGTGCTCACCGAGGACGCGCAGGGCGTCGCGGTGAGTTCGTATCAGGGCGGACATGTCGAGTACTTCGAATATCTCGCCGACGCACTGAAGAAGGCCGGCGCCGGCCATGTCCGGATTTTCGGCGGTGGCGGCGGGGTGATCGTCGCCGAGGAGATCGCGCGCCTAGCCGAATCCGGGGTGACCATCTTCTCCCCCGAGGACGGCCAGCGACTCGGCCTGCCCGGCATGATCAATCAGCTGATCCGGAGCTGCGATTTCGATCTCGCCGCCGAGCCGCCGGTGCTGGACGCGGTACTCGCCGGTGAACGGGCCGCGCTCGCCCGCGCGATCACCTGCCTGCAGCAGGACACGCTGTCGGAGTCCGATCGCCAGACCCTGGCCTCGGCCGCCGCCGCACGCACAGTGCCGGTGCTCGGCATTACCGGCACGGGCGGTTCCGGAAAGTCTTCACTCACCGATGAATTGGTGCGGCGTCTGCGTTCCGATCAGCAGGACAAATTGCGCGTCGCGATTCTCGCGGTGGACCCGACCCGCCGACGCGGCGGCGGTGCGCTGCTCGGCGACCGCATCCGGATGAACGCCCTCGACGGCGATCACATCTTCTTCCGCTCACTGGCCACCCGCGGCGGCCACGAGCTGCCGCAGAATATCGATGCCATCGTGACCGCCTGCAAGGCAGCGGGCTACGACCTGGTCATCCTGGAAACCCCCGGCATCGGCCAGGGCGACGCCGCGGTCACCGACCACGTCGACGTGTCGATGTATGTGATGACACCGGAATTCGGCGCGGCCTCCCAGCTGGAGAAGATCGACATGCTGGATTACGCGGATGTGGTGGCGATCAATAAGTTCGAGCGCCGCGGCGCGGAGGACGCGCTGCGTGATGTCTCGCGCCAGTTGATTCGCAATCGCGAGGAGTTCGCCAAATCTCCCGAGGAGATGCCGGTATTCGGTACCAGCGCAGCCACTTTCAACGATGACGGAGTAACGGCGCTCTATCAGCACCTCACCGGATTGCTCGCCGAGCACGGTCTGCACCTCGAGCCCGGCGTACTTCCGAAGGTGGAAACCCGCTCCTCCACCAGGTTCGCCCAGATCATCCCGCCCGCCCGGGTGCGCTACCTCGCCGAGATCGCCGATACGGTCCGCGACTACCACGCCGATACGGCCACGCAAATCATTGCGGCACAGCGCCTGCAGCGGCTCGAGCAGGTGGCGGCCGAACTGCCCGATGACATCGCGGTGGCCGAACTCGCCGAAAAAGCCCGCGACGCGCTGCATGCCGACAATGCCGAACTGCTGGCGGGTTGGCCCGAACTGGCCGACTCCTATCGGGGTGCGGAGCAGGTGGTTCGGGTTCGTGATCGGGAGATCCACACCCCCCTGCGCCGGGAGACGCTGTCCGGCAATTCCATTCCGCGCGTCGCGCTGCCACGCTTCACTGATCACGGTGAGCTGCTGCGATTCCTGCGCTCGGAGAATTTACCCGGACGGTTCCCGTTCACCGCGGGCGTCTTCGCGTTCAAACGCGATAACGAGGATCCGGCGCGGATGTTCGCCGGTGAGGGCGATCCGTTCCGCACCAACCGGCGCTTCAAGGTGCTCAGCGAACATGCCGAGGCGACACGGCTTTCCACCGCCTTCGATTCGGTGACGCTCTACGGGCACGATCCCGCCGAACGCCCGGATATCTACGGCAAGGTCGGCACCTCCGGTGTCTCGATCGCGTCACTCGACGATATGAAGGCGCTCTACGACGGCTTCGACCTGATCGCGCCGACCACCTCGGTATCGATGACCATCAATGGCCCGGCCCCGACCATCCTGGCCTACTTCCTCAATACCGCCATCGACCAAGCGCTGGAACGGTTCTCGACCGCCGAAGGCCGCGAACCCACGGCCGAGGAGGCCGCCGATATCACGGCACGCGCCCTGACGACAGTGCGCGGCACCGTTCAGGCCGACATCCTCAAGGAGGATCAGGGTCAGAACACCTGCATCTTCTCCACCGAATTCAGTCTGCGCATGATGGCCGATATCCAGGAATGGTTCGTGCGCAAGGGTGTTCGCAACTTCTACTCGGTCTCGATTTCCGGCTATCACATCGCCGAGGCCGGTGCGAATCCGATCAGCCAGCTGGCCTTCACCCTCGCCAACGGATTCACCTATGTCGAGGCATATCTCGCACGCGGCATGCAGATCGATGACTTCGCACCGAATCTGTCGTTCTTCTTCTCCAACGGCATGGATCCGGAATATTCGGTGATCGGCCGGGTGGCGCGGCGCATCTGGGCCGTTGCCATGCGAGATCGTTACGGCGCCAACGAGCGTTCGCAGAAGTTGAAGTACCACGTGCAGACCTCGGGCCGATCGCTGCACGCACAGGAGATGAGTTTCAACGACATTCGCACCACCCTGCAGGCGCTCATCGCCATCTACGACAACTGCAACAGCCTGCACACCAATGCCTACGACGAGGCGGTGACCACACCCACCGAGGAATCGGTGCGCCGCGCCCTGGCCATTCAGCTCATCATCAACCGCGAGTGGGGCATCGCGATGAACGAAAACCCGCTCCAGGGCAGTTTTCTCATCGATGAACTCACCGATCTCGTCGAGGAGGCCGTGCTCGCCGAATTCGATCGCATCAGCGAGCGCGGCGGGGTCCTCGGGGCCATGGAGACCGGCTACCAGCGGGGCAAGATCCAAGACGAATCCATGCGCTACGAGCACCGCAAACACGATGGCTCGCTGCCGATCATCGGCGTCAATACCTTCCGCAACCCGCACGGCGAACCGCATCGGGTCATCGAATTGGCTCGCGGCACCGAGGCGGAGAAGCAGTCACAACTGCAGCGCGTGCGCCAGTTCCAGAACGACCACCGCGATGCCGCACATGCCGCCCTCGCCCGCTTGGACGCGGTGGCCCGCACCGACGACAACATCTTCGAGGTCCTGATGGACGCCGCCCGGGTCTGCACTCTGCAACAGATCACCGACACCTTCTTCACCGTCGGCGGACAGTACCGCCGCAACGTGTGAAATAGGTTGGGCCGTCAGAAGATTCGCACCTCCGGAATCGAATCCATCTGACGCGCCCACTCCGGGTATTTCGCCAGCTTGGCGTTGTGCAGCGCCATGATCTTGTCGCGCAGTTCGGGATCCGGCTCATCCGATACGTCGGGTCCGATGGCGATCTTCTGGAAGTGCGGAACGATCTGCGGATCACCGGCGAGGTGGACCGGATCGTGCATATAGCGCTCCATCGCGTCCAGATCCTCGATGCCCACGCAATAGGCATGGGTCAGCCCTTCGCTCACGTCGCCGAGATTCTGGCCGACGGTCGCGAAGGAGACCGATTCGACCGATGCGGTGCGCTTCATCAGCGCGAGTACCTCGGCCTTCTGCGCCTCGGTGGTCTCTTCGCGGAAGCCGAAGCGCAACAGATGAACGATCATGGATACCTCCTCGTTTTGAACCATAGAGTTCAATCTAGATAACTGACTAGTAGATGCACAAGAGTGAACCCGCAAGTTCAGCCGGGCGCTAATATGCAGAGGTGACGGGTACGACGGCGGCGCGCGGGCGCATCGATAAGCGGCAGGCGATCCTGGACGTCGCCTTCACCGTCTTCGCGCGGCGCGGCTACGACAAGGCCTGCGTGCAGGAGATCGCGGACGAGGCGGGCGTCGCGAAACCGACGGTCTACAACCACCTCAATGACAAGCAGACCCTCTTCCGGCACGCCGTGCTGGCCGCCGCCGACACGGTGGCCGCCGAAACCCTCGCGATCATCGATCGCCTGCGCGAGCCGGGCGACGATCTATCCGCCGCCCTCACCGCGACGGCGCGCGCGCTGCTCGCGGAATGCTCGGGCGAGCGCGCCCGTTCGCTGCGTGCGCTGACCTACGCGCAGCTCGCCGCCTTTCCGGACCTGGCCGACACCGTGCTGGAGCGCACCTCGCGACACATTGCCGAGGCGCTGGCCGATCGACTTGCGCGACTCGCTCTTGCGGGCAGGCTGCGGACCAACGATCCTGCGCAGGCCGCCGAACAGCTGCTCGCCCTGCTCACCGCCCCGTTGGAGGCCCGGTCCCGGCTCGGCACTCGCGAGGTGAGCGACGCCGAGCAGGCCGATATCGCCGATGCGGCGGTGCGGACATTCCTGTCCGCCTACGGTTCCCGCTGAACCCGAACGCGCCCGCCCGCGCGCGTGTGACAATCGCGATGTCAGGGCCTTCAGCGTGGTTGGGACGGCGGACATGCATATCTCGAATATCCGGATTATCGACAGCCATATTCATCAGTGGGATCCGTTCCGCACGCCGCGCGAATTCAGCCGGACGGCCAAGTTGCTCCGGATGCTGCCCATTCCGATCGATTGGGCCAAGCGGGTCGCGCCGCGCCGGGATCGGGAATTCGTCGGGGATCCGACCGCTTATGCGAATCCATATCTGCCCGCGAATTACCGCGCGGATGCCGACGGCGTCCCGGTCGAGTCGATCGTGCATATCGAGGTCGGATGGACCGGAAAGGGCGCGCTGGCCGGGGCGGACGAGACTAAGTGGGTGGCCGGGCTGCCATTCGGCGGCGACCACCCGGCGCTCGGCGCCATCATCGGGAATGCCGATCCGGCGGCACCGGATTTCGCGGCGCTGCTCGATGCCCATATGGCCGCATCGCCGCTGGTGCGCGGCATTCGCGCACATGTCGCCCACCATCGGGATCCGGATGTCCGGCCCTATACCGAGCACGAGAGCGCACTCACCACCAAGGAATTCCTCAACGGTTTCGCGGCACTTGCCGAGCGCGGGCTGTCTTTCGAGGCCTGGGTCTATTCGCACGCGCTACCCGATGTGACGGCGCTTGCCGAACGTTATCCGGAAGTCCCGATCGTGCTCGACCATCTCGCCACGCCCGCAGGGATTTTCGGCCCGGTCGGCAAACACACCGGAACGAATCCGAGCCTGCGCCGGGAACTATTCGTCCGCTGGCGCGACCATCTCACCGCGCTCGCCGAAAACCCCAATGTGGTCGCGAAAGTCAGCGGTTTGATGATGCCGATCCTCGGCCACCCGGTACCACCACGTGGCACGTCGACACCGATTCCGGTGCTGCTGGATCGAATTCGTCCGCTCGTCGCACATGCCTACGAAGTCTTCGGCGCGGACCGCCTGCTGTGGGGCTCCAATTTCCCGGTGGACAAGCCGATTACAAGCATCGCCGACAGCGTCGAGCTCATCGCCACCGCAATCACCGAGCACGGCGGCGGACGCGATCAGCTCGAGCAGATCTTCCGAACCAACGCCCAACGGACCTACCGAATCGAATCCTGAACCGGGCCGAAACTTCGCGGCCCGGGGATCGGACGCGGCACTACCGCTCGATCAAGGGACGAAGGCTTCGGCGATTTGGCGGGTCAGGGTGTCGCGGGCGGTGGCAAGGGATGGACCGTACCAGGTGAGGCTGCGGCCTTCGACCAAAGCGACAGGCAAGCCGGGGAATGCCTCGGGACCATCGGATCTGGTGAATACGTACGGCTCGTCAGGGAGCAGGACGAGTTCGACATCACGAGTCAGCTCGTCCTCGGAGACGTGCGGATAACGCTCGGTGCGGTCGACGTGCACGAGCCGGAGGCCGAGGCGCGCCGCCAGGTCACCGGTGAAGGTGTTGTGGCCGACCACCATCCAGGGGCTGCGCCAGATCGGAATGACCGTACGGCGCGGCGGCCCGGGATCTGTTGCTGCCCAGGATATTTCGGCCTCAACAAGCCAATCCGGCACCGGACCGTTCAGCGCTTCGGTGAAAAGTCGGCGCAGCGAGGCGAAACCCTCGTCCAGCGTTTCGATTCTGGTGACCCACACCGGGATTCCCGCATCGCGCAGCCGCTGCACATCGATGCGGCGATTCTCCTCCTGATTGGACAGCACCAGATCCGGTGCGAGCTCGATGATTCGGCGCACATTCGGATTCTTGGTGCCGCGAACCCGCTCGACGTCCAAGTCTTCGGGGTGTGTGCACCAATCCGTCGCCGCGACAAGGACTTCGGGGCGGCTCACCGCGACGGCCTCGGTCAGCGACGGAACCAGCGACACCACCCGGCGCACCGGGCGGTCGATGCGCACGGCCGCGCCCAGATCGTCGATCATGACAGGACCCGACGGCAGAGGACGCGCAACTGTGCGGGTGGCACGGCTGGCAACATATTGCCCGCGCCTAGAACGAGCAGATAGAGGATCTGCGCCGTTTGCTCGGCATCTGCCTCGGCATATCCGCAGTCCGCGAGCAGCGTGCGCAACACACCGAGCCGGGTACCGTCGACGCGCTCCTTGGCCGCGGCCGCGATCGGGTCGTCCAGCGCCCAGGCCCGCACGGCAACCTCGATGGCGGCGGGCTCGTCATCCACGAGCACCAGATCGATGAGCAGGTCGAGCCGACCGCGCGGATCGAGGTCGGCGGCCTCGATCTCGCGCAGGTACCGCGTGGTGTGCATTTCCTCGAAGTAGGCCAGCAAAGCGGATTTGTAGCCGGGCATACCCGGAAAGTGGTGGTAGAAGGACCCGGTGCTGAGTCCGGTCGCCGCGACCAGCTTGTCGATCGTGAGTCCGGTCGGCCCGGCCGTACCGAGGATCACCAGCCCTGATGCCAACCATGATGCCTTGCCCGCCACGTTCGCCAGCCTATAACATAAATTTTGTTCTGTTCTGGAGCGCACCATAATTCACGGGAGGTCGCGATGACCGCGCCAACCACACACACCGGGACATCCGCCCGGTGGGCCGCACCCGTGCATATGGCTGGTGCCACGCTCATCGGCCTCATCGGAGCGGTTCATCTGCTCGTCGTGCACATCTTCAACGGCCCCGACTCCGCGGGCGAAGAGGTGGTCGACGAATTGTCCAGACGCACCCCCACAGCCTTGTTCGACGGTGACAGACGGGTCAGCGTCTTCGATCTGAATACCGGCTACAGCGTCGGAATGGGCCTGCTGGGGCTGCTTTTCGGGGTGCTGGTGATCAGCGCGGTCCGAGCCGCGCCACAGTTGATCGCCCGCTGGTCGTTGTTCAATCTCGGCTGCGTGGTGGCGGCGGGCGGTCTCTGCTGTATTGCCGCGCTGTATTTTCCGCTGCCGGTGATAGTGCTGTCCGGCATTGCCACATTGTGTTTTGCGGCCGTGCTGATAGCCGGGCCGATCGAACAGCACTGAACCGAAGTCAGCGATCCAGGGCTTCGTAGAGCGCGCGGATGTCGCGCAGCCCAGCCGCGGCCGTCGGTTCGTCCTCGGCGATCATGCGCAGGGCGCGACGTAGCAAGGTCGGGTCCAGATCATCGATGGCGGGGCGGAATTCGAGCTTCGGGAGGTCGGGCAGTTGAATGCTGTCACCGTAGGGGTCGTCGGAAACTGCGGGGGTCGTGTCACGTTCGATGCCGACGATGAGGGTATCCAGGTCGAGGCCGCGCAGGGTGAGGATTTCACGAGGACGCTCGTCAAGACGTTCGGCGAGCAGATAGCAGACCGCGGCCACATGTTTGCACGGCCAGCCGGGATCCGGGCAGGTGCAGGAGAAGTCGAGATCGGCGGCAGTGGTCGGGAGCAGATGTTCGCCGAGGCTCGTCGGCAAAGCGCCGGAGGCGATTTCGGCCAGTACGCCCGGTGTGGTCCGGATGGTCTCGATGAGCAGTTCGAGTTCCTCGTCGCGCAGTGGCCGGATGGCGAATACCGAGGTGAACGGGCGCGGCTGACTCCCTTGGACTTCCGCGGTGACCGCACCGGGTTCGATCCGATAGCTGACGACCTGCCCGGCTCGGGCGTAGGTGCGGCCGCGGGCGAGTCGACCGGGTTCGGCCATATGCTCGACCGCCTCGATCAGCGCCTTGCCCCACCAGGTTCGTCCGAATCCGCCACGGCGGCTGCGTGCTTCGACCCCACCGCGCACCGGGCGGCGTTTGCCGTACTTGCTGTAATCCTCGAAGGGACTCAATCGCCGACCGCCTCCGCGCCGAGGGCGAAGAGCCGGTGCAGTTCGTCCGTGCTCAATTCGGTGATCCAGTTCTCGCCCGCACCGATGGCCAGATCGGCGAGTTGGCGTTTGCCGCTGATCATTTCGTCGATCTTCTCCTCGATGGTGTCGACGCAGATCAGTTTGCGCACCTGCACATTGCGCTGCTGACCGATCCGGAAGGCGCGGTCGGTCGCTTGGTTCTCGACGGCCGGATTCCACCAACGATCCAGGTGCACAACATGGTTGGCCGCCGTGAGATTCAGGCCGGTGCCACCAGCCTTGAGCGACAGCAGCATCAGCGGTGGACCATCCGGTTCCTGGAAGCGCTCGACCATGGTGTCGCGGTGCTTCTTCGGCACGCCACCGTGCAGGAACGGAATCTTCGTACCGAAGCGCTCGATCAGATAGGGCGCGATGAGCTCGCCGAATTCGCGGAACTGGGTGAACAGCAATGCCTTCTCGCCATCTGCCAGCACCGCATCGAGGACGTCCTCCACTAGAGCGAGCTTGCCGGAGCGGTGACTGCCGCGGTGCAGCACGCCGGAGCCGTCGCCGAGGAAATGCGCGGGATGGTTGCAGACCTGTTTGAGCCTGGTCAGCGCGCCGAGCACCGCGCCCTTGCGCGCCATACCCTTCGCATCCTTCAGTTTGGCCATCATGTCGTCGACGACCGCCTGGTACAGCGCCGCCTGCTCCACGGTCAGGTTGGCGCGCACCGTCATCTCCAGCTTCTCCGGCAGATCGCTGATGACGGCGGGATCGGTTTTCACCCGGCGCAGCACGAACGGCTGCGTAACGGTGCGCAGGCGGCTGATGGCGTTCTCGTCCCGATCGCGTTCGATCGGCACGGCGAACCGGGCACGGAAAGTCTGTGCGCTACCGAGCACCTTCGGCATCGTGAAGTCCAGAATCGAGCGCAATTCCTCGAGGCGGTTCTCCACCGGAGTTCCGGTGAGCGCCAACCGATGTCGGGCAGGTACCGCCCGCGCCGCCTTCGCCTGTCTGGTCCCCGCGTTCTTGATGTGCTGCGCCTCGTCGAGCACCAAGCGATCCCACTGCTGCCGCGCCAATTCGGCTGCGTCCCTCGCCAGGAGCGAATAGGTGGTGATCACCAGGTCCGCGTCCGCAACGGCTTCGTCCAGATCCGCGCCCGACTCGCGGCCGACACCGTGGTGCACTAAAACCCGCAGATCGGGGGCGAATCGCTCCGCCTCGCGCTGCCAGTTGCCGACGACCGACATCGGGCATACGAGCAGGGTCGGCCCTGGTGCACCGTCGCCACCGGGCGCCTCCTGCCCGCTAACGCGCGCATCGCGGTCGTCCCGGCGCCGCGCTGCACCCCGCCGTCTCACATCGCGCAGCGAAACGACCTGTGCGTCCTCGGACCGCGCAGTACCGGTCTGCCGGTGTGCCAGTTGGCGATCGACCTCGCGTTCATGTACCAAGAGCGCCAAGACCTGTACGGTCTTACCCAGGCCCATGTCGTCGGCCAGGATTCCGCCCACCCCGTAGCGACTCATGGTGGCGAGCCAGGCCAACCCACGCTCCTGATAGGGCCGCAGCTGCGCCTTCAGGCCGACCGGCGCACTCACCGGAACCGGGTCGCGGGTCTGGTCCAAAAGGTCCGCGGCCCAACCGGTTGCGCTCACCTCGGTGATCGGAACCTTTTCGACATGGCCGGTGACGAGTTCGCCGACCAGATCGGCGAAGGTGATTTCGGTGTCGTCGAGATGGGCGGCGACATAGCGGGCGGCAGCGGCCAGCACCTTGTGGTCGGCCTGCACCCATTCGCCGCGCAGCTGCACCAGATCCGATTTCGAGCGGACCAGCCGTTCCATCTCGGCCTTGGTCAGCACGGTATCGCCGAGGGCGAGTTCCCAACGATAGGAGACGAGTCCGCGCATGCCGACCGTGCTCTCGGCGGCAGGTACGCCGCTCTCCACGCGCAGCCGCATGGTCGGGGCGCTGATATTCCAAGCGCGCGGCAGCAGCAGCCGCACACCCGCCGCCTGCAGCGCATGTGCACCGTGTTCGACCAGGTCCGCGACCACCTCGGTCGGCAGCAGCAGGTCCATCGACTGCGGATCGTTCGGCAGGTCGCGCAGGCGCGGATAGGCCCGCGTCGCCTCCCCCAGCTTCTCGATCGCGGTGCGGACCAGCACCGGATCACCCAGCAGCGGAACCGGATTCGGCGCTTCACCGTCGGCACGCAGACAGACCTGCAGTCGCCACAGCGCCACCACGTCATCGGCATCGGTATCGGCCTCGCCGAGCGCGATATCGCCCTCGGGCTCCAGCAGGCGCAGCACCAACTCGGGCTCGTCCCCGGTCAGACTCGCCCGCCAGCGTTCCAGCACCTCGGCCAGCTGATGGCTGCCGCCATCCAGGGCGACATCACCGATGAGCGCGGCCACCAGTGGATGCGCCGACGGCGGCGGATCCATCAACTCCCGGACGATCGGATCGGCGAGTTCGGTGACCATATCCTCGAGCAGCATCCCCGGCTTCCCCGCGACGCGCAGTGCGGGCGGCATCGCCACCGCCAACTCCGCCAGCCAGGCCCGCTGACGCTCGCCGCCGACCAACCGCCAGCGCACCCACCACTGCCCGTCGTCGCGGCGCAGCTCGGGCACCACCCGCCCGGCCCGCACCCACCGCTCGACACCGTGCGCAACGTGCGCGAGAAACCGCAGATCCCCCGAAACCGCATCGACCGGCAGCCGCTGTCGCAGCGCGACCGCGGCCGCCGCAGGCACCATCGCATGCGCCCTGACCTGCTCGGTCGCCCCCTGCGACCCGCTGACGAGCACCTGTGCCCGATGCCGGAACTTCGACGCCGTCAGCACCCCGCCCAACGGTTCGGGTAGCGCGACCGGGGCCTCCTGCCAGAGCAGCAAGCCCGATCCCGGCGACCACAGACCGTGCAGCATCACCCCATCCAATCAGGCGGGTCCGACAGACGCCGCGGCCATCCTCGTAGGGGCCTCAGTCGAGTTCGTAATCGAACCAGATCTGGTGCACACCGTCGGTATCGACGGTGAGACCGCCGGTGCCGGTGATACCGGCCAGCGCACCGGTGCCACTGGTGGGCACGATGGTGAAGAACTCGGCCGTGCGGTCGGTGCCGAGGGTGGTCGCCGAATGCGCGAAGTTGAAGCTGCCCGCGCGATCGTGCAGCGCGCCCTCGAACGATTCCATGGCGACATACGTCCCCGCACCCGTCGCCTGGTCGAAGGCGGCGGTGAAGAGAGTCGCGGACCGACCGGTGATCTCGCCCGCGAACTCCTTCTCGATCTGCGCGATGCCGACCGGCAGCGCGGTGGCGATGGCCGGATCCGGCACGACATCGGTTGGGGTGAAGGAGGCGACGGAGAAGGTGCCGATTGCTTTCATGCGGCGGAGCGTAACGGCAGGTACCGACAACTTTTCACGAGTCTTTGCGGTGGGCGAGGACCTTGCGCACGACAAGACCGACGACCAGTGCCCAGAAGGCCGCGCCGATGCCGAGGAACCCGACACCGGACGCGGCGATCAGAAAGGTGACAACGCCCGCCTCGCGGTGCTGTTCGGATTTCAGGGCACCGGCAAGGGCGGCCGCGAGAGTCGCCAGCAGGGCAAGGCCCGCAACGGTTTCCAGCGTGCCCTTGGGCGCGGTGGCGATCAGGGTGACCAGCGCCGCCGAGCCGAGGGCGAGAATCAGATAGGAGGCACCCGCGGTGCAGGCGGCGATCCAGCGGCGCTTCGGATCCGGATGAGCGGCGGGCGCGGCCGAGAGCGCGGCACTGATCGCGGCCAGGTTGATGGCGTGCCCACCCGCCGGTGCGCCCAGAACCGTGCCGATACCGGTGACCGACATCGAAGCGCGCCAAGGGACTTGGTAATCGAAGGACTTCATCACGGCGGTGCCCGGAATGTTCTGCGAGGCCATGGTGACGATGTAGAGCGGAATGGCGATACCGATCATCGCCTGCCAACTCCAGTGCGGCACTGTCAGTTCGAGCGAGGGGCGCATCGCCGCGAGATCGAGATGCTTGTGCTGCACCGCGATACTGATCCCCGCCCCGATCGCCGCGGTCGCGAAGGCCGCGATCACCGCCCAGCGCTTGGCGAATCGCTGCAGCACCAGCCAGACCACGATCACCGGCACCACCACCGCCGGACTGGCCTGCACGGCCTTCACCGGCGCGAGACACAGCGGCAGCAGCACACCGGCGAGCATGGCCTGCGCGATCTCCACCGGAATCGCGGCCACCAGGTTGCCGAGCCGCTGCCACAGTCCGGTGATCACGATCAGCACACCGGTTATCGCGAACGCCCCGACCGCCGCGGCCCAGCCACCGGCGACCGAACCGGTGCCAGCGAGCAGTGCCGCACCCGGCGTCGACCAAGCCAGTGTGATCGGCAACCGATACCGATAACTGAGCAGCATCATCCCGATGGCCAGCGTGAGGCAGAGCACGAGCAGTCCCGACGCCGCCTGTGCCGGGGTGGCCCCGACCGCCGTCAACCCGCTCAGCACCACCGCGAACGAGCTGGTGAATCCGACCAGCGCGGTGACGACACCGGCCCCGACCGGCTGCGCGAGCCGCGCCTCACGGTGGACCGGTGCCGGGGTGTCGGCGAGCGCCGGGGAAAGCCTGGACATTTCTGGAATTCTCCCCGGTCATCAGTCCAGTTGTCACAGCCAGTCCCCGGAAACTGGACTGAATTGTGTGGCATCCGGCTAGGGTGAATCGCCGAAACCGCACTCAATTCGAACGTGGACGTACCAACTGATTTGGCGTGTATATGGGTAACTCGTCGGGTACACCCAAAACTGATGTGGCAGATGACGCAAGACCTGTACGCAGGCATAGCGGCTCTTACTAGTATGGCCTGAATATTCGGGGAGGCAGAACAGAGAGGCGGAACAGAGCTTGTTGAGCGCGGTGCTGATCTCGGCGGATGAGCTTCGGGAAGTATTGGCGGACAAGCGGGTTCGTCTACTCGATGTGCGGTGGGCACTCGGTGATCCGGACGGCCCGCAGCATTATCTGGACGGACATATTCCCGGCGCGGTCTTCGTCGATCTGGAGACCGAACTGGCCGCACCGCCATCACCCGCGCG
Organism: Nocardia pseudovaccinii NBRC 100343; assembly: GCF_001613225.1. Taxonomy (GTDB): domain Bacteria; phylum Actinomycetota; class Actinomycetes; order Mycobacteriales; family Mycobacteriaceae; genus Nocardia; species Nocardia pseudovaccinii. Next base: position 41,070 of record NZ_BDBY01000358.1, read on the forward strand.
CGGGCGGCATCCGCTGCCCGATCCCGCGCAGCTCGAAAAATGCGCACGCAGCTGGGGTCTACGGACCGGCGATCCGGTGGTCGTCTACGACGCGACGGGTGGCATGGCGGCGGCGCGGGCCTGGTGGCTGCTGCGCTGGGCCGGGATCGCGGACGTGCGGATTCTCGACGGGGGTCTGCCCGCGTGGACCGGTTCGGGCGGCGCGATCGCCTCCGGCGAGGAGGACGATCCCGAACTCGGTGACGTCGAGGTGAATCCGGGGCAGCTGCCGGTCATCAATGCCGATGCGGCCGCCAAATGGTCCGGTGTACTGCTCGACGCACGCGCGGGCGAACGCTACCGCGGCGAGGTGGAACCGGTCGATCCGCAGGCGGGCCACATTCCGGGCGCGATCAGCGCACCGACCGCGGAGAACCTCGACGCCGACGGACGGTTCCGCAGCGTGGACGTTTTGCAACATCGCTTCGCCGCATTCGGGTCCGGGCCGGTCGCGGTCTATTGCGGATCGGGTGTGACCGCCGCCCACCAGATCGCGGCACTCGCCGCCGCAGGCATCGAAGCGGCGCTGTATCCGGGCTCGTGGTCGCAATGGTCGAACGACCCGAAACGCCCGGTCGCCACCGGGGCATAGCTCGCTAAGGGCATGAGCGGGCAATGTCGTTCAGCACGGCATTGTCCGCAGCGGTCACCGGTAGGTCGTACCGGACCGCGACCGTCAGGTATTTGTCCGCATAGAAACAACGGTTCGTGCGCGGCGTCCATTCGGACGGTGTGCTGTCACCCTTGGCCTGGTTGACACTCGCCGCGGTGGCCAGCAGATTCACCTCGGTATCGTTGGCGAAACGCACCCGCCGCTCGAGCGGCCAGGACGCCGCACCCATATCCCAGGCTGCGGCCAGCGGATAGACGTGGTCGATCTGGATATCGCCCGCATCGGCCTTGCTGAAAGCGATCCGCTTGCCGGTGTACGGATCGTCGAGTATGCCCGCGGTGACCACGCAGTCGTGGGTGCCCGGCCGGAAGCTCACCACGGTCAGCTGCGCGCTCAGTACGTTGTTGCGGGTATCGCAGCCGTCGTGACCGCCGGGGCCGTCGTAGTCATCGGTCCATGACGGTCCGAATGCGCACCGCTGACCTTCCTTGCAGCCGCGCTCATAACCGCCGGGATGTCCCCGGGCGGCAACGACTCGCACCGATGCCAACAACTGCCCGAGTTGAACCCGGGTCGGGCTGAGTTCCCCCTCCCCGCTGCCAGATGCGGGCGCGACCGGTCCACCGCTCACCTCGGCGCATCCGGGCAGCGCGAACAGCGCCGCCGCGATCAGGGCAGGCAGCCATCGTCGGATGTCGGCACGCACGGTGCCAGATGTACCCGTATGGACCGACATTCGTAGCACCCGGCTGGAGCGCCTCGGAGCCGGTCAGACCTACAGCCAGGCGCGAGCCAGCAGATCGTCATTGGCGACTTCACTGGACCGGGGTGGGAATCTGGTGGCCACAATGGACTCGGTGTGCGCGCCGTCGTGTCCGATCAGCCACGAACCACCGCGCTCCTCGCACTCGGCGATCTTCGCGAAGGTCGTGAGCAGGAACGTGACGGCGTCACGCGGGTCCAGGGTTCGGGCCAGGCGCTGTGATTCACCGGGCCGGGACAGGTCGAGCCAGACGCCGGACTGTCCGTCCAGTCGCATGCCGACGATCTTGTCGGCATTGACAAAGGTGAATTTGCGCCGTTCCCACGGCGTGGTCGGCGTGAAGCTCTGCTCGAGTACCTGGAGCAGAATCGTCATGCTTTGCCCTCCGCTTTCCGTTGACGCCCGACTGCGGTTCTCATGCGATGACCAGCGGATATACCAGTATGTTCCGAAAATGGTGCCAAGGGGTAGTAACTGGTCCATCTCGGCGAGTTCAAAGATTTTTCCGGCGACCGATTAGTTCGGCGACCGGGCCGCGTCTATATCCGCAAACGCAACACGATCAGGGAGGACTCTCATGAATGCTCTGCCGCCCGTCGTCGATGCCGACACCTGGCAGCGCCAACTCGATGAGCTGCGCGTCCGGGAGAAGGCAGCGACCCGAGAACTCGATGCGATCGCCGCCCAGCGGCGGCGCCTGCCGATGGTCGAAATGCCCGAATACACCCTCGAGGGCGAGGAGGGATCGGTCCGGCTGGCGGATATCTTCGATGGTAAGTCACAGCTGATCGTCTACAACCACATGTGGTTTCCGGGCGAGAAGTGGCAGTGCGGTGGTTGTACCGGGTTCACCTCGCAGTTCACCCGGTTGGAGTTCCTGGACAACTACGATGCCCGGTTCGTCATCGTCACCCAGGGGCCGATCGAGGAGGCACTCGCGTACAAGCGGCGGGTCGGGAACAAAATGGGCTGGTATTCCACGGCGAACAGTCCATTCGGCACCGACGTCGGCGCACCGCCCGGCGGCGGATTCGCGGTCAACGTATTCCTGCGCGACGGCGACACGGTCTATCGCACCTGGCACACCAACGGCCGTGGCACCGAGCAGCTGAGTCACAGCTTCGCGTTGATCGACGTGCTGCCGTACGGGCGGCAGGAGCAGTGGCAGGACTCGCCCGAGGGGTGGCCGCAGTCGCCGACCTACAGCCGATGGAGCGGCTCCGAAGACATCGCCGCGCACTACGGCGACCCGGGGGCGTGACTACATCCGGCCCAATAGCGTGAGCGGATCCTCGAGCAATCCCGCGACGGTCGCGAGGAAGCGCGCTGCCAGCTCACCGTCGATCATCCGGTGGTCGAAACTGATGCCGATGGTGGTGACCCACCGGATGGCGAGTTCGTCGCGGAATACCCAGGGCCGCTTGCGAATCGAGCCGAGGCACAGGATCGCGGCCTCACCCGGATTGACCAGCGGAACACCGGCGTCGACACCGAAGACGCCGACATTGGTGATGGTGAAGGTGCCGCCGCGCAGGTCGGTCGGGGTGGCGCTGCCCGAACGCGCCGTCTCGGCGAGCCAGCCGATCTCCCGGCACAGGTCGCGCAGGCTCAATGCCTGGGCTTCCTTGAGATTGGGCACCAGCAGGCCGCGTTCGGTGGCGACCGCGATACCGAGATTCACATAGTGCTTGGTGACGATCTGCTGATTCGCCTCGTCCCAGAATGCGTTGATGCCGGGATATTCCGCGAGGGCGGCGAGGACGGATTTGGTGACCAGGGCCAGCGGCGTCAGCGTCAGGCCCTCGAAGGATTTGGTGGTGCGCAGGTGGTCGAGCAGTTCCATCGATGCGGTGAAGTCGATGGTGACGAAGGTGCTGGCCTGCGGGATGGTGCGGGCGCTCGCCACCATGGCGGCCGCGGTGCGTTTGCGGATGCCGCTGATCGGCGTGCGTTCCTCGCGGGTCGCGGGGCGAATGATGCCCGCATTCGGATCGGTGACCGATGGCGTCGGCGGCGCGGCCGGGCCGTCGGTGCGAGTCGGCGCGGCGCGCGGCTGCGATACCGGGACCGCCCCGCGCACATCCTCGACCGTGACCGCACCGTCGGGGCCCGAACCCGCGACGTACCAGAGGTCGATACCGAGTTCCTTGGCGAGTTTGCGCGCACCGGGGGTCGCCGCAGCCCTGGCCATTCCCGACTCGACCGGCTCAGCGGCCGAACTCTCCTGCGGCGGTATCGGTTCCGCAACCCTTTTGCGCCGCCGGGACACCGTCTCATCTTCGGGCCCGTATCCGACCAGCACCGACGTCCGCCCGTTCGCCCCCTCCTGCGCGCCCGCCAGATCATTGCGCACCCGGATCAGCGGCGCCCCCACCGCAACCGTCTCACCGGGCCGAGCGAGCAATTCGATCACCGTGCCCGAGAACGGCGACGGCAGCGAGACCACCGCCTTGGCCGTCTCCACGTCGGCGATCGTCTGATTCAGCTGCACGGTATCGCCGACGCCCACCGACCACGACACCAACTCCGCATCGGCCAGTCCCTCGCCGAGATCGGGTAGCCGGAATTCCAGGATATTTCCCTGATCATCCTCGGGGGCACGATCTTCCACTGGGGCACCTCTCAGTGAGCGGTAGTCAGGCGGCGAGTGAGCGATCGACCGCGGCGAGGATGCGGTCCGGATCGGGCAGGTGGTGCTTTTCGAGCTTAGCCGGGGGGTAGGGGATGTCGAAGCCACCGACGCGCAGCACCGGCGCCTCCAGGTAGTAGAAGCAGCGTTCGGTGATCCGCGCGGCGATCTCGGCGCCGAGCCCGCCGAAGACCGGCGCTTCGTGCGTCACGATCAACCTGCCGGTCTTGGCCACCGAGGCCTCGATGGTGTCGAAATCGATCGGCGACAAGCTGCGCAGATCGATCACCTCGAGCGAATGCCCTTCCTCGGCAGCGATTTTCGCGGCGGTAATGGCCGAGGCGACGGTGCCGCCGTAGGCGAGGACGGTGGCATCGGTACCGCTGACGCAGACGCGGGCCCGGTCCAGCGGCATGGCCTCGGCATCGAAATCGACCTCGGCCTTATCCCAGTAGCGCCGCTTGGGTTCGAAGAAGATCACCGGATCGTCGAGCGCGATCGCCTGGCGGATCATGAAATACGCGTCGGCGGGATTGCTCGGCGTCACGACGCGCAGTCCCGCGGTGTGGGCGAAATACGCCTCCGGCGACTCGGAGTGATGCTCCACCGAACCGATTCCACCGCCGAACGGAATGCGAATCGTGATGGGCGCGATCACCTTTCCCTGCGTCCGGTAGTGGATCTTGGCGACATGCGAAACAATCTGATCGAAGGCCGGGTAGACGAAGCCGTCGAATTGAATCTCGCAGACCGGGCGGTAGCCGCGCAGCGCCATACCGAAAGCCGTTCCGACAATTCCGGATTCGGCCAGCGGCGTATCGATGACGCGATTGTTTCCGAAATCCTTTTGCAGCGTGTCGGTTACCCGGAACACCCCGCCGAGGCGGCCGATATCCTCGCCCATCAGAACGACTTTCGGATCGTCGTCCATGGCCCGCCGGAGCCCGGCATTGAGCGCTGCGGCGAAGGTCGTGGTCATGTGGGGACTCCTTCCGGTCGCGCGGCACTGTCACCGGGATCGCCGGACAGATACTCCGCGTACTCGTTCCGCTCTTGGGTGATCAGCGGATGCGGGGTGGCATAGACGTGATCGAACAGCTGTGTCGGCGCCGGATCCGGCATATCGATGGTCGCGGTGCGGACCTGTTGCGCGACTTCGTCGGCGCTCGCATCGACATGGCGCTCGAATGCGTTGTCCCATAGCGACTCTCGTTCCAGCAGCTTGCGCAGTCGCGCGATCGGATCGCGGCGCGCCCACTCCTCGGTCTCGGCGGCGGAGCGGTAGCGCGTCGGGTCGTCCGCGGTGGTGTGCGGACCCATCCGATAGGTGAGCGCCTCGATGAACGACGGTCCGCCACCGGTGCGGGCGCGGACGGCGGCCTGTCTGGTGACCGCGAGGACGGCGAGCACATCATTGCCGTCGACCTGGAGGCCGGGAATTCCATACCCGTAGGCGCGCCGCGCGATCGGGGTCGCGCTCTGGATGCGGACCGGGGAACTGATCGCCCAGTGGTTGTTCTGACAAAAGAAGACGACCGGCGCGCCCCAGCTCGCGGCGAAGCCCAACGCCTCGGCGAGATCGCCCTGGCTCGACGCGCCGTCGCCGAAGTAGGCGATGGTCGCGATCTCCGCACCGTCGAGGTGGGCGGCATAGGCGTAACCGGTCGCGTGCAGGCCCTGCGAGCCGACGATGATATTCGGGTTGGTCATATTGACCGCTTCGGGATCCCAGCAGGAGTGTGCGACCCCGCGCCACATCCGGGTGAGTTCGGTGGGATGAACGCCGCGGCAGTAGGCGACGGCGTGCTCGCGGTAGCTGCAGAAGACGTAGTCGTCGGGGCGCAACGCGTATGCCGAGCCGACCTGGGCGGCCTCCTGTCCGATCATCGGCGCCCACAGTCCGAGCTGGCCCTGGCGTTGCAGAGCGGTTGCCTCGGTGTCGATCCGGCGGGTCACGACCAGGTCCGTGTACATCGCGCGCAGCTGTGCGGGCCCGATATCGGCGATCAGGGCCGCGTGTTCCCGGTCGAATACGCGACGGCCGTCGGGTTGTACCAACTGAACCGGATAGTCGGATTTGTTCGTCATTCGGGATCGCCTCCTGACCATGAGCGCAGGGCTGATGTGCCCTATATCACATAGCATCCACGAGTAGGCGAAGTGCGCAAGTGATCAACACGCGAGTAAGCAGAATGCCCAAATCTTTCCGACGAACTGATGTCATACTGCGTTGTATGACCAGTAGAGAACCCGCCGACGTGACCCTGGACGCCACCGACGCGCGACTGTTGCTCGAGCTGGTCGCCAACCCACGCGCGACCGGTGTCGAGCTGGCAACCCGGCTCGGGTTGTCCCGCAATACCGTGCAGGCGCGGTTGTCGCGCTGGGAGGCGAGCGGTGTGCTCGCCAGCTTCGAACGTCGAGTGCAACCGCACGCGCTGGGCTACCCGCTGGCAGCCTTCGTCGCCGTCGTCGTCGATCAGCACCGATTGGATTCGGTGGTCGCCGAACTCGCCCGGGTGCCGGAGGTGACCGAGGTGTGCGGCATGACCGGCCTGACCGATCTCACCGTGCGGGTGGTGGCGCGGGATGCGGACGATCTGTACCGGATCGCCGGGCAGATCTTGAAGATTCCCGGGGTGGAACGCACCAATATGGCATTGGTGATGCAGCAGTTCGTCGGACCGCGCACGGCTCCACTGCTGGATCGCCTGGCCGCATCCGCCGATCGCTCGCTGCGAGCCTGATCCGGCGGCATTGTCGGCGAGTTCTCGGTTTCCAAGACTCGCAAGACCTTCCGCACCGGAAGGTCCGACAGCGCGGGGCTCACGCTGCCGTGCCGGGAATCTGGAACGAAGTCACCAATGGAGTGGCGGTTAGCTGGGGCTCGGGTGCCTCGGCCAGGTAGAGAGCGCCCGGCAGGTTCAGTCGGTGACCAGGGCTGTTGCGGCGGTGCGGATTACTTCGGGGATTTCTACTGGTTTGCGGGTTTCGTTGTCTACGTAGACGTGGACGAAGGCGCCGGTCGCGGCTAGTTCCAGACCATCTTCGGATTCGCGGAAGATGGCCAGGTCGTAGGTGATGCTGGAGCGGCCGAGGCGGGAGATGCGCAGGCCTACCTGGAGTTGGTCCGGAAAGCTGAGCGAGCCGTGGTACTGGCAGGAGGTCTGGGCGACCACGCCGAGGGCGGGCAGTTCGCGGATATCCGTGCCGGTGGCATGCATGAGCCAGGCATTGACCGCGGTGTCGAAGTACGAGTAGTACGTCACGTTGTTCACGTGGCCGTAGTGGTCGTTATCGGCCCACCGGGTCGGCATCGGCCAGAGGACTGGATACTGCTGGGTCACCCGGCCGACGATAGCTCAGCCGGGGTGCTGCCCTGCCGGTGGTCGCGCGGACTCACACCGAAGTGGCGTTTGAAAGCCGTGCTCAGTGCGAACGCGCTGCCGTAGCCGACCTGGCGGGCAATGGATTCGATGGTGGCATCGGATTCCTGCAGCAGGTCGGCCGCCAGGGCCAGCCGCCATTCGGTGAGGAAAGCCATCGGCGGTTCACCCACCAGATCGGTGAACCGGCGGGCCAGCGCGGCGCGCGAGACCCCGACCGCCTCCGCCAAACTGGCGACCGTCCAGCCGTGCGCCGGATTGTGCTGCAACAGCCGCAGCGCCTTGCCGACCAGCGGATCGCTGTAGGCGTGGTACCAGGCAGGCGCGTCATTGCGGGCGAACCAGGCACGCAGGGCCGCGATCAGCACCATATCGAGCAGCCGGTCCAGGACGACACCCTGTGCGGGCTCGTCCTTGGTGGCTTCGTCGACCAGGATGTCGAGCAGCCGGGTGTCGAAATCGCCGCGCTGCAAGATGATTACCGGCGGCAGGGCACGCAACAGCCGCTGACTCGCCGCGCCCGCGGACTCATAGGTGCCCGTGACCATCAGGGTGGCGCCGTCCGCATCGGTGCCCCACTGGCGCACACCGAGACTCAATGTCTCGCAGAGGATTTCACCGTCGGCCGTCTTGGTGATATTGCCCGGATCGATGAAGATCTGCGGTGCGGTGGCCGGATCGTCGGCGACCGTATACGGATCGGGTCCGCGGAAGATCGCGATATCGCCCGCGCTCACTTGCCGTGGCTTACTGCCCGCCGCGTCGGTCATGATCCAGGCCGTGCCGCGGATCATCGACACCACCGTCAGCGGCGCCCGATCCTGAATGCGCAGCGACCAGGGCGGGTCGAGCAATGAACACATGACGAACGCACCTCGGGCGCGTGGACCTTCGAGCAGACTGGCGAGCGCATCCACATAACAAACAGTAGACGCTGACGCATGATCACGAGTCGCTGAACTATGTTTCGTCGCGCGCCGCGCCGATGTACTGGAAACATGACAAACAGCACCTCCCACCAGCGCCTCATCCTCGTCACCGGCGGTACGGGCAAGACCGGCAGCCGTGTCGCGACCCGGCTCCGGCAGGCCGGTCATCCGATCCGGATCGGTTCCCGCGCGGCCGAGGTCCCCTTCGACTGGGCCGACCGCAGCACGTGGACACCAGCACTGTTCGGCGTGGACGCGGTGTACATCGCCTTCCAGCCGGATCTGGCGGTGCCGGGTGCGCCCGAGACCATCCGCGCATTCACCAACGCGGCCAAGGTCAACGGTGTGCGCAAACTCGTGCTGCTCTCCGGTCGCGGCGAACCGGAGGCCGTGGCGTGTGAGCAGATCGTGCAGGGTTCGGGGCTCGACTGGACCATCGTGCGCTGCAGTTTCTTCGCACAGAACTTCAGCGAAGGCGCATTCCTGGAGTACGTGCTCGCGGGTGAGGTGGCACTGCCGAATGGCGATGTGCCGGAACCGTTCGTGCATGCCGACGATATCGCCGATGCCGCGGTCGCCGCGTTGACCGAGGACGGGCACAGCGGCGAACTCTACGAACTGACCGGACCCAGGTCGTTGACGTTCGCCGAAGCCGTCGCGGAGATCGCCGCGGCAACCGGACGCGAAGTCGCCTTCATTCCGATCTCCCGCACGGATTTCGTTGCGGCACTGACCGAGTACCAGGTTCCCGCCGACGTCGTCAGCCTGCTCGACTACCTGTTCGGCACGATCCTGGACGGCCGGAACTCCAAGACCGCGGACGGCGTCCAGCGTGCGCTCGGCCGGGAACCGAAAGATTTCCGGGATTACGCCGACGAGACTGCGGCCACCGGAATCTGGAACATCTCCAGCGAGTAGGTGGTTGTAGGAAATGAGACCGCCGCACGGACACCCGATCTCAATGGCGAGATCCGCGGAGCCGGGCCCTTGGACGACGATGTCCCGGACCGGCTCCCCGTGCGGCCGCGAGATCGCGCTCGACGCGGTACCGTCGAATCGGTGGCGACCACGACGATCGATCCGCAGATACGGGTAGCACGCGCCGCGGTATTCGTGGTGTTCGCGCTGAACGGCTTCCTACTGGCCATGTGGGTGGTGCACATCCCGGCCATTACCGACCGGACCGGTATCGCGCATTCCACGCTGGGCATGTTCATTCTCATGCTGGCCGGTGCGGGCATTGTCGGCATGCGCATAGCGGGCCCGCTCGCCGACCGATTCGGCAGCCGGACCGTGGTCGCGGCCGCCGCGGCAATCGTTTCGGTATCGGTGCTCGGCCCTGGATTGGCGACCGGACCGGTCAGCCTGGCGATCGCGTTGGCCTGCTTCGGGTTCGGCAATGGTGCGCTCGACGTTTCGATGAATACCCAAGCGGTGCATGTCGAGCGGGCTTATGGCCGACCGATCATGTCGGCGTTCCACGCCTTGTTCTCCGGTGGCGGATTCCTCGGCTCGCTGCTGGGTGCGGCGGCTCAGGGCGCGGGATGGGATGTGCGCCTGAGCTTGTCGCTCGCGGCGGTGGCGGGGTTGGCGATTACCGCCGCGCTCGTGCCACGCCTGCTGGTCGACACCGGATGGGCGGCACGAGAAGCGAATTCGGACGCGCCCATGGAAAGTGGCCCACACGACCGCATTCCGGAAAGCACGGACCGCGATCGTGAGTCCGAAGCGACAGCGCATGATGGCGCGACAGCCCAGTCGACAACCGCACCGAACCGCTCCCGAAAGGTTTGGGCGCTGGCCGCAATCGCCTTCGCCCTGCTCCTCACCGAGGGCGTCGCCGCCGACTGGAGCGCCCTGCAGGTCCGCGACCACCTCGATGTCGACGATGCCACCGCCGCACTGGCGTTCGGCGCATTCTCCTGCACCATGACCGCGGGCCGATTCACCGCCGACCGCTTGGCGGGCGCCTTCGGCCGCGTCGCCGTCGTCCGCTACGGCACCTTGATCGCCGCATTCGGATTGGTCCTGATCATGGCCTCGGGCTGGGTGCCGCTGACACTGCTCGGCTGGGCGATGTGCGGCCTCGGCCTCTCCGGCGGAATACCGCAAATCTTCACCGCCGCGGGAAATCTCGGCTCGACTACAGCGGCTACCGATATGTCGCGCGTATTCAGCCTCGGTTACCTCGGCCTGCTCGCGGGCCCCTCCATCATCGGCTGGCTGACCGCCCTGGTCCCACTCACCACCGCGATGGCCGTTCCGCTCATCGCGGTCCTGCTCTGCTGCGGCTACGCGGGTGCGGTTGCCCCGCAACGGACTACCGGATAGCAGCTGATTCCCGCGCAAGCGCGGCGAACGCCATTGCGGCAGCGGCAACTCCGTGCGTCGGAATCGGTAAGTTCGAGAGATGTTCGACAACAATAGGCTCGAGCGCCGGATCGATAACCTCGAGCGCAAACTCGACATGATCATCAAGCACCTCGGCCTGCCCAGCCCGGACCTGGCGGCACCCTATGACGAAATCGACGAACTCATTCGGCAGGGCAAGAAGATCCACGCGATCAAGCTCTATCGCGACCTGACGGGCGCAAGCCTGAAGGATGCCAAAGACGCGGTCGAAGCGCGCGAACGGCACCTGCAATGACGAAAGCCCGCTTCCATTCGCGGAAGCGGGCTTTCATGCAGAGGTTCTTACAGTGCCTTC
>NZ_BDBY01000359.1 GCF_001613225.1 Nocardia pseudovaccinii NBRC 100343
AAAAGTGCCTGCACCCCAGTAGAATTGGCTTGTTGACCTCCGGCTAGCACCGGAAGTGTGTATCTACGGGAGAACAATTGAACAGGCACTACTTGGCGTGCGTCCACAGGTGGCACACCTGATGGCGCGCGAACGCATAAGACCCGGCAAGCACGGGAAGATCACCACCACGCCGGTATACAACTCCGCCGGGAAAATCGTCAGACACATCGCAAAGACCTATTTCCGAGACACCGACGGGGCGCTGCGTCTGGTCACAGCCAGTGGCCGCAGCCAGCCCAAAGCCAAAGCAGCACTGGACGATAAGATCAGCAGCCGCGTTGCTCCGTCGAATGCGGCCGTATCGTCGGAAACCCTGATCGTCGCGCTTGCCGACCGCTGGCGAAGCAGAATCGAACGATCGAACCTATCGGCGAATACCAAACGCCGGTACGCAGAGATCCTCGATCTGCACATCGTGCCGGAACTCGGCAAGCTCACGATCGGCGAAGCCACCAGCGCCGTCTTGGAAGGCTTCCTCGACGATCTCGGAGAACGGATCGGAAAACCCACCGCGAAGCTGGCGAAAACATGCTTATCCGGGATGTGGACCATCGCAAGCCGGTACGGGGCAGCACCGGGCAATATCGTCAAACTGCTGGCCCCGATCACGGTGGATGACAAGCCCGTCGTCGCGTGGTCGGCTACCGAAGTCCTCCGCATTCGTGCGGCGATGCGCCACGACGAGCAAGCCGTTCGGACCGGAATAGCCGACCTCCTGGACACCCTGCTCGGCACCGGATGCCGGATCGGTGAAGCATTGGCGCTCAAGTGGAGCCATCTCGACCTCGATGGCCCCAAACCCAGTGTTCTGATCGAGGGCACCGTTGTGCGGCTGCGCGGTGGCGGGATGTTCATCCAGCCTCATCCGAAAGGCGGTCCCAACGGCAAGCGACGGCTGTTCTTGCACAACTGGACCGTACTGAAGCTGGCAGCTCGGCGTGCCCTCGTGCCGCATGACCCCGATGATTTGGTCTTCCCATCGGCGCGCGGCACCCTGCGAGATCCGCGCAATGCGCGCAAGCAACTCAAGCGGATACTCACACGGCTCGGATTCACCCACATCCCGCAGAACCCGCATACAGCCCGCAAGACCGTCGGCACACAGCTGGCTGAAGACGCCGACGGCGGCCAGTCCGACATCTCTATCGCCGCAGCTCAGCTTGGCAACACCGAGGCAATCACGCGTCGCCACTACGTCCAGCGAACTCACGTCGGTCCTGACGCTCGCGAGCGTTTCGACGCCTTCGCCCTCCCCGACGAAAATGAACAATAAATAGAGAGTTGGCCCCAAACAGGCACGCTTCCACACTCCCCCTGGCTCGCTGACCTGGGGGTTTGTGGGGCGGGCGGGGCTCGAACCCGCGACCAATGGATTATGAGTCCACGGCTCTAACCGACTGAGCTACCGCCCCGTGTGGTGGATACCGACAGCGTTGGGGATGGTACCGGGTGGGGTGGGGCTGGCACCAGTCGGATGGGGGTGGCGTGGTGGCGGGCAGTTGAGGGTGGGGGTGGATAGGGTGGGGGTGTAACCCGGAACAGGCTGGAGGGTGGGCTGTGGCGAGTTTGTTTGCGAATGTGCTGAAGGTGCATCAGTGGGTTTATGAGAAGAGTGGCGGGGTGGTGGGGCATCGGGTGCTGTTCGGGAATCCGACGTTGTTGTTGCGGACGGTGGGGCGCAAGACGGGGCAGGCGCGGACGTCGGCGCTGACGTACGGGCGGGATGGGGCGAATTATTTGGTGACCGCGTCGAATGGCGGGTCGCCGCGGCCACCGGGGTGGTTGGCGAATGTGAAGGCGAAGCCGGAGTGTGAGATTCAGGTCGGGCGGCGCAAGGTGGCGGTGATCGCGCGGGCGACGTTGCCCGACGATCCGGATTACGCGCGTCGCTGGGCGATTGTCGACAAGGTCAATCAGGGGCGCTACAGCGAGTACCAGAAGATGACCAAGCGGCCGATCGCGGTGGTGGTGCTGACTCCGGTCGGCTGAGTTCAGTCGGTCTCCCAAGCCTCGTAGTCGTCGTCGACATCGCTACGGTCCCAAGCGGACTCGCCGCGCGGCGGGCGACTGGCCCACTGCACGATGAGAGCGACCAGACCGAGCACGATGAGGACGACGACAACGACAATCAGCGTTTCCACCCGGGGCACCCTAATGCTCAAAAAAGGTACACGCAGGTACCGAGACAAGTTGTCCCGGAGAGCCGTTCAGACCGTAAGAAGTGTGCGTCCGACGGCGGTTCGCGATTCTATTGCCACATGTGCGCGATCGGCTTGCTCGAGCGGAAAAGACTGGCCGATAACGACTTCCAGCCGTCCGGCCGCCGCTTCGGCGAGCGAGCGTCCGGTCAAGGCGAGCCAATCGACGTCGCCTTTTCCGGTCAGGTCGAACAGCCCGAGCACGTCGATTCCGCGCGCTGCCACCGCCTCTCGATCGAAGTCGGCGAATTGTCCTGCGGCAGCGCCATATCCGATGAAGCGCCCGCCGTCGGCTGCGGCTTCGATCGCACCGGCACCCAATTCGCCACCCGCACCGTCCAATACAACGTTCGCACCGGATCCACCGGTCGCGGCGCGCGCCTTCGCAGACCAATCGGACTCGGAGTAGTCGATGACCGCATTCGCGCCGAGTCGTGCCGCGAGCTCCAGTTTGGCGCTGCCACGCGCCGCGGCAACGACATTCGCTCCGGCCGCGCGGGCGAGCTGGATCAGCAAGGTGCCCAATCCCCCACCCGCCGCGGTGATGAGAACCCACGCACCGGGCTGGATCGCGGCTCGATCGAAGATGGCGAGCGCGGTCTTACCGTCGTGGGCGAGCGCTACCGCCGCCGTCAGGCTCAGCCCTTCGGGCACAGCGACAAGAGTTTCGGCCTTGGCGAGTGCTTGCTCCGCATAGCCGCCGATCGGCTGACCACCCCCGATGCCGCTCGCGGCGGTATCGGTGACAACGCGCCTGCCGACCCAGCTCGGGTCGACCTCCGGACCGACCGAAGCAACCACCCCGGCGACCGCACCGCCCGGCACATACGGCGGTTCGAGCTGGAAGAACTCGGTGCCCCAACCACTTCGGAGCTGGACATCCAGAAACATGACATCGGCGGCCGCGACGTCGACGACCACCTGCCCCTGTCCGGCAACCGGCTCCGGCACCTCACGCACCGAAAGAACTTCGGGCCCACCGAATTCCGCAGCGTGTACAGCGCGCATGACAACCTCCATCAATTCCTGACTCGATCCGACATGGACCAGCCTGGAACCTGAAGCGGAATTGAGGTCAAGCGGAGCGCACCAATTACGCTGAGCGCGCAATTGCGCCCGGACGGGAATCGAACTCACCCACGGCGCCAACACATCCGCAGACCAAGCCGACGGCTCCGACAACAGGGGACCTCGCCGGTGACGGCACTCCCGCCGCCACTGTTACTGCCGCCGTCCCGCAACTGTGCCGTGTCCAGCTGGCTTCTGAGGTACTCGAGATCCGTCGAGGGCAGTCACATGGCGGTGCCGCGGGGCGTGTCGTACCGCGTTTCGACTACGCTCGGCGAGCAAGCCGGACCCGAATAGCGCGGCAACTTTATCTGGGCACTAGCCCATAGCCGCTGGCATCTCCGGTCAACGGCACGGACGTCAGGAACCTCCTCCGCCGCAGCTACTACCACCACCACCACAGCCGCTGCCGCCGCTACTGCTGCCCCCACCGCAACCACTACCGCCACCCCCACCACAGCTACCGCCGCTCCCCGAGTCATTGCCTCCCGCATCGCCGGCATCCCAGGACGAAGAACTGGGCCCCCCGATCCACCCGAACCCGCGCCGCTGCGTCCGGCTCGGCAAGTTGGTCACCAGCAGCACGAACCCTGCGATCCCGCCCATGATGAGGGCGGTAATGAGGAAGACCAGCAGCAGAGCGAACATTCAGGACCCGCCACCGCCGCAACTGCTCCCGCCGCCACCACAGCTGCTCCCGCCACCGCCGCAGCTACTACTCCCGCCACCGCAGCTGCTACCGCCACTACAGCTACTTCCCCCACCACAGCTGCTGCCGCTGCCACCATCGTGACCATGCCCGTGCCCGTGATCATGTCCGTGACCGTGGCCATGCCCATAACCCCCACCACTGCCCGGATCGAAACCCACCCCCGAATCGAACCCGGCGGCACCGTAGGCCCACTGCGAGTCACTGGAGCCCCCATACCCCATCTGCCCATGCCGCACTGCCCTGTTGTTCGCCCGCGTGATCAGAAATACGACCAGCGCC
>NZ_BDBY01000360.1 GCF_001613225.1 Nocardia pseudovaccinii NBRC 100343
AGTGAATCGTGGCCTTCTTACGAAACCGTACCCAGCGCCGAATCGACCTGAGCGATGTCGGCCGGGTGGTGGCCGCACTCGAATTTCCCGACGCGGTTTTCAAAACCAGCCCGTGGCAGCCGAGGGAACTGGTGGAAACCGGACTGCGCCAGTGGCTGCGCTGCTGTGGTGCGGCCATGCGCGACGGTCAGGTCATCGGTATGCCGTCCCATGCGGTCGACGAGGCCTGGCACGGATTCATTCTGTGCACGGAGATGTATGCCGCATTCTGCACCGCGGCATACGGCCGTTTCCTCCATCACTTTCCGGAAGGCGTTGCGACGAAGGGCATTTCGCACGGTTCCATGGGCGAACAACTCGGCCGCACCGTCGTCGCGTGGTCGATGGTCGCAAAGCCCGGCGAGACGTGCGTGCTCTGGGATCTCGACAGCAAGGTGGGAGTCGAGCATCCGTGGGGTATCGGCGCCGAGCGAGTTGCGGCGATCGAGGCCGAACTCGCAGGCACACCTCAGACGCTCAGGTGAGCTTCACCCGCGCGGCGAAGAACCGCACCACCGCCGGGGCGAACTTGTTGAACTGGTATTGCAGCCGCGCCTCCGGGGTGACCGGCACGATGCTGCGATCCCGTTCGACCGCCCGCACGATCTGCGCCGCCACCTTCTCCGGACCGTAGCGCCGCGCCTGGTACAGCTTGTCGTACCGTTCCTGCTTGCGCTGCTCCTCCTCCGCGCTGACACCCGAAAACCTGGTGGTGGCAACGATATTGGTGTGCACGATGCCGGGGCAGATGGTGTGCACGGAGATGCCGCGCCCGGCCAGTTCCGCGCGCAGGCAGTCGGAGAACATGAATACCGCCGACTTACTGGTGGAGTACGCGCTGAACCCCTGCTGCGGACTGTAGGCCGCCATGCTGGACAGGTTGACGATGTGTCCGCCGAGTCCGCGCTCGGCCATCGCCGAACCGAAGGCACGGCAGCCATTGACCACGCCGCCGAGATTGATCCGCATGACCCGATCGAACTCCGCCGATGGCGTATCGAAGAACCCACCGGCCTGCCCGATTCCGGCATTGTTGATCAGAATGTCGGGCACGCCGTGCGCGGCGAGCACCTCGACCGCGTGCAGGTGCACCGCTTCCTCATCGGAGACGTCGAGCTGATAGGCATGCGCCACACCGCCTTCGGCGGCAATCAGCTCCCGGGTCTGCTTGGCCGCGTCCAGATTGATATCCGACAGTACGATTTCCGCACCGAGCCGCGCGAATGCCAGGCCCGTCTCACGACCGATACCGCTGCCGCCCCCGGTGATCACCACGAGCTGATCCTCGAACGGCCGTCGGCTGCGCCCGATTTCAGCGCGACGAAGGCCGCGCGGCGCCACACCACTATTCACCGCGTCGATGAGCTCGGTGGTCGCGGTGGCGAGCAATTCGGGATGGGAGAACGGCATCCAATGTCCGGCGGGCACATCGCGGCGCCAGAGCCGCGAAACCCATTTGTGCCCATCGTCGTAGCCCGCGGGCCGCACCGCGACATCGCGACCGGCAACGATCAACTGCACCGGCACCTCGGTGCGGCGCTCTCGCGGCGCGAGCATTCGCGGCACGATATTGGCTCGGTAGATGAGCAGACCTGCTACGGCGTCACGACGGAACGTCGGGCCGAGCACGACATTCGACGGCGCGGTGTCGTTCATAATCGAAACGATGCGCTGCCAACGCTTTTCGCGCGCAACAACCCGGAACACCTGATTGAGCCCGGGTGTCATCGAGAAGATCGTGTATCCCGACGACAGCGCCTGGGTGAATGGCTGCCACAGATTGCGCGGCGTGGGACGGGACAGTCTGGCGCGCACCCACTTCGCGAGATGGTCCAGGTTCGGCCCGGAGACCGAGGTGAACGACGCGACCCGCGTCGCGGCCTGCGGTTCGCACACCGCCTCCCACACCTGTACCGAACCCCAGTCGTGCGCGAGGACGTGCACCGGCCGATCCGGGCTGACCGCGTCGGCGACGGCGAAGAAATCACCGGCCAGCGCATCCAGGCGGAAGTCTCGGACGCGCCGGGTGCGGGTGGACTCCCCGTGGCCGCGGGTGTCGTAGGTGACGACATGGAAGCGGTCGGTCAGCAATGGCACCACCGCATTCCAGAGATGATGGGTGTCCGGCCAACCATGCACCAGCACAATGGTTTCCGCGCTCGGATCGCCGTATTCGAAGACGGCGATATCGAATTCGCCGCTGCGCACGGTCCGCCGCGTCGCGGCCGAGTCCAGGTCGGTCGTCGTCATTGACGTATCTCCTCGAGGTTCCTACTCACAGGTCCAAAACCAATCGCCCACCCCGCGAACGCGAGACGCAGACGAGCATCTCCCCCGCCTCGTGATCGGCGGCGGTGAGCACGCTCTCGCGATGCTCCGGTTCACCGGAGAGCACCCGCACCTTGCAGGTACGGCAGAAGCCCTGGCGACACGAATACGGCCGATCCGGGCGGCTCCGCAGAATCGTCGCCAGCGCCGACTCATCCGCGGGCACCTCGACAACTTCACCGGTGGAGGCCAATTCGATCTCGAATGCGACACCGTCGACGATCGGCGGCGGCGAGAATCGCTCGGAATGCAGTTCGACGCCGGGCATTTCGCGTACCGCATCCGCGACGGCGGTCGTCATCGGTACCGGGCCGCAGCAGTACACCGCGGTATCCGGCGTGACCCCGGCGAGTAGCGTTGCGGCGTCGGGCAATCCGTGTTCGTCATCGGTGCGCACCGTGACCCGATCCCCCAATCCGGAGATCTCGTCGAGAAACGGAATCGTGTCGCGATTGCGCCCGGTGTACACCATCGACCAGTCGATCCCGAGCCGCATCGCCAGCCGCGCCATCGGCAGAATCGGGGTGATCCCGATCCCGCCCGCGATGAAATGCAAGCGGGCGGCGGGCGATCCGTGACCGGGTACCGCGAACGGGAACGCATTGCGCGGACCACGAACCACAATGCGCGATCCGACCGGCAGTTCGTCGTGCACCTCCACCGAACCGCCGCCCCCATCGGAAATGCGGCGCACCGCGATCCGGTATGCCCGGGTATCGGCCGGATCACCGCACAGCGAGTACTGCCGCAACCGACCCGAAGGCAACTCCAGGTCGAGATGCGCACCCGGTCGCCACGGCGGAAGCTCGCGCGCGTCCGGCGATTCCAGTCGCAGGCTCACCACATCCTGGTCGTGCGCCTCGATGCGTCGACCGGTCACCACCAGCGACAGCCGGTGATCATCGGCGCGCGGTGACAGATCCCGGCGGTTGATGATCGTGGTCCACCGCAGCCGCGCCGAGGCGACCGCGTCGAGCACCCGCACCGCCCGATCCTGCTCGCGCTTTCCGAACAGATCGGCCGGTCGCTGCTGCGGCATCGGTCGCCAGTTCAAGACGCAACCGCCTGGGCCGCAGGCGATTTGGCCAGATATGCCACCGCCTGCGCGGTCGAACCGACGGATTCCGGGTTGTAGCCGGGTTTGAATGTCGTCAGCGCGCTCCACAGCAGCGAAGGCACACCGGGCAGCGCGCCGCGCCACATCGAGCCGAAGACGCACGTGATCAGGCGCGGATAGCCGAGGTCCGGCAGCGCGGGATCCTGGTGCACCATGAATTTGGTACCGCGAACCACCAGCGTGATGAAGATCGGAAAGACGATCATCATGATCGCCGCCCGCCGCACATAGCCTGCGCCGAAGTAGACGG
>NZ_BDBY01000361.1 GCF_001613225.1 Nocardia pseudovaccinii NBRC 100343
AAATGCTCCAGGCAGGCGATGAATGCCAGGCGCTCCACCATGACCTGCCGCTGGGCGACACCATCGACGTTCTTGGGCCCGAGCGACTTGCGGAACAGGTATTCCGCCTGCCGCACATACGGTTCCGGATCGATGCCGTTCGCGGCGAGCACCTCGTGCAGCACCTTGTCATGCGTCACGGCGTGCATGGATTCCTGACCGATGAAGCCGAGCATGGCCTCGCGCAGCTTCTCGTCTTTGACGTAGGGCAGCGCTTCGGAGTACGCGGCGCAGAACATCCGCTCACCCTCGGGCAGCAACAGGTTCAAGGCATTGATCAGATGCGAGGCGATGGGTTCCGCGGGCATCCAGTGCAATGGGGTATCCGCCCAGTCGAACCGCACATTGCGCGCGTTGAGGGCAACCTCACCGGGATCGGCGTCCTGGCGCACCCTACGAAGTAGCTTCATCGATACTCCTCGATCTCACCCGCCGCGCCACAGCTCGAAAAGAGCCACGACCCGCGACGTTGCGTACCTTCCTTCATGGCCGTAGCAATGATCATACACATATATGAAACCCTTGGTTACACACATGTCTGGCCAGCGCGAACGGCGCCGAAAAGCCCGCTTGACAATAGAAAGCTCCGCTGTGACCGAGATCCCTGCGATCCGGCAGTAAACTAGAACACGTTCTAGTAGGCTTTGGCTATGGAGCGCCTTACCGGATTGGATGCCAGCTTCCTGTACCTCGAGACCGGGACCCAGCATCTGCACGTCTGTGCACTGCTGATCCTGGATCCCGCCGCAGGGGGCGCGCACTACACCTTCGAAAAATTCAAAGCAGAACTCGGCCGCAGGTTACCGCTGATCCCACAGATGCGGCGGCGAATCCACGAGGTGCCGTTCAACCTCGATCATCCGGTCTGGGTGGAAGACCCGGATTTCGATCTGGACCACCACATCCGACGAATCGAAACGCCGCGCCCACTGGAACGCCGGGAACTCGCGGACCTGGTCGGCGAGATCGCCAGTGTGCCGATGGACCGCAGCCGTCCGCTGTGGGAGATGAGCGTGGTGGAGCACCTGACGGACGGCAAACTGGCGGTGATCTGCAAGTACCACCACGCCGCCGTGGACGGCATTACCGGCGCCAACATGATGATGCATCTGTGCGATCTGGAGCCAGGTCTCAGCGAGCCCGAACCGGCCGAGGAGTGGCATGCCGAGCCGCAGCCCAGTGACTTGAAGCTGGCGGCCGAGGCGGTGCTGAACCTGCCCAACAAGCTCGGCCTGGTCGGCATGGTGCCGAAAACCCTTGGCATGGTTGCCGGTTTCGCACAGCGACGTCGAAATAATCAGGGGGGCATGGCTTTACCGTTGACCGCACCACGAACCCCCTTCAACGGCGCGATCAGCTCGGATCGCGTGGTGGCCTGTGCCGAGACCGAGCTCGGCGCGATCAAGGAGATCAAGACCGCCTTCGATGTGAAGGTCAACGATGTCGTCCTGACCATCGTGGCGGGCGTGCTGCGCACCTATCTGGAGAAGCACGACGAGCTGCCGGACAAATCCCTGATCGCCTCCGTGCCCGTGTCGGTGCACGACGCTTCCCGGCACACCGCGGGCATCAACAAGGTCTCCTCGCTGTTCTGTCAGCTCGGCACCGATATCGCCGATCCGGTGGAGCGCCTGCGGCAGGTGGCCGAGGCCAACCGCGACGCCAAACAGGAACACGAATTCGTCGGCGCGGACTTCCTGATGGACTGGTCGAAGTACGCTCCGCCGAACACCTTTCAGTTGGCCGCGCGCGTCTACTCGTCGCTGAAGCTGGCCGAGCTGCATCCGGTGGTGCACAACCTGGTGGTATCGAATGTTCCTGGCCCGCCGATGCCGTTGTATTTCCTCGGACTTCAGGTCGAGGCCATGTATCCGTTCGGGCCGGTTTTCCACGGCGCGGGACTGACCGTGACCGTGCTGTCCAACAACGGTGATCTGGACTTCGGATTCATCGCCTGCCGGGAACTGGTGCCCGATCTGCAGGCGATCGCCGATGCGGTCCCCGGCGTCGTCGATGAATTGCTGACCGCGGCACGCGATCTGGGCTGATGCCCTCCGCCGCCCTGTTCGCCATCGCCGCCGGACAGGGCCGCATTCGAAGTCTATTTCCGCCTTGCGGCAACGGCGGCGCAGGCCTGCAGCAGTACCGGCACGAAGCGGTCGGCCTCGAGCACGCAGGATGCGTGACCGGCCTTGACCAGATGAATGCTCGCACCGGGAATCATGGTCGCCATCTCCAATTGCCGATAGACCGGAATCGCACGGTCCCGCGTCGTGATCACGACGGCGGTCGGCATCCTCAGCTCGGAAAGCCAAGCGGTCGCATCGAATCGGCCGACCTCGGCGATGACCTGTGCCATGGCCCAACCGCTGCTGCTGCGAAATTCGGTGAGCGCCCAGCGATTCAGTTTTCCCGGTGCCCAGGTGTGCTCCGGCAACTCGGGTAACCGACCCACGTACTCGGCGGCACGGCGGTACGAATAAGGGCCGATTGCTCCGGCCAATGCGCCGAAGGTCAGATGAAATGCGCGCTCGCGCAACTTCTCCTGGAACCGATAGGGCGTCGCACACGGCACCAGACCACTCACCCGATCCGAATGCCGGTGTGCGGCAAGCAATGCCACGACACCGCCGAGGGAGTATCCGGCCAGCATCGCCCGCTCGATGCCGAGCGCGTCCGCCACCGCGACGACGTCGTCGGCACAGTCCTCTACCGAGAACCGCTCCGAGCGGATACCGCGGCCGTGCCAGCGCTGATCGAAGACGATCACGCGGTAGCGCTCGGCCAGCGCGTCGAGCGCCGGAAACCAGGTCAGGTAGCCCGTGCAGGCGGTGGCGTGCAGCAGAATCAGGGTCGGTGCGCCATCGGGGCCCGGAATATCGACGACGTAGGTGCGCCCGCGCCCCGGCAGCTCGACGAGCCGACCGCCGGGCACCTGCGCGATATCGGGCACCCCCGAACGCCGGGAGAACCGCCGCATGGCCACCACCGCGGGATTCGGATTCGTCATCGTCGGCCTCCTCGCGCGGCACTATTAGAACGTGTTCTACATCGATGATGCCATAGGCGCTGTTCAGGCGAGGGCGCGGACGATGTATTCCGCGATGCAGGCGGGCTTATCGCCGCCTTCACGTTCGATGGTCGCCTGGATGACGATCTGCAGGCCGCCGGGTACCTCGTCGACGCTCACGATCCGGGCGTGGCCCCGGATGCGGGAACCGGCGGGCACGGGCGAGGGGAAGCGGACCTTGTTCAGGCCGTAGTTGAGGCGCGCCGAGGCGTCCTTGATGGCGATCAGGTCGGCCATCAGCGGCGGGAGCAGCGAGAGAGTGAGGTAGCCGTGTGCGATGGTGGTGCCGTACGGGCCGGTGGCGGCACGCTCGGTATCGATGTGGATCCACTGCCGGTCCTCGGTCGCCTCGGCGAAGGCGTCGATGCGATCCTGCGGGACCTCGATCCAGCGGCTCACGCCGAGATCTGTACCCGCTGCGGTGCGCAGTGATTCCATGCTGAAGACGGTCGGTTCACTCATGGATCGCACGGTAGCGCCGAGTCCCACTGGTCGATACCGAGGCGCGATGCGACCGGCAATTATCAGTAACGTGTTTCTGCAAGTCGACGAGATCGAGAGGAGGCCGCGATGGGGCGGTTGACCGACAAGGTGGCACTGATCAGCGGCGGTGCGCGGGGCATGGGCGCCGCGCACGCGCGGGCACTGGTGGCCGAGGACGCGCGGGTGATGCTCGGCGACATCCTCGACAAGGAGGGCGCGGCCCTGGCCAAGGAAATCGGCGACAACGCCGCGTATGTCCACCTCGACGTGCGCGAGAAGCAGCAGTGGCAGGATGCGGTCGCCGAGGCCGTGCAGCGCTTCGGAGCGCTGAATGTCCTGGTGAACAATGCCGGGATCGTCAATGGCAACCTGCTCGTCGACTTCGAATTGTCCGAGTGGCAGAAGATCATCGATATCAATCTGACCGGCACCTTCCTCGGCATGCAGGCTGCTACACCGGCAATGATCGAGGCAGGCGGCGGTTCGGTCGTCAATATCTCCTCGGTCGAGGGGATGCGCGGCAGCCCCGGCCTGCACGGGTACACCGCCACCAAATTCGCGGTCCGTGGACTCACCAAGTCGACCGCACTCGAGTTGGCGCAGTATGGAATTCGGGTGAATTCGATCCATCCAGGGATGATCCGCACACCGATGACCGACGGCATTCCGGAGGACTTCCTACAGATCCCGCTGGGACGCGCCGCCGATCCGTCCGAGGTGTCGGCACTGGTGACCTATCTGGCCAGCGATGAGTCGTCCTATTCGACGGGCGCCGAATTCGTCATCGATGGCGGTCTGACCGTAGGAGTTCCGCACAAGACGTTCTCCTGATCGCTGCCGTGCGTGCGGGCTAGCTCCCTCAGCCAACCGATCGCCCTGGGATCACCGGACTTGCCCGACTCGGCCGCAGGTCGATGCCGAGTTCCGTCAGCGCTTGCTGTCGTCGCGCGGACAGCCGTCCGGTTCGGTGATCCGGGCGGCGTGCTCGAATACATGCACCGAGCCGCATCCCGTCGCCCGTGATGCGCCGGGTGGAAACACCGACATGTTGTGATGCTCGGGGAAGGCACGCAGTGCGGCGATGACGTTGTCCCACTGGGATTCTCGCCGGAGGCCGTCGTCCGCGGTGTCGCGTGATCGCCCATGGTTCACCAGGGTCTCCCCCACAGTCGGTGGCGGCGTGCGGAATCGGGGCGGATACGTCCCGCTTCGACCAATGCGTCGAATGCGGCGTGCTTGCGGGCGCAGTCGTGGTCGCGGTGCAGTTGCATCGCGAGATGGGCGTCGGCCAGTGTGAATGGGGGTTCGGGCGGGCCGCACGTCCATGCCTTCGGCCATTCGATCGGACGTAGACGGCCCGCGGCGGGCCGATGGCGTCGCGGCCTGTCGACCGGCCACACGCAGCCCACCCCGACCATGGCGAACGCGCCGCCTCCGATGACCGCGAGCACACTGTGCACCACTTGCCATGCGCCCATGGTTGTTCACCGCCCGCGATCCTCGCCCGGGTGGATCGGCGGTAGCGCTAGTTGGGTGAGCCCGTCGAGCACCTGCTGGAACGTCTGGAGTCCGGGCGTACCGATGGGCAGGCAGCGCTCGATGGTCTCGGCCGGAAAAGCGATGCCGCGCCGGTGGGCGCGCTCGCGCGGGCTCAACGCCTGCGGCGCGATCCGGCCGTGCCGTACGAGCGTGTAGTAGGCGGCCCACTTCCACGCGCACCGCTCGATCCGGCACGCGCGGTGTCGCCGCATCTGCTGGTGCGCCAACTCCACCTCGGCGCGGCCGCAGATGGTGGGCGGGGTGAGGATCGTGTCGTCGGCCATCAGGCTGCTCCCCGTTCGACGCCGGACCTGGAGCGCATCCAGATACCTTGCGGGCAAACGGTTTCCAGATCGAAACCCGCGTCGCAGATCAATGCGGGCCGACAGCCGACGTGCTCGAGGTCGAAGACAACGATCACCTCGATTTCGAGACCGGCCGCCATCGCGAGTACATATCCGATCGGATCGTCGATATCGCCCGGTGGCCGAACGGTGTAAATGTATTGGTAGCCAAGCATATTCGCGTGCCGCTGCACGTCGGAGGCGTGGCGTGGCGTATCCGGACCGGACACGTCATCGCGGACGAACCCGATGGCCTTCGGTTTGGCGCTGATGGTTTGCGTAGGTGTCATGGCTCCCCCGGAACCTGGTCGGTGTGCTGGATGTCGGCGTCCGGCGACAACGATCGCGGTATCCGCTCGCGGGAACTTCGAGCCGCGAGGCGGACAGCTGAAGTTGTTGTGGTCGGTGCAGATTGGCGCTGTTCTCGGTGCTCCAACCTGCGATGTCATCCGAACGTCGGGGCCAAGCACACCACGAGCGCTATGCTGAGACGAGCTTCCTGGGACTCCCAAAGAAAGTCGTCCCAAATCCGCAGGACATATCCCATTCGGGCGTGCAGCACGTGCCACATTCGAATCGCGACCATCCCAGATCTGCAGGAGGTGCAAGTACTTTGACCAGTGAAGATAATCCTTCAACCCTGCCCCGGCGACAGCTTGGGCGCTTCCTTCGCGAAACCCGCGAGGGGCAGGGACTATCCATCGACCAGGCCGCGAGGTTGGCCGAGCTGAGCAAGAGTGGGCTACATCGAATCGAAACCGCGCAGGTGGCGAAGGTCAAGATTCGCGAGATCAGAGCTCTGTGCGAAACGTACGGAGTCCCGCAGGACGAAACCAGCCGCGTGCTCAAACTCGCCGAACAGGCACAGGTCAAGAGTTGGCATACGGCATTCGACGGTCTCTACAGCGATTCCACATTCAATATGTACCTCGGGCTCGAAACCGCTGCGCGCCAGCTGATTGCGTACCATGAGATCGTCCCTGGCCTGTTGCAGACAGCCGACTACGCGCGTGCTCTGATCAGTTCGTTCTACCGCGACAGCAGCCCGGAAGACATCGACCGCCGGGTGGAGCTGCGATTGAAGCGGCAGGCCATCATCACCCGCAAGTCCGCCCCGGTGAAACTCGAACTGTTGCTTCACGAATCAGCTCTACACCGCGTCGTCGGCAACCCTCGCATCATGGCCGCACAGCTGCGACACCTGGCCGAGATCAGCAAACTGCCAAACGTCTCGATTCGGATCCACCCGTTCGCGAGCGGGTGCATGCAGGGACTGCTGCACGGCCCGTTCATGATCCTCGACTTCGGCACCGATTCCAAAGGCCTGACAGTGGAGCCACCGCTGGTCTATTTCGAAGGTGCCGGTAAGGCTGACCTATATCTCGAGAATGTGGACGATGTGCGGCGTTATGCTGAGCTTGCTACAGCCATCCGGAGTGCGTGCCTGGATGAAACGAGATCGCGTGACCTGCTCAGGCGGGCAGCAAGGAGTTATGCAGCGTGAATATCGACCTATCCGGGGCGAACTGGTTCAAGAGCAGCCACAGCAGCGGCCAAACCGAATGCGTCGAGGTCGCGTGGCTCGATGAGGGCAGCGTCGGCGTTCGCGACTCGAAGAACCCGACCGGCCCAGCGCTGATCTTCGCCCCGGGCGAATGGGATGCCTTCACCACTGGCATCACGGACGGAGAATTCCAGCGCCCTGCCTGACCGGCACAACGCGAGACCTGCTCGAGCGAGCAGCAAGGAGTGGTCAGCGTGAACACCGAACTATCTGAAGTGAATTGGTTCAAGAGCAGCCACAGCAGCGGCCAGACCGACTGCGTCGAAGTGGCGTGGCTCGATGGGGGCAGGGTGGGCGTTCGTGACTCGAAGAACCCCACCGGTCCAGCGCTGAACTTCGCCCCGGGCGAATGGGATGCCCTCACCACTGGCATCACGGACGGAGAATTCCAGCGCCCTGCCTGACCAGGCCTCAACGCGAGCTCGAGCGAGCAGCAAGGAGTCGTCAGCGTGAACACCGAACTATCTGAAGTGAATTGGTTCAAGAGCAGCTACAGCGGCGGCCAGACCGACTGCGTCGAGGTGGCGTGGCTCGATGGAGGCGGAGTCGGCGTTCGTGACACGAAGAACCCCACCGGCCCAGCGCTGATCTTCGCCCCGGGCGAATGGGATGCCTTCACGGCTGGCGTCACCAACGGAGAGTTCAACCGCCCCGCCTGAGCCGGGCAAAACCGAAGACCACAAAGCGGCCCCGCGCGACCATGACGTCGACGCGGGGCCGTTGCTATTGTCACGGCAGGCCATCCTGCACAACAGATTTGCTGGCATGAAAGTCGCGAATACCACCGAGCCGATGGCACTTCAGCGCGGATTGCCGCGTCGCCCACCCTTGAGCCCCCTCATCCTCTGCTTGCGATCGTTCAGCCGCACTGGCCTCGACCAGTTCGTCTGTGGAGGATTTGAGAGTTCTTGCTGTTGACCGAGGCCGGGTCGTCGTACGGTCGGCGAGCTCACGACCGCGCCAGCGCTCACGACTCGCCTCCGGGCTCCTCCGCGGCGGTCGGCATGACTGAATCCCCATAAGTCCCAATAATGTTGACATCACATGCTGTTGACATCACGCGATGTCGATTATTAGCCTTTTATGACATTCCCCCGTGTGCGCGCGTCGGCGCGGCTCCGCGTACACCGTCGGCATGTCTAGCCTTTCGAGGAGGACGCATGAGGTTCGGGCAGGCAGCACAATCGGTGGTGCTGAGCATTCTTCGTCCCGGCGGCCTGCTGTCGGCGGTTCAGATCCAGCGACAGGCACAGCTGACGGGGTGGAGCACCCGCAGTGCGCTGTCGCGGCTGCGTGCACGCGGCCTGGTCGTCGCCATTTCGCACAGCGGGTGCTGGCAGATCAGCGAACGCGGACGCGCGACGACGACGGCACGAAGTGCGTCGCGACTGGCCTCCAGCCGCTGATACTCACTGACGCTCGCCGCGCAGCCGTACGCTGTTCGCCTCGCGGAGTTCGACTGAGTATCCGGTCCGCAGACCTGAAGTCCTGAGCGGTCGTGTAATTCCGTTCCAGCCGATTCACCGCACGGAAACCCCGATACGGTCTCGCAGCGCCGACCACACCATGCCCGGCTTCGGGCGCCGGTCCAGCAGTTCGGACGCGGCATCCGCTCGGACGCGCAGCTGCGGCTCGATGTTACGGAAGTCATATCGCATGACACTCCAATCAATCTAGTATGAGATTCATACGATATGATTTCCAAAGATGGAGTGGTCATGATCCTTGTCACCGGAGCCACCGGAACCGTCGGCCGTCCGCTCGTCGAACTGCTTGCCGCACAAGGAGTTCAAGTACGCGCCGTCACCCGGTCCCCCGAAAATGTCGAGCTGCCCGCCGGTGTCGAGGTCGTGGGCGGCGATCCGGCCTGGCCGGACACCCTTGCCGACGCCCTCGACGGTGCGTCCGCGGCATTCCTACACCCACGCGCCGTCGGCGATGCGGCCTTCGCATTCGCGGAACTGGCTGGTAAGCGTGGTGTGCGGCGGCTCGTCGCCCTCTCGGCCATCAATATCGACGACCCGCTCGCCGCACAGCCGTCCCGATTCCGCGGCGACCGGAACAGGGAGGCCGAGCAGGCGGTGGTGGACAGCGGTCTGGAGTGGGTGAGCCTGCGTGCCAGCAGCTTTGCGGTCAATGTGCTGCAGAGCGGGTGGAATGCGCAGATCCGAGCGGGTGATGTGGTGCGTGGACCCTATGCCGAATTCGCCGAGAGTCCGCTGCACGAAGGGGATATCGCGGCGGTCGTGGCGCATGCCCTCCTGACCGACGATCTGGTCAACAGACGAGTGGAATTGACCGGGCCGCAATCACTTAGCCATGCGGATATGGTTCGGATCATCGGCGAGGTCATCGGCAGGCCGCTGCGCTATGAGGAAGTTCCCGCCGCTGTGGTTCGACAAGGCATGGTGGCGCGCGGCTTTCCCGAGGATTTCGTCGACTCCCTGCTCACCCGCTACGCCGATGGCGTCGGCCAACCCGCACCGCTCACCGACAATGTCGAGAAAACACTAGGCCGCACAAGAACTTTCGCCGAGTGGGCCGCCGATAACGCTGCCACGTTCCGGAATTGAGTGCGGAACATGCGCACAATCACCAATTTCGCCGCCCAGATATTCAGCGGAATCTTCGCCGGATTCCTGATCGCCGTCCTCGTCCTCGAACTATCGATGCGTGACGCCACCTCCGCCGTCTACACCCAGGTCAGGCAGATCGAACTGGAATGGCTCGACGTCCTCGCCACCGTCACCCTGCTACCCGCCCTGATCGCCACCGCCCTCATCATCGTGGCCCGCTTCCGCGACCGCGGTGCGGCCCACTGGCTCCCGATCATCGCGTTCGCACTGCTCGCGGGCGTCCTGATCCTGACGATCATCGTGAACCTACCGATCAATGCCGACCAACGCGACTGGATCGTCACCATGCCGCCCAGCGACTGGGCAACCATCCGTGATCGTTGGCAGCTCTCACATGCGCTCCGCACAGTAGCCGCCACTCTCGCCTTCGCGGCGCTGAGCGCGGCTCAGGGCACCCGACGGTTCGCCACCACCCACTCGGCAACCGCGTCGGGAGACACGTCTTCGCCGAGCACATTATCGATGACGACCCGCCCGACACAGATCGAGCGCAGTACCCGATCGGTGAATGCCTCCACATCTCCCCACGGCAGATAGGGTTTCGCGATCAGCAGCGAGGCGACGCCGTGCGCGGCCGACCACAACTCCAAGACGACCGGCACCGGGTCACCCGGCGTGACCACGCCGAGGTTCATGCACTCGGTGACGGTCGCCGCGAGATGGGCGAAGGCACTGCTGCTCAACACCTGGTCGACCGCGCCCGCCGTCTCGCCGGGCGTCATGGCCAAGCGGTACTGCTTCGGGTGCTCCCTGGCGAAGCGGACATATGCCAGACCCTGCTGACGCAGACGCTCCATCGGCGAGTCGCTCGGATCGGATGCGGCCAGCATTTCCGCGTCCAGATCTTCGAAGACCTGGGCCACCACCGACTCGATCAGCTGATCCTTATCCGCGAAATGGCGGTAGATCGATGGCGGGGTGACACCGACAATCTTGGCGATCTCCCGGATGGAAACCGCGTCGACGTGACCGGCATCAGCCAGCAGCTTCTTTGTGGCGTCGAGTATTTCGGCGCGTAGCTCCGCACCGGAGCCACGTGCCGAACGCTTCCTGCGGGTAGAAGTCACGCTCGTCCGGCTAGTTGGTGTTTTTCGGATTCGGTTGTGCCCGGAGCGGTTTCGCCCTCACTCAGGCCGATCTTGGCGTGCAGCCGGGCGAGCGGCGCTGGCGCCCACCAGTTCGCGGTGCCGAGCAGCCGCATGAGTGCGGGCGCGAGCAGACCGCGGATCAGCGTTGCGTCCGCGAGCACCGTCAACGTCAGCCCCAGGCCCGTCATCTGGATGAACGATACCTTCGACGTGACCATCGCGGCCATCACGATGGCCATCAATAGTGCGGCCGCGGTGAAGATCCGGCCGGTGCGCGCGACACCCAGGGCCACCGCGCGAGTGTTGTCCGCGGCGGTCTGTCCCGAGGCCAGCCACTCCTCGCGAATGCGCGAGAGCAGGAATACCTCATAGTCCATGGACATTCCGAAGGCGAGGCAGAACATCAGGATCGGCATGGTCGGAACCAGATATCCGGTCGCGCTGTTGCCGAAAACGCTGGACAAGTGTCCGTCCTGGAAGATCCAGACCATCGCTCCGAACGCGGCGGTCAGCGAAAGCGTATTGAGGGCAAGAGCTTTCAGCGGTAGCAGCATACTACCGGTGAACAGGAACAGCACTACGAATGAGGTGAGCGCGATCAGCCCAGCGGCCAGTGGCAGTCGCGCACCGAGTGCGTCGAGGGAGTCGCGGTTGATCGCGGCGCTGCCGCCGAAGAGCGCCGGTCCCGGGCTCGGGACATCGCGAAGCCGGTCCAGTTGCGTCTTGCCCGCGGAGGTGAAGGGATCGACTGTCGTCGCGACAGTGAAGAATGCGCCGGTATCGTTCGTCATCTGGGGCGATCCCGGCGCCACCTTCAGTCCGCCTGCGTATAGGCCGGAACCCGAGAGCACTCCGGACACGCCTTCCACCTTCGACAGCGCGGCGGCGTAGTCGCCGATGGCGGCCGGGCTTCCGTGGTAGTCGTCGAGCACCACGGTGGCATTGGTCGCGGCATTGGATTGGAAGTCCGAACGCAGGGCGTCGCCGACCGTGCGACTGGAGGCGGAGGCGCCCGCATTGAGCACTCGATCGTCCGGATAGCCGAATTTCACACCGAGGAACGGGGATCCGATCGCCAGCATCAGCACGATGATCGCGATAGCGACCGGTGCGGCATGGCGCATCACCCACTGGACTGTGCGGTACCAGAAGGTCTGCTCGGGTGTGCGCTGGGCGTGCGGATCCCAGCCGAACAAGCGCCCCAACGGCTTTCGCAGATCCAGTGCATTCACTCGATGTCCGAGCACCATCAACACCGCGGGCAGGATCAAGATCGACGCGGCGGCGGCCGCGGCGACCACCGCGACTCCCGCGTAGGCGAAGGATTGCAGGAAGTACAGATTGAACACGCCCAGCGCGGCCACCGACAGCGCGACAGTCAGTGCGGAATACAGCACCGTGCGTCCCGCGGTCTGCACCGCGCGCACCACCGCAGCCTCGACATCGAGTCCATTGCCGAGTTCCTCGCGGAAGCGGCTGACGATGAACAGGCTGTAGTCGATCGCGAGGGCAAGACCCATTGCCGTGGTCAAGTTCAGCGCGTAGATCGACACATCGGTGAAGACCGTGAGGGCGCGCAGGATCGCCAGGGTGGTCAAGATCGCGAAGATCCCGACGGCCAGCGGCAGGAAGGCCGCGACCAAGCTGCCGAAGACCAGGATCAGCACGATGAACGACAGCGGGATCGCCACACTCTCGGCGACCGCGAGATCGTGGGTGATCTGCTCGTTCGATTCGTGGTAGAGGGAGCTGAGGCCGCCCTGATAGACGCTGACGCCGTCGCTGGTGCCGGTGACCTCTTCGGCGATCGCACCGGCGGCCTTTTGGGCCATGGACTCCTCGCCGGTGATGTAGCCGAGCACCAGTGCGCTCTTACCGTCCTTGCTGCGCAACACGGATGCGAACGACTGCGGAGCGCTCCAATAGGACTGGATGCCGATCACATCGCCGCGCGAGCGCAGGGTGTCGACCACCTTCGCGCCCGCGGCCTTGGCAGCCGGGCTGTCCGCACCGGCATCATCGCGAACCAGCAGGATGAGATTGGGTTCCGCGCCACCGAAGTTATCGGCGATCAGCTTGGCGACCTGCGACGATTCGGCATCGTCCGGGGTGAAACCGCCGGTCTTCATGTGCGAGATCACCGTGGCGCCGAATGCGCCGCAGAGTACTGCCAATAGCGCGGCGGCGAGCAGGATCGTCCGCGGATGCCTGGTGGCCAGATGTGCGATCCGTACGAGCATGAGCGACTCCCCTAGTTCGACCACCCTTGGGTAACAGCGTTAGCGTAACGCCGTTAACTCAGTGTCGATAGGGGCGCACAGCTAACAAATAGTGATCCCGATCACGGTTTAGGCAACTACCCGAGGAAGGCGACGATCGCATTGGCGATGGCGTCCGCGTACCTCGCCCGACCGTCGGGCGATTCGATCAGCGCGGCGTCACCCGGATCGCGCATATTTCCACACTCGACCAATGCGACCGGACGTTCGGACAGGTTGAGACCCGCCAGATCCGCGCGCGGGTTCATGCCATCGGAGCCGACGTAGGTCGACGGGACGAAGCCGGACCCGATCATGGTGTCGCGCAATGTCGTTGCCAGTCGCTGCGACGGCTCGTGCTGGGCCGGGTTCAGTGGCGGCGACGAGTACGCGACGTGGAAGCCGTGTGCGCCCGCGGCGGCGCCGTCGGCATGGATCGAGACGACAGCCGCTGCGCCACTGCGGTTTCCGATGGCGGCGCGTTCGTCGACACACGGACCGACGCCCGCATCGTCGTCGCGAGTCAGCACGACGCGAATTCCGCGGGCGGCCAAGGCATCCCGGACCCGGATGGCGACATCCCAGTTGAATTCGTGTTCGGTGTAGCCATCGGTGGCCGACGTGCCGGTGGTGTTGCACGCTTTGGTCTTTCCGCGACCGTCCGGCACCTGACGGTTGATCTCGCCGGGCTGCGCGGCATTGCCGCCGTTGTGGCCGGGATCGATGACCACCACGCGGTCATCGGCGATGAAGCGCGGCGGGGACGTCGCCGGTTCGTCGCCGACCTGCGGCGCCGTGGTGCGCGCCGATGAACCCGATGCGTCGTGCGCGCATCCGCCGAGCAACATGCCCCACGCGCAGATCGCGGCGGTCGTCTTCCAGCTTCGCAATCGCATGACATCGACACTGCCACAGGCTTGCGGCTGGTTCACGGCTAGCGGAAGGCCAGTGCGCCGAGCGTATCCGCGTGCCGGTACTGCAGATACTTCTTGACCGTGTCGGCAGGGACGGCCGCATTGGCGGTGGCCACCGTGACCACGACGAACTCCTTCTCGGTCCCGTCGCGCCATTTTCCGGTGGCGAAATTGTCGATGTAGGTGCCCGGTCGCAGGTGCAGGTCCTCGTCGGTGAACTTGCCGAGCGCGGCGGTGGCCTGGCCATCGCTCGACATCGCCATGACGAATTGCGTGATCTTCAGCCCGCCGCTCTCGGCCCGGTACACCATTTCGGCGGCGTACTCGCAGCCCAGGCCGCTGAGCTTGCCGTTCACCTCGAAATCGCGGCAGTTGGCGTGGTCGCGGCCCTCGACCCAGTCGGCGTGCAGTTCCACGCTGTCGAACTTGAAATTCCAGTCATGGGCGAAGTCGCTGTAGGTGAGCTTGCCCGCGGACGGCTGGCCCGGACGCGGCGTTGCCGTGGTCGTTCGCGGGGTGCTCGTGCGCGGCGCGCTCGTCGCCGGGACGACGGTGGCGGTGGCCTCCGAGGCCTGCGTTCGGTCCTTATCTCGCGCGGTGATGGCGACCAGCCCGACGCCGACCACGGCGAGCACCGCGACCAGCCCGAGCACCACCGCGACGAGCACACCGGTCTTCGATTTCGGCGGCGGGCCCGGTGTAGGCGCGCTGGGATACCCCATCGGGTAGCCCGTCTGCGCCCAGCCCTGCTGAGCCGGATAGTCCACCGGTTGCCCCCACGGCGCCGGATCCTGCCGCGGCTGCTCCCCGTATGGATAATTCACGGCCTGCCCACCTCTCCCGCCGGGGCGGCGACCCCCACCCTGCTTCGGCCGAACCAGTCAGGTACTGATCGCGAGCCGATCCCCCAGCGTTGCAGTTATGCCAGCTTAGCCGGTGAGTAATAGGCCCAGCGCAAGGCCGAACATCACGGCCGCGATCACCGAATCGAGCACGCGCCAGGCGACCGGGCGGGCGAACAGCGGGCCGAGTTTGCGGGCGCCGTAGCCGAGCGAGGCGAACCAGATGATGCTGGCGGCCATCGCGCCCGCGCCGAGGAACCAGCGGTCCGGACTGGCATAGGTATTGGCGAAGGAGCCGAGCAGCAGCACCGTGTCCAGGTAGACGTGCGGATTGAGCCAGGTCAGGGCCAGGCAGGTGAGAACGGTCGCGCCGAGCGCGACGGTGGCGCCGGTGGACTCGGCGGTCAGGCTCGATGACGCGAAGGCGCGGCGGGCGGCGACAATGCCGTAGCCGAGTAGAAATGCGGCTCCGGCGTAGCGGATCACCGTCAACAGCACGGGTGCGGATTCGACCACGACACCCAGCCCGCCGACTCCCGCGGCGATCAGCACGAT
Organism: Nocardia pseudovaccinii NBRC 100343; assembly: GCF_001613225.1. Lineage (GTDB taxonomy): Bacteria > Actinomycetota > Actinomycetes > Mycobacteriales > Mycobacteriaceae > Nocardia > Nocardia pseudovaccinii. Next base: position 15,333 of record NZ_BDBY01000361.1, read on the forward strand.
GTCCGACACGGTGCAGACCGCGACTACCGCCAGCACATGCTGACCACGCAGACCTTGTCGCAGGACGAAAGCGTTCTGCGCGCCGATCGCCACGATCAAAGAGAGTCCGAAGCCGAGTCCCGAGATGGCCGCCAGGGCCGCTGATGATGCCGTCACATGCATCGACGCTAGATCCGCAGCTGTGACCAGACCAGCTAAAGATTCTGAAGTACCTTTACGATTTCTTAATGGACTTGCAGCTCGATCAGCTCCGCGCGCTCAATGCGGCGGTCACCGAGGGCACCTTCGATGCGGCTGCGCGCAGTCTGCGCGTGACGCCTTCGGCGATCAGTCAACGCATCAAGGCACTCGAGGATGCGGCCGGTCGCATATTGCTGCAGCGCACAAAACCGGTGCGGCCCACCGAATCCGGGCTCGCGGTGCTGCGGTTGGCGCGGCAGATCGAACTACTCGCCGGAGATGCCGCACGCGAACTCGGCGATACCGATCGACCCGCGGATCGGCCGATCCGGGTGCCGATCGCGGTCAATGCCGATTCGCTGGAAACATGGGTGATGCCCGCGCTGCGGCAGGCGCCCACCGGTGTGTGTTTCGAGATACATCGTGAAGACGAGGAGCATACGACTCGACTGCTGCGCGACGGGACGGTGATGGCCGCGATCACCGCCACCGCGGCGGCGGTGCAGGGATGCCGGGTGGAGCGGCTCGGCGCGATGCGCTATCGGCCCATGGCGAATCCACGGTTCGCGCGGACCTGGTTCGCGAATGGGCCTACCGCGCAGGCGTATTCCGTTGCGCCGGTTGTGCTTTTCGATCGCAAGGATGATCTGCAGGATCGACATCTGCGGCGGCGGTGTGGGCAGCCGGTGGATCCGCCGCGGCATTATGTGCCGTCGGCGGCGGGGTACGCGGAGGCGGTTCGGATCGGGCTGGGGTGGGGGATGCTGCCGGATCTGCAGACTCGGGGTAGTCGGGCCTTCGTGCCCATCGATGGGGATTCGTATATCGATGTGCCACTTTATTGGCAGCAGTGGAAGGTCGAGTCGCCTGCGCTCAGTGGGGTTGCCGGTGCTATTGCGGCTGCTGCGGCCGAGGCGCTGTCAGATGCTCCACGGCGGTGACTTCGGGAATGTCACTGGCAGGGCGGTCAGTGCGCGGTGGAACGGGCCCGGACGCCAGGTGAGGGCTGCCGCCGGGGTGGCGAGTCCGAGTTCCGGTATCGCATCGAGCAATTGGTCGATCGCGTCTTGAGCTATCAAGTACGCCATGGAGTTCGCGGTGCAGGCGTGCGGGCCCGCGCTCCATGCCAGATGTGAGCGGTTGCCGGTGTGCTCGCCGACGATTTCGGGATCGTTGTTGCAGGCCGCCATGCTGATGAGGACGGGTTGGTGTGGGGGCAGCCACATTTCGTCGATCAGGATGGGCTGTCGCGGATAGGTGATGCAGTAGTTCGCCAGCGGTGGATCGGTGAACAGCACCCGGTCCAGCGCGTCGCGGGTGGACAGGCTGCCGCCGAGCATATTGTCGGCGACGCGCTCGTCGGTGAGCATCAGCAGCAAGGTGTTGGCGATCAGATTCTGGGCCGGTTCGATGCCCGCGCCGTAGAGGAGCATCACATGTTCGAGCACCTCGAGATCGTCCAGGCCGACGGGGTGTTGAAGTAGTCGGGTCGTGATGTCGTCGCCGGGTTCGGCCTTCTTGAGCGCGATCAGCTCGGTCAGCGCCTCGTGTACCAGCTCATTTCCCTTGGCGGCGTTGACCGTATCCAACATCGCCGCCAGGCCGAGTGCGGTGCGGCCCCCGATTTCGGGCGGACAGCCGAGGACGGCATTGATCGCGGTGAAGGCGAGTGGCAGTGCGTACTGGCTGATCAAATCGGCCGATCCGGTCGTGCAGAACGCGTTGATCAGCGGGATGGCGATCTCGGCGACCGTGGTGTGCAGTGCGTGCAGGTCGACCGCCTCGATGGCCGCGTTCACGGCCTCCCGATAGCGGGCGTGCACCGCGCCGTTGCTGTGTAAAACGCTTGGGCGCCAATCCATCATCGGTAGGACCGGACAGTCCGGCGGAACGTCCTTCTGCCAGATACGCGGATCGCGCGGAAAGTGCTCGGGATCGTGCAGAATTCGCACAGCGGCGCGATAGCCGATCACCAGGGTCGCAGGGGTGTCGGGAGCCAGATCCACCGGCACCAGCGAACCGTACTTGCGGCGCATCTCCCGATATGCGCGATGTGGGTCGGCGGCGAACTCCGGGGTGTACAGCGGAGCGCGTTCACCACCGGTATCGAAGGGCGAGCCGTGCGGAACGGGAGACTGCTGGGTGGTCACGAATCAAACTCCAAACGGTGGAACAATCGACGGGCATGCCGCCTACGTCGAAAACCGCGGAGGTAGAGCCGAATTCGCCGCCCCACCCCTGCGGCGTACTCGATGCCGAATCAGTTCGGCTGTTTTCCCCGGTACGGCACATAGCCGCCACTGGGATCGATATATCGGGCCTCGTCGACCGATTGCAGCAGACCTGTCATCCCCTGCAGGAGTTGCTCCAACATGGCAATCGCCGCGTTCTCCTCCGCGGAGGCGGGCCAAGAACTCATGGCAATACCTTTCGGCTCAGCGTGGGGGTCAGGCGGTGGTGATCGGTGCGGCACTGAAAGGCGTCACCCGCGCGCAGCACGGATGCCTCGTCGAAATGCTTGCCACTGATCGACATCGACAGGGGAACACCGTCGGCGGTGAGCCCGATCGGTACCGCGATGGTGGGGTTGCCGAGCGCATTCCAGTACGGCGTATGCAATCCGGCCAGAACGCTCACCGGATTCAGCTGCTCCATGGCATCGATACGTGGGGCGCCGAGGTGGCCGGTCGGGGTCGCCACCAGGTCGACCTCGGTGAGCAGCTCTGCCATCTTGCGCTGCGCGACATGTCGAACCCTTTGGGCCTGAACATAATCCGCACCGGACACCGTGGTGCCCGCGGCGAAGACGACGCGGCTGCCGCGGGCGTAATCGTGGTATCGGGAGCGCAGGGTCGGTCGGTGGTATGCCGCCGACTCGGCGGCCAAGACGATCAAAGTCGTGGCCGTTGCCTCGACGTACATCGGCACCTCGACGGGGACTATGGCCGCGCCCGCGGCGCGCAGGGCATCGATGGCGGCCGAGAATCGTTGTGGCTGTTGCGGATCGTGCCCGTCGCCGACGAAGCGGTCGAGATTGTCGACGCCGATGGTGATTCCGTGCAGGTCACCGGTGAGCGCGGCCGTGTAGTCGGCGACGGGTTCGGTCGAACTGTAGGGATCTTCGGCATCGTGACCGGCCAATACCTCCAGCAGCAAGGCGCAGTCGGCCGCCGTGCGAGCCAAGGGGCCCGCATGGTCGAGTGTGTAGGCCAGTGGCACCACACCGGATTTCGGCACCCGGCCGAATGTCGGCTTGAATCCGGTGATGCCGCAGAAGGCTGCCGGAATGCGCAGGCTGCCGCTCGTATCGGTGCCGACCGCACCCAGAAAAGCCCCGGTCAAAAGCCCACTGGCCGAACCAGAGCTGGATCCGCCCGCCCACCGCTGCGCGTCCCACGGATTCCGCGGTATCGGAAAGGGCTTCTCGGGATCCGGGACACCGATGGCGAATTCCATCGTGGTGGTCTTTCCGACCACGATGCCACCGGCCTGCTCCAGCCGCCGCACGACCGCGGCGTCCCCGGCCGACTTCGCCCATGCCGGGTCGAGCACCGAACTCTGCGCCGTGGTCGGCCCGGCCGAGTGCGCGAAAATATCCTTGACGCCAAGGGGAATCCCATCCAGTGGCGCGAGCGCCTCCCCCTCCGCAATCTTGCGATCAACCCCGGCGGCCTGCGCCCGCGCCCGGTCCTCGAACCGGGCCAGGAACACCCCGAGCGTCTCGTCGTGCGCATCTGCGGCCGCCAGCGCCCCTTCCACTAGCTCGGCCGCACTGACTTCCCCGCGCCGCAGCCCCGCCCGCGCGTCTGCGATCGTGGTGAATGCCGTTGCTGTCGAATCAGTTTCAGTCATCCCATCCCCATTCGTGGCACCCCGATCCTGCCATGCCGATCCCGTCCGCGGGCGAATTCGGAACACTTCCCCTTCACAGTCACAATCGATCCGGGGCCGCGCTATTCCTGGTCGGGATTTCGTCGTGCTGGGCGGTCGGGGCGTCGCCTGCGAGCCAGGGCATGCGGTCGAGCAGCCGGTCCCGCAGTTCCGTCAACCGCGTGATGCGCTCGTTCAACTCGGCAACTCGTGGCGGTCCGACGGCCGCGTACCCGGTCGCGCAGCGCGGTTCGAAGGGAAATACGGCGGGCAGGTCGAGGTCCAGGTAGGGCAGGAAGGCCCGGACATCGTCGACGGTGAAACCGATGTCGAGCAATTCGCGAATGTTGTTCACCTGTTTGATCGCGTTTTCGTCGTAGGTGCGGTACCCCGAGGTAGTGCGCTCGCAGGTGAGCAGGCCCTGCTCTTCGTAGAAGCGCAGGGCGCGGGTGGTCGTTCCGGTGCGCGCCGCGAGTTCACCGATCAGCATCTCGTTTCCCTTCCGTCGGTAGGGTCAACGCGCGAGTCGTACGACCACCTTCCCGGTGTAGTGGCCGCGGACCAGATCGAGCAACGCACGCGGCGCGTTCTCCAGCCCGTCGACGACGGTCTCGGTTTGCACGAGTTGCCCATCGGCAATCCAGCGCCGTAACCGTTGCCCGAATTCCGCCGCCAGATCCAGATGGTCGAGCATGGTGAAGCCACGCAGCGTGATCCGCTTGCCGATCACCGGCAGCAGATCTCCGGGACCTTCGTCGGGCAGACCGCCGGACCGCTGCCGAGTGAGAGCGCCGCAGAGCGCGATGCGTCCGCCCACATTCATCACCTCGATCGCCGCCCGCAACTGAGCACCACCCACATTGTCGAAATACACGTCGATTCCGTTCGGCACGACCGCTCGCAACTGCTCGGCCAGGGGTGCGTCGTGGTAGTCGAACGCAGCGTCGAAGCCGAGCTCGCCGATGACATGGCGCACCTTCTCCGCCGAGCCTGCGCTACCGACGACCCGGCCCGCGCCGAGCAACCGCGCGATCTGGCCTGCCATGCCACCGGTGGCGCCCGCCGCGCTGGAAACGAAGACGGTATCCCCGGCACGCAGACCCGCCACGGCCGTCAGGCCCGCGTAGGCGACCAGCCCGAATCCGAGATAGCTGGACGGTGAGGGGTACGCGCCCGGATCCACGACCCGGATCGCGCTCGCCTCGGCCATCGCGTACTCGCGCCAGCCGAGCCGGTGCAGCACCAGCGCGCCCTCCGGAACATTCGGATCCGCGGAGGCGACGACCTCGCCGATCGCGTCGCCGAACATCGTGGCGCCAACGGCGAACGGCGGCATGGGAATTCCCGGATAGGCGCCGATCTGCATGAGCATCCCGGGATCGATCGACATGTACATATTCCGCACCAGCACCTGTCCCCGCGCCGGATCGGGCACCGGCTGCTCGACTAGTCGGAAGTCGGATAATTCCGGAAATCCGTCCGGTCGTGCGGAAAGCTGGACAGCCCGTGCGGTTCGCGTCGTAACAGTCATGGGAGCGACGCTAGAGATTGACGTTTACGTGAAGGTCAAGCCCGTGGGTTGACCTCGCCGGTTGCGGCAGATGTGGTTACAGCTCGAGCCTGTGCGGCCGCATCACCGTTCCTGTCGGCTCGAGGCGGGGGCCTGCGGGGCGGTTTCGCCGCGGCGGACGGTGATTACTCCGGTGAGAATCAGGGCGCCGCCGAGGAGTTGGAGCGGGCGGGGAGATTCACCGAGGAGGACCCAGGCGAAGGCCAGGGCGGCCAGGACTTCGAAGAGTGCTACGAACGAGGCGAGGCGGGAGCCGAGGAGTCGGGTGGCGGCGATGCCGGAGACGTAGGCGAGGGCGGCGGTGATCGTGCCGAGCGCGAGGACTGGGAGCCACCAGGAGACGGTGAGGTGTTGGAAGACAACCGGATCGGTGGTGGCATGGAGGGGGACGATGCCGATCGCGCCTGCCGCGAGGAGAGCGAGTCCGCCGAGGAGGAGGCCTCCGGCGGCGAGTACGGTGCCGGGCAGAGTGCCGTCGCCGTGGGCGGAGAGCAGGAAGTAGGCGGCGGCGCCGATCATGGCGGCGAGGGCCCAGGCGATGCCGATGCCGCTGGCGGCCAGGCCGGAGCGCAGGTCGATGACCAGGACCAGGCCGGTCATGCCGAGCAATGCGCCGAGAACCGTTGCCGTGCTGGGTCGTTGGCTCTGACGCAGCCACAGCCAACCCACCACGGCGACCGGTGCGGTGTACTCGATGAGCAGTGCCACGCCGACCTGCATATGGGCAACGGCGTTGAAGTAGGCGAGTTGGGTACCGGCCACGGCGAGCAGTCCGTACGCGGTGATCAAAGACGCGTTGCGGCGCAACAGATCCCAGTTACCGCGCAACTGCACCACCGCGATCGGAACCAGCACAGCGGCAGCGAGCAGCACCCGGACCGCCACCACGGATGCGGAGCTCCAGCCCGCATTCATCAAGCTGCGAGCCAGCGATCCCGATAGCCCGAACGAGGACGCTGACACCACCGCGCAGAGCAACCCGGTGCGTAGGCGCTGCGCGGTGTTGTCATGAGTCATCGTAGCCATGACTAATGACGCTAAGGTCAGGTGAGGTAATATGTCAACATGGCCTTTGCTCATGACACTGAGGCGGCCCTGGTTGCCGCGGTGGAGCTGGTGAACTCGGCGGAGGAGCCGGATACCTTGACCGAGATCGGCCAGCTCGACGAGTTTTTCGTCAAGCACGTCTACACCGGCGTGCACTCCGGCGACGCCGCCGAGCTCACTGCGGTGCGCGCCTTGCGTACGCCGCTACGCCGCATGCTGACCAGCGATCGCGACACGACGGTGCGGCTGATCAACGAGACGCTGGCGACGCATCGAGCCCTGCCGCAACTGGTCCGCCACGGCGATGTCGACTACCACATCCACGCGGTGCCCGCGCAGGCTCCGCTGCCCGTTCGCATCGCCGTCGAGACCGCTATGGCAATGATCGATCTGGTCCGCTCCGACGAGCTGAGTCGGCTATCCCGGTGCGCTGACGAGGACTGCGAGGGCCTGGTTCTCGACCTGTCCCGCAATAGATCGCGCCGCTACTGCAGCACGGCCTGTGGAAATCGCAATGCTGTCGCCGCCTACCGCGCCAGGAAGAAGTGAATCCCGGTCAGTGGAAGCGCTCTTTCGGCGCGAGAGTTTCGTACTACCTTGCTGACACTGAATTCTCCCCAGAGAAGGTGTGTCATGCGGTTTCTGGTGCTCATCGTCGGAACCATCTGTGCACTCGCGGGCTCGCCAACGGTGCATGCGGAACCAGCCACATCCGAATCGACTGCAACGCAGCAGGACTCGTTCTACCAAGCGCCCGCGTCGCTGTCGGCATTCGAACCCGGCGCAATCGTGGCGGCCAGGCCGGTAGAACTCGCCGTTCCCGGCTTACCGGCGGATACCCGGACATGGCAGATTTCCTTCCGTAGCAACGACTCTCACGAACAGCCGATTCTGGGGGTTACCACCCTTCTCGTTCCCACAACGCCATGGCCGGGCCCGGATCCAAGGCCCGCGGTCTCGGTCCAGTTCGCCGAGGATGCCGTAGCCGAGCAATGCGCGCCCTCACGCACTATGCAGAGTGGCTCCGGCATCGGATTGCAAGCCAACGAAACATCGGTTCCCGTTGCGTTGTTACACCGGGGCTGGGCGGTCACGGTGCCGGACCACGAGGGGCCCAGGGCGGCATTCTCGGCGGGCTTCTCCGGCGGTCACATCGTGCTCGACGGCATCCGAGCGGCCAGACAATTCGAGCCCGGAGGTCTCACCGCGGCAACTCCCTGGGGACTGACCGGCTATTCCGGTGGTGCGGCCATCTCGGGGTGGGCAGCACAGTTGCAGCCGTCCTATGCACCCGAACTCCCCCTCGTCGGGGCCACACTGGGCGGCATACCGTCGGACCTGATGCTGCTCAGCCGATTCAACGGTGCGGGCCCGGCCAGCCCACTGGTGATCGCAACGCTGGCGGGTATCGATGCCGAGTATCCCGAGGCCGGTATCGCGTCTTTGCTCAATCCTCGAGGCACACAGGTGTTCTCACAGATCCGGCAGATGTGCACCGAGCAATCGCTGACCAGTCTCGCGTTCACCAACCTCCGTAGCCTGTCGGCCATACCGGACCTCCTCGGCGATCCACGCGTCGCTGATGTCCTGGCGCGCAATACACTCGGCCGATTCGTACCACGCGTCCCGATCTACAGCTTCCACGGCGTTCTCGACGAAATCGTGCCGGTGAGTCAAGCCGACGATATGACACGCCAGTGGTGCGCGGGCGGAGCGAGCGTACAGCTCGTCCGCGACGCCTGGCTCGACCACGTATTGGAAGGCCTTGTCCGCCAACAGGATGCGACTCAATACCTCGCGGATCGTTTCGCGGGAGCTCCGGCACCGAACGGATGCTGATCAGTTTCAGATCCAGACGAAATCCCAGGATTGCTCGACCCAGCTGATGATCTGAAGTCCGAAGAACGCAAGGCCGCCTGACCAGTCGAGCCCGGGTGCAGGTACGGAATCGACCAAAACAGCCCGACCATCGGGATCAGCGAGATGGGCGAATGCCGCACGCCTGGGCAGTCCCGACCGCCACGCCGAACCACTTATGGACAGGCGTTCACCATGGATTCGTGGCGGCATCGGCCGAGAAGCAACACAGCCAATGCATGATGATCATCTGTCCAGGGCAAACTCCCGTGGTGAGTGGGCGTACTACATACTGACCGCATGGGTGCTGTCAGTTTGTTGCACATCTTGATTCTGCTTGCGGTTGTGGCGGTGCCGGTGGTCATCGTGTTGATTGTGAAGTCCGGGTCGGGAGGGAGATCGCAGGCATCTGCGATGGCGCCGGGGTGGTATCCGGACCATGCGAATCCGAGGCTGGTGCGGTGGTTCGACGGGTATTAGTGGACGAATTACACGCAGCCGCGGCAATGATGGGGGCTAGTGCCGCGTCCAGCTAGCTTCTGAGGTAATCGAGGTCCGTCGAGCGCAGTCAGATGGCGGTGCTGCTTGGCGTGTCATGCCGCGTTTCGACTGCGCTCGGCGAGCGAGCCGGACCGGATGGTGCGGCAACCTATCTGGACGGGGCACTAGCTGTCGACGTGGACGTGGGGGCGGTCGGCGGGGTTCGGGACTGCGCGGCGGATGATTTCGCGGGTTACCGGGGCGACCTCGCCCTCACCGACGAAGAGGAACTTCAGGAGGTTGACCAGCGGGTTGCCTTCTGTCCATTCGAAATACACGTGCGGTTCCAGGCCGGTGCGGTCGCGGATGGCGAGCAGGATGGCGGCGATCGAGTTGGGGATGGCGGTGGCTTCGACGCTGAGGATGCGGTAGCCCTCGAGGTCGAGTCCGGTCACGCGCAGGTCGGTGCTGAAGTCTGAGGCGTCGCGGACGATGACCTCGAGGAACAGGATCGGGGCATCCGCGGGGATATGGCTCTCCAGGCGTTGATCCGCTTCCTTCTCCCGGTACTCCTCGGGCCTGCGCTGGTCGATGTCGTGGGTGACGATGCGGATCATGCCCTCGGCCGCGGCCTGGTCGATCATGCGGGCGGCGGTTTCATCGAAAGTCACCTCGATGGCCCGCAATTCGAAGGAGCGCCGGGCGCGCGAGACGAAAGACATGACGATGATCGTCAAGATGAACAGCGATGCCAACTGCACGCCCTCGGGGCGTTCGAAGATATTGGTGATGGTCGTGTAGACGAAGACCGCCGATATCGCGCCGAAGCCGATTACCTTGTTGCGCTCCCCCTTCCGCGCGGCCGACAACGTCACCGCGACCGCCGCGGAGGTGATGAGCACGAGCACACCGGTCGCATACGCACCGCCCTGCGCGTCGACATCGGCGTTGAAGTACCAGGTGATACCGAACGCGATCACCGCGAACACGAGCACCAGTGGCCGCACCGCACGGGCCCACTCCGGCGCCATTCCGTATCGAGGCAGGTAGCGCGGCACCAGATTCAACAGCCCCGCCATGGCCGACGCGCCCGCGAACCAGAGGATCGCGATGGTGCTCACGTCGTACACCGTGCCGAACATATCGCCGAGGTATTCGTGCGCTAGCCAGGCCAGCGCTCGACCGTTCGCGGACCCACCCGCTTCGAACTCCCGCTCGGGAATCAACACGACGGTGATGAAACTGGTCACTATGAGGAAGCTGCTCATGATCAGGGCGGAGGTGGTCAACAGCTTGCGCGCCCCGGCAATGCGAGCGGTCGGGTTTTCCTCGGAATCCCCTGGCGCACCCTTGATTTGCGGCATCACGGCGACACCGGTCTCGAATCCGGACAAGCCGAGCGCCAGCTTCGGGAAAACCAGCAGCGAGACGCCGATCATCGCCGCGACATTGCCGTGCTCGGCGGTCAGCGCGTGCGTCCAGTCGACGACCAGATCACCGGCGGTGAGCACGTGATACAAACCGACGACGGCGACAACGACATTCAGCGAGAGGTACGCTCCGACCAACGCGACCGCGATCTTGATGGCCTCGGCGAAACCCTTCAGGAAGATCGCCGCGAGCAATGCCAGCAGGGCGAGCGTGATGAGCAGGTTGTGATCGTGCAGACCCGCGGGCACATAAGGGTTTTCGACGATATGAGCGGCACCGTCGGCGGCCGAGAGCGTCATGGTGATGACGAAATCGGTTGCCGCGAAACCGAGCAGCACCAGGATGAAGATCTTGCCGGTCCAGCGCGGTAGGTGTTCGGTGAACATGGCCAGCGAGCCGCCGCCGTGCGGGCTCTCCCGCGCCACTCGCCGATACACCGGTAGCGCACCGAACAGCGTCAGCGCGACGAGCACCAGCGTGGCCAGCGGCGACAGCACACCGGCCGCGACGGCCGCGATGCCCGGCTGATAGCCGAGGGTCGAGAAGTAGTCGACACCGGTCAGGCACATCACCTGCCACCAGGACCGCTCGTGTTCGGCATCACCCGGCTTGCGCATGGGGCCCGCGTGCTGCGAGTAGCGCTCATCGGTCGCGCCCTGTAGGAGCCAGGACGAGAAGGGTGAGCGCGTGCGCTCGTCGGTAGTGGTCACGATATTCCCTTGCGAGGTTTGTCCGGTGCCGGATTGTCGCCGACCCGGGCAAATCTACGGGAAACACCAGACGGATAACGACGCCCCAGGGGGTCACCACTCGGCGAAGGAACCGTCCTTACGGTGCCAGATCGGATTTCGCCAGCGGTGGCCCCGTTCGGCGGCGCGAGTCACCGCGGCTTCGTCGATCTGGATGCCGAGGCCGGGGGCTTGGAGCAGGTCGACATAGCCGTCGCGATAGGCGAAGACCGTCGGGTCGGCGAGGTAGTCGAGCAAGTCCGAGCCGGTGTTGTAGTGGATGCCGAGGCTTTGCTCCTGGATGAGTAGGTTGGGGGTGGCGAAGCCGACCTGGAGGCTGGCGGCGAGGGCGATGGGGCCGAGGGGGCAGTGTGGGGCGAGGGCGATATCGCGGGCCTCGGCGAGGGCGGCGATGCGGCGCACCTCGGAGATGCCACCCGAGTGCGAGAGATCAGGTTGGACGACGGCGATGCCCTGATCGAGCACCGCATTGAAATCCCAACGCGAATAGAGCCGTTCACCGGTGGCGATGGGAATGCTTGTCGCGCGGGTGATCTCGCCGATCTGGCCGCTGCACTCCGGGACGAGCGGTTCCTCGACGAAGAACGGCAGATACGGTTCGAGTAACGGCAGCACCCGCCGCGCCATCGGAATGGACAGGCGGCCATGGAAATCGACGGCGATATCGAAATCGTCGCCGGTTGCCTCGCGCACCGCCGCGACTCGATCGACAATGCCTCGGGTCGCGCGCGGGGTATCGATCGGCTCCAGTTCGGCGGAGCCGTTCATCTTGATCGCGGTGAAGCCCTGCTCTTTTCGCTCTACCGCCGCCCGCGCGACATCGTCGGGACGATCGCCACCGATCCAGCTGTATACCCGGACACGATCGCGCACCGCACCGCCAAGCAACTGCCAAACCGGAACGCCCAGCGCCTTTCCGGTGATATCCCACAGTGCCTGGTCGATGCCCGCGACCGCACTCGACAGGATCGGTCCGCCCCGATAGAAGCCGCCCTTGGTGAGCACCTGCCAGTGCGCTTCGATACTCATCGGGTCCTTGCCGACGAGATAGTCGGCCAGTTCGCCGACCGCGGCGGCGACGGTGTGGGCGCGGCCCTCGAGTACCGGTTCACCCCAGCCGGTGATGCCCTCGTCGGTCTCGATCTTCAGGAAGCACCAGCGCGGTGCGACCAGGTAGGTGGTGAGTGCGGTGATCTTCACCGGGACTCCTTTCGCACGCTCCAGCCGCCGTCGACGACCAGGTTGGCACCGGTGATGAAAGATGCGTCGTCGGAGGCGAGGAAGGCGATCGCGGCGGCGACCTCCTCGGGCGCGCCCATCCGGTCCAGGGCGGTTGCCTGGGCGGACAGCCGCCGACCTGCCTCGTCGACGTCGTCCCAGACCGGGGTGAGGATCGGGCCGGGCAGCACGGCGTTGACCCGCACGTGGGAGTGCCCGTACTCGACGGCGAGTTGCCGGACCAATGCGGTCAACCCACCCTTGGCGGCGGCATAGACCGGGTATCCGGGCAGCCCGAATTGGGCGTGCACGCTGGACACCGCGACCACATTGCCGCCGCGGCTGCGCAGATCGTCGATGAAGGTGCGCAGGCCGAGGAACAGCGGGGTCAGGTTGACCGCGAGGCCGTCATCCCATGCCTGCCTGCTCAATTCATGTGCCGGGACGGTGGCCTGCCGGGATGCGTTGCTGCACAAGAAGTCCAGCGGTCCGAACAGCTCGTTGACGCTATTGCGCAGCTCGATCCAAGAATCCTCCGAAGACACATCGCAGCGAACGAATTCGGCTCGATGACCGGCCGCACGGATCTTGGAGGCGACCTCGCGCCCACTCGCCTCGGCGATATCGGCGATGACGACCGCGGCGCCATCGGCGGCGAGCCGATGTGCGGTGGCCGCACCGATGCCGGATGCGCCCCCGGTGACGACCGCGACCCGGTCTGCCAGACGACTCATGCTGTTCCCTTCATCGGTTGATGTCGGCGCCGGTGAGCAGGCCGAGCTCGTGCCGGAACGGCAGACCAGCCCAATCACCGGGTACGGATACGGCGAATGCGCCGCAGGCTGCGGCCAATTGCAGGCTGTGCCTTGCGGACCCGTTGTCGAGCACACCGGCGAGGTAGCCCGCGACGAACGCATCGCCCGCACCGACCGGGTCGACGCTGCGGATGTCCACCGCAGGCTGCGGTATCAGCTCGCCGTTGTGCAGTGCGAGCGCGCCTTCGGACCCGAGTTTGATCACGACTTGCGAAGGACCCAGTGCGGCAAGCGATTCCGCCATCGCGGCGGGAGTCGCGGCCGGTGTCAGGATGGCAGCTTCGTCGGTACCGGCGAAGACGATATCGGCGCGCGACACCAGCTTCGAAAGTTCCACGGCCGCATCCGATTCCGACCACAATGCGCGGCGGTAATTGATGTCGAGGGAGACGATCGCCCCGGCATCGACAGCGGCGTCGAGTGCGGTGTGGACGGCATCGCGGGCAGACGGGCTCAGTGCCGGGGTGATGCCGGTGAGATGCAGCACCCGTGCGGCGGCGATCTGTGCGGTGTCGATATCGGTGGGTGACAGTCGAGTGCCCGCGAAACCCTTGCGGTAGTAGGTGACTCGGATGTGAGCGGCGGTTCGTCGCTCGCGCAGCATGAGACCGCTCGGCAGTTCTGGATCGATTCGGCACCGCGAGATGTCGACCTGTTCGGCGCGGAGTCGGTCGAGCACCATGGTGCCGACGGCGTCAGCACCGACGCTGCCCACCCACGCGCTCTCATGCCCCAGCCTGCGAACGCCGATCGCGACCGTCGCTTCCGCGCCCGCGAAATCCATCCGCATTGCGGCACCGGGAGCCAATGGACCGGGGTCAGTCGCGGCTACAACACCGAGTGCTTCGCCGAGAGTTATCAATCCGCCTGTCATTGCCACGACCTTCGCGCACTGAGGTCCTCAGCATTCGATTCCCGCAACTCAGCCCTGATAGCAAGGTATTTCACACGCATCGCCTCCCGCCCGCACATCCGGCGAGAGCTGGCGCGCTCAGGTAATCGGTTCGACTGTCACCATGGCGCGGTCGACCTCCTGGAAAGCCCGCAGCGCGGCGATCTTGCCCGGTACGTCGATCTCGATTCTGCAGAACGCCACCGATGGCAACTCCCCTCGCGCACCGATACGCGACCGGAATCGGATCGCGCGAAACGGATTTCATAGCAACGCCTTCCGCACCATCGACGCGCGCTCACGCAGCGCATCCAGATCACCGCCGACGCACGCGTCACCGACAAGCGGCGACCCCATACCGAGCGCCCTGGCCCCGGCATCCAAATACGCTCTGGCATCGGCGAGCCCGATGCCGCCCGTCGGCACCAACGGGATCTCGTTCAGCGGACCCCGAATCGCCTTCAGATAGCCGGGACCGCCGACCGAGGCCGGAAAGACCTTGACCATGGTCGCGCCCGCCTGCCACGCACTGTGGATCTCGGTGGGCGTGAACGCACCGCAGATCACCGGGACACCCAGGCGGCGGCCCTCCGCGATCACGTCGGGGCATACCGTCGGGGTGATCAGATATGCCGCGCCCGCATCCACAGCTCGCGCGGCATCGATCGCGGTGAGCACCGTGCCCGCACCGACCGGGTGGGCCGCTCCGGAGCAATCGCGCAGTGCGTCCAGCGCTCCCGGCGAGTTGAGGGTGAACTCAACCGCCGTGATGCCCGACTCGTGCAGTACGGCAGCCACTTCGGCGAACCGAGCGGCCGTCGGGGCGCGCAGGATCGCGATTACCGGCGGATCCAGGATCAGGCCGTGGTCGGTCATGGGTTGCTCACCAATCTCGCATCGGAGTAGGTATTCGCCGGAAGACCGGTCACACCCGGCCTGCAGGTGAACAGCCGCCCGGCATTCGGATCGGCGGAACCTTCGGCGGCCGTGGTAATTACGAGGACATCCAGGTCCGGACCGGCGAAGGCGCAACTGGAGACCTGCGCCGGGCCGACATCGATCACCGCGTGCGGCCGACCCGATGGATCGAATGCCCGGACCTGCCCGGCACCCCACACCGCGACCCAGACGAAACCCCGTGCGTCAACGGTCAATCCGTCGGGCAGACCGTCCGGGAATTCCGCGAAGGTACGCCCACCGCTGAGAGTGCCGGTGGCCGAGTCGTAGTCGAATGCCTCGACTCGATGTGTCGGGCTGTCCGCGTAGTACAGAGTGGCGCCGTCCGGGCTCCAGCCGAGTCCGTTGGAGATCGTCACCTGCTGCCGCACAGTGCTCAGCTCGCCATCGGGATCGAGTCGATAAAGCGCCGCGGTGCCCTGGATTTCGTCTTCCGACATGGTCCCGGCGAACAGTCTCCCCCACGGGTCCGCCTTGGCGTCGTTCATGCGCCGCCGAACCCCGTCATCGGGCAGCGACAGTGCCGCGACCTCGGTCATCGTGCCGTCGGCGATATGCAGGAAGGTGTCGACGGCAGTCGCGATCAGCCCGCCCGATGCGCACGGCACCGCCGCGCTGACCCGCTTCCCCACCGCCACGGTGGACCGCTGTACGAGGTCGCCGTCGCGCAGTGTGGCGCGATGGATACGGCCTGCCGGAATGTCCACCCACAGCACCTCATCGGTGCGGTCATCCCAGACCGGTCCCTCGCACAATCTGCCCGGCCTCGGCGAGCAGCGGTCGGCTTTCAGTTCGATCATGATTCGCTCCTGACGGATGCTAGGTCGGCAATCCGACGGCACGTTCCCCGCTGCGTCGTTGCTGAATAACAACCGCCGCCACCAGCAACGAGCCCTGAGCGACGTTCTGCCAGAACGTATTCACACCAACAACGTTCAGCCCGTTGTCCAGCGCACCGAGCAGCACGACGGCCAGCAGCGTCCCCCCGATCGTGCCCTTACCGCCCTTCAACGCACACCCGCCCAGAGCCGCCGCGGTAATCGCCTTCAGCTCGAGCCCCTCACTACCCGAGACCGGCTGCCCGGAGCCGGTTCGCGCGGTCAGGATGATTCCGGCGATCGCCGCCACCGCACCCGCGAGCACGAACACCGCGATCAGGTACTTGTTGATATTGATGCCGGAAAGCCGTGCGGCCGTGTCATTGCCGCCGATGGCATAGATATTGCGGCCGATATCGGTGTACTTCAGCAGCACATGCATACCGATCGCGACCACCGCGAGAATCACCACCGGCACCGGCAGACCCAGGATCTTGCCGCGAGCGATGAAGATGAATACGTCGTCGCCGAGCACGAAACCCTGTGCCTTACCGCCGGATATCAACTGCGCGACGCCCTTGAACGCGGCCAGGGTGGCCAGTGTCGCGATCACCGGATTGACGCGTCCGTAGACGATGATCAGCCCGTTTATCGCCCCGAGCACCAGCCCGACACCGATCGCGGCCAGAATGCCCAACCAGGCATTGCCAGAGGTCGCGGTAAATGCCATCGCGCTGATCACCGAGGCGACACCGGCTTGCGAGCCGACCGAAATATCGAGCGCACCACAGATGATCACGACCGTCTGAACCACGGCGAGCAGACCGAAAACCGTTACCGCTTCGCCGATTCCGGCGAGATTGGCCGGATCCAGATAACCGTCGTTGAGCCAGGCGAAGATCGCGACGATCACCACCAGCGCGCCGATGAGGCTGAGGTTGCCGGTGCCGATCGCCTGCACCAGACGACGGGCGGCTGCGCCGGGAGCAAGCGCCGAGGGCGCGGCGGTCTCCACCGGAATCGAAAGTTGTTGGTCTGTCATGGGTTTCCTCGCGATGTATGCGACAGGTCGGCGGCCATGGCCAGCGCGAGAACCGCCTCCTCGCTGGCCTCTTCGCGGTCCAGTTCGCCGGTGACCCGGCCGTGCTGCATGACCACGATGCGGTCGGCCAGGCCGAGCACTTCGGGTAGCTCCGAGGAGATCACCAGCACCGCGACACCGGATTCGGCCAGTTCCTCGATGACGTGGTAGATCTCGATTTTGGCGCCGACATCGACGCCACGAGTGGGCTCATCCAGGATGAGCACCTTGGGTTTGCGGGCGAGCCAGCGCGCCAGCACGACCTTCTGCTGATTGCCGCCGGAGAGCTTGCGCACCTCCTGTTCGATGGAAGGTGTTCGCACCCTGAGTGATTCGACGTATTGACGAGCGAGCCGCCGCTCCGCACCGCCCCGGACGAACCGCAGTCGCCGTAAGCGGTCGAGCATCGCGAGCGAAATATTGTCGCGCACACCGCGATGCAGCAGCAGGGCTTGCGCCTTGCGCTCCTCGGGCGCGTACCCCATCCCAGCCCGCACCGCGTCCCGCGGCTGCCGCAGACGCAGTTTCCTACCGTCCACCCGCACCTCGCCGGAGCGGATCGGCAGATCACCGGCCAGCGCACCGGCCAGTTCCGAGCGACCCGCGCCGACCAGCCCGGCCAACGCGACCACCTCACCGGCGCGCACCTGCAGACTCACGTCCGTTACGTCGTCGGTGGTCACCGCATCCGCGTCGAGCACAACCCGGCCCGGCGTATTGTGCTTGCGCGCGAACAACGTCGACAGATCCCGGCCGACCATCATCCGCACGATCTCGCGGTCGCTGGTGTCGGCGGTCGCGCGCTCACCGACGAGCGCGCCATCACGCAGCACCGCTACCCGATCGGCCAGCCGGAAGATCTCCCGCATCCGATGCGACACATAGATCACCGCGAGGCCCTGCCGACGCAATCGACCGATGAGCGCGAACAGCGATTCGGTCTCGTGGTCCGACAGCGACGAGGTCGGCTCGTCGAAGGCGATCACCTTGGCATCGGTGGTCAACGCGCGCATGATCTCCACCAACTGCCGTTGCGCCGCGGTGAGTTTCGATCCGATGGTGTCCGGGTCGAGGTCACGGTCGAAGCCGAGCCGGGTGAGGTCGGCGCGCATCCGTTCGCGCAGGGCGGCCCGATCGAGCAGTCGGCCCGAGCGCCGCGGCAGCGATCCGAGATAGACGTTCTCGGCGACGGAAACGTGCGGCACGATCTCCGGCTCCTGGCCGATCACCCGGATTCCGGCCGACCGCGCGTCGGCGGGGGTGGCCAGCTCGAGTCGCACACCATCCAACTCGAGCCGGCCACCGTCCGGGCGGTGATCGCCACCGAGGATGCGGATCAGGGTGGATTTGCCCGCCCCGTTCTCACCCATCAGGGCGGTCACCGCGCCAGCGGGAAAATCCAGGCTCACTTCGCGCAGGGCCGGCACCCCGGCGAAGCTCTTGCTCAGCCCGGATACCCGCAGTCCGGTCAGCTGCATGTGACGCCCGCCTGCTGCCAGTTGGTCGAGTCGACCATCTTGGTCGGGGCATAGGCTTCGGGCGGCATCTGCTTGCCGTTCTTCAGGTAGTCGTAGATCGTCTGAACCGACAGTGCGCCAACGTCTTTGCCGTTGATGAACAGTGCCGCCTTGAAGCCGGTCGGCTTGCCGCCACGCCATTCCTTACAGGCCAGGTAGGCGCCGAGGCCGACGCCGAGCACATTGTCGGCCGAGTATCCGGCGTTCTGGATCGCCGCGACGCCGCCGCTGACGTTCTCGTCGTTGCAGCCCATGACAATCCAGTTCTTCACCGACCGATTGCCCGACACCGTCGCCGAGATCTTGTTCTGCGCGTCCGACGGAGTGTTGTCGGTGCCGACCTCGATCACCTTGACGTCCACACCGGCGGCATCCTTGAAGGCCTTCTGGTTGGCCTTGACCCGGTCGGTGCACACGGTCACGTCCTGTTTCCAGGCGTCGATGATCGCGGTCTCCTCCGGCTTCCACCCGGCCTTCTTGAAGTCCTGACCGGCGCGGGTGCCGACCTCGGTGCCCATCTGGGTGCCGCTGAAGCCGACCCGTGGCACCAGATTGTCCTTCGCGCAGGACGTCGGATCCGGCCCGTTCGTGCATACCTGGTCATCAGAGGTCAGCAGCGCGACACCACCGGCCTTCGCGAGCTGGGCGACCTGCGGACCGACCGAAGGATCGGGTACCACCACGATCACGCCGCTGGCCTTCTGGTTCACCGCGTTCTGCACCTCGGTGACCGCCTTGTTCGCGTCATTGCCGAGGTTCACCACCTTCAGATCGATGCCCAGTTCCTTGGCCTTGGCCTTCGCGCCTTCGGCCTCGCCGATGAAGTACTCCTGATCGCCCTGCTTCTGGGCGTAGACCAGGCTGATCGCGCCGGTGGTGTGCTGCGGACCGGTCGCCTGCGAATCGTCCTTGCCCGATGAACAGGCCGACGCGGCCAGTGCGAGCGATACCCCGCAGAAAACGGCTCTGGTCCAACGGCTTCGGCGGGTCCAGGACATGGGTGCTCCTCTGATGCTGCGCCGGGCGCTCGGCGTCTTGTAGTGACCTGGGTTACAGTAGGACTTCGGCTAACCGTTGTAAATAGTGTTGTCAGAACTGCTCGGGTAGCGTCTGCGAATATCAATCGGAAGGAGATGGCCCGACCGTGTACCAGCTGACCGCGCGCGACATCCGACGCCGGAATCGGTTCTATGTACTGCAGGCGGTCTATGCCGCCGAGGGCCACACCAGCCGTCAGGAGATCGCCCGCGCCACCGGGCTCTCGTTCGCGACGGTAGGCAATATGATCGCCGAACTACTCGATGTGGGGGTGCTCGCCGAACTCGGCTACGACGCGCCCGGCATCGGGCGGCCGCGTGCACAGCTGGCGATCAACCCGGCGCGCGGCACCCTGGTCGGGGTCGATATCGCCGAAACCAGCATTCATTTCGACCTTTTCGACCTGGCGATGACGGTGCTGCGGTCGGTGGAGATTCCGGTGGATCCCGCGGCCACCCGGCCCGAGGATGTCACCGAGCTGATCGTTCGCGGCATCGGCGAACTGACCGCCGACGATGCGGAGCGGGTACTCGGCGTCGGATTGAGCGTTCCGGGACTGGTGGAACCCGAGGGCGGCGTTTCGGTGTTCTCGCCGTACTGGGACTGGCACGACGTGTCGTTGAAATCGCTGCTGCAACCGCGGGTGCCACATCCGCTGTATCTCGACAATCCGCTGAAAGCCAGTACGGCAGCGCATCTTTGGTTCGGCGCGGGGCGGGATGTGGACGATCTGATCGTGGTCACGCTGCGTGCCGGAGTCGGCATCGGCGTCGTCATCGATGGCGCGCTCTATCGCGGCGTGACCAACAGTGCGGGCGAATGGGGCCACACCAATCTCGTCGTCGACGGGCGCGAATGCCGCTGCGGGCGTCACGGCTGCGTCGAGGCCTATGTGAGCGCGCGCGGCATCGTGCAGACCCTGCGCGAAATCGCCCCGGCCAGCCCGCTACTCGCGGCCGACGATGCCGCCACCATCGCGGCCATCGGCGCCAGCGACGACCCCATCGCGAGCGAGGTCATCGAAAAGACCGGCAATTACCTCGGTGTCGCCGTCGCGAACCTGGTGAACCTCTTCAACCCCCGCACCATGGTCTTCGGCGACCTCGTCGCCAACGTCCTCGGCGACCGCCTCCTCGACGCGACCCGACGCGTAGCCGCCCACCACGCCATGTCGGACCCCTTCACCGCGGTAACCCTGCAACTGTGCGCCCTCCCCCACAACCCCGTCAGCCTCGGCGCCGCCACCTTCGCCCTCGAAGGCTTCCTCGCCGACCGCGAAACCTTCGGCTCCATAGCCGCCCGCCGCGCCATCCGCTCCACCACATAGGCGCTTGACTTATGCACTGCCCGAATCGGTTTCGAAATCTGTCACCGTCGGATCACGAAAGACATTCGGTGGCGGTGACCGCAACGGCAGCGGAGCGAGCGTGTCATGGTGGCCGCCGACCGCCCCGCAGTATTCGAACGGGCCGCGTCGGTCGAGCAATTCGAACATGTGTGGGTCGGCGTGATCGAGGAACCACACGCTCATACCCGTTCGGCCGTCGAGCCGGTAATACTCCCAAGCTCGCCACAGCGCCTCCAGCCGCGCCCCCGCCTCAGCATGCTTCCACCATTCCGGACACCACACCATGTCGCCGAGATCGCTCACGTGCCGCAGATAGACCGGACTCAGGTAATTCTCGACGAACTCGACTACGTTTCCGTAAATCGTCGACGACTGCCGCGCTTCGCTCACAGCGGACACACCTCCCGAATTCTCGATGTCGCCGCCGCGAAACATCCGGCCCCCACATACATTTGGAGTCCGAGAGTACTCGTGGCCACCGACATCTTTCGCCGGGCCGTACCGCTACCACACAGCGAAGACCCCGCCCGGGGTGAGGAACCGGGCGGGGTCGGGTGTCCCCCAACGAACGCCGTTGGGTTCTTCTTCGCTATCTACTTCGCCGGCGGGAACGGCGGCTGGTTGATAGTGGAGAAGTACTGGATGGCAGCGCCGATGGCCACCGGAGCGGTGATCAGGATCTGGCCCGCGAGGGTGCCGAGGGCACCGACCGCGACGATGCCGCCGAGGCAGCCGATGGCCGCGGCCGGAATGAAGGCGCCGAAGAGGCCGACGATGGCGGCCGAGGCGACGGTCGCACCGGCGATACCGCCCAGGACGCAACCGACCGCGCCGCCGCTGAGGCCGCCGATCAGGGTGCCGAGGGTGGCGCCCATGGTGATGGTGCTGGTCATGCGGGACCAGGCGGCCTGCTCACGGTCGTATTCGTTCTTCCACGGCGCCTTGTCCTCGAACGGCAGCGCGACCGGCTTGTAAGCCGCGTGCGCGATGTCGAACTGCGGGGTGAGGGTGGCGGAGTGGTCGGCGATATCGGCCACGATCGGGAATTCGAAGTCGTCGACGCGGAACTTCAGCGGCATGCCGGTGAGCACGGTGCCGTTGCTCGCCTTGATCTTGAAGACGTTGTCCTCGATGACCATGGAGCCGCCATCGGTCTTGACAATGGACTGGGTGTCGGTGGCGTAGGCCGTGAATCCGACCGCTTCGTCACCGTCGGTCTGGGCGCCGGCGGTACCGGCGGCGATGCCGACTGCGGCGACCAATCCGGCGGCCACCGCAACGATTTTCCTCATCCTTACTTCTTTCCTCTCGATTCTTCGGGGAGGTCGGGCGCGCGAGCGCGCCGCATGCCGGTCGCCGATAGCGCCGACAGCTCAGGGTTCGCCGGTCACAGGTCGAGGACGAGCACGTCCGATCTGGCCCGCGAAACGCACAGCATCATGGTGTTGCCGCAGGCCTGCTCTTCGGCGGTGAGCACCGAATCGCGATGGTCGATATCGCCTGCTAGCACGGCGGTTTCGCAACTGCCGCAGGTGCCTTCGCGACAGGACGTGATGATGCCGATACCGGCGGCGTCGAGCACATCGGCAATGGACTCGTCCGCGCCGATGCGGAAAGTGGTTCCGCTGCTTGCCAATTGGATCTCGAATGAGCCGCGCGGCGTGTCCACCGATCGCGGCACGAAGCGTTCCACGAAGACAGCCGAATCATGCAGTGCTCCTTCGGTTTCCACGGCTGCGAGCAGTGGTTCCGGTCCGCAGCAGTAGATCGCGGAATCACGATGTTCGGCGACGATGTCGGCGATCGGCAGCAGTCCGTGCTCGTCCTGTGGCAGCAGTCGGGCGTGCGGGTGGCGAACGATCTCCTCGGCGAAGGCCATATGCGCGAGAGTGCGTCCGCCGTAGTACAGCTCCCAGTCAGCGTCGGCGGCCTGCGCTGCGGCCACCATCGGCAGGATCGGTGTGATTCCGATACCACCCGCGATGAACACGTAACTTGCCCGCTCGACGAGCTCGAAATTATTGCGGGGAGCCGAAATACTCAGCTCCGAGTCCACCAGCGCCGTCCGGTACAGATACTCGGACCCGCCGCGCCCGTCGGGCTCGCGCAATATCGCGATCCGCCAGTGCAGCCGATCCGCCGGATCACCGCAGAGCGAGTACTGCCGCACCCCGGCGGCGCCGACCGTCACGTCGATGTGCGCGCCCGGCTCCCACGACGGCAGCTGACCGCCCGCAACCGGGGTCAGCTCGAGCGAGAACACACCCTCGGCCTCGTCACGGCGGGCCGACACCCGTACCGGAATGTCCGTCATCTGGTCCCCTCGGCTATCTCGTCTTCGCGACTACCGTCGCCGAGAGACCGCCGCTGCGCACCGGACGAATGCGCAGTCGATTCGCACAATCGACGTTGACTATCGACCCGACTCAGACGCCGCCCGCCCACCGAAACTGACGCCATGACCACTGTGGCGCATTTGGTGGACAAGACCACCCAGTTCATACGTGACCAGGTAATTCCGGTGGAACGCGAGGTCGTTGTCGACGGGCGCGTAATGGACGACGCGCTGCGGCTCGAATTACAGAAGAAGGCGAAAGAGGCGGGCGTATTCGGCCCGCTGTCCGCCCCGGAGTACGGCGGACTCGGCCTGGACACCAGGGCCCAGGCGCGGGTGCTGGAAGCGGCCGGAGCCAGTCTGCTCGGCCCGATCGCGGTGAACGCCTGGGCGCCCGACGACGGAAACATCCACCTGCTCGCCCACGTGGCCGATGCCGAGCAGCAGCAGCGCTATCTCGCGCCGCTGGCCGCCGGTGAGGTGCGTTCGGCCATCGCGATGACCGAACCGGCACCGGGCGCGGGATCCGATCCGGGCATGCTGCAGACCGTCGCCGAGGAGACCGACGACGGCTGGATCATCAACGGCGCCAAGCATTTCACCACCGGCGCGCAAGGCGCCGCGTTCACCATCTGTGTCGCGCAGACCAGTGATGGACCCACCATGTTCCTGGTGGACCAGGACAATCCAGGTCTGAAGGTCGGCCGCCGGATGCCGACGCTCGACCATTCCAGCGCACCCGGCGGACACTGCGAGATCGCCTTCGTCGACTGCGCGGTACCGGATTCCGCCGTGCTGGGCGCGGTCGGTCAGGGACTGGTGCTGGCCCAGGTCCGGCTCGCGCCCTCACGCCTGGTGTTCTGCATGAACTGGCTCGGGCTGGCTGTGCGCGCGCACCACCTCGCCATCGAACACATCAGCACCCGAAAGGCTTTCGGTGTGCCGATCGCCGATCACGGTCTGGCGCAGGGCCTCGTCGCAGACAGCGAAATCGATATCGCCGCGGCCCGTGGCGTTATCCGCACGGCGGCCGAGACCATCGACGAGCAGGGGCCGACATCCTCGCAGGCGCGCCACGATGCATCGATCGCGAAAACCTTTGTCTCCGAGGCGGTCTGGCGAGTGCTCGACCGGGCCGTGCAGCTACACGGCG
The DNA here is from genome assembly GCF_001613225.1 of Nocardia pseudovaccinii NBRC 100343. GTDB lineage: Bacteria > Actinomycetota > Actinomycetes > Mycobacteriales > Mycobacteriaceae > Nocardia > Nocardia pseudovaccinii. The sequence continues at coordinate 39,689 of NZ_BDBY01000361.1, forward strand.
GACTCGGTGTCTGCGAGGACTATCTGGTCGCCCGGTTCCTGGTGGAGGCCAGGGCCTTCCGCATCTATGAGGGGCCATCCGAGGTGCTGCGCTGGTCCATTGCCCGTCGCGCACTGCGCAATCGCTGAAGGAGACAACAATGACAACGCGTGAAATCGTCGGATTCGCCGCCGCTTATCCCGAACTCGATTGCGATGCGGTCGATTACGAATATCTGCGGGCGGTATCGCAGGATATGGTGCCGTTCGGACGACACGTCGGCACCCTGATCACCGAGATCTCGCCGGAGCGCGCGGTCGTGGAGATTCCCGCCGCCGACACCGTGCGCAACCACATGGGCACCGTGCACGCCGGTGCGCTGTTCACCGCCGCCGATATCGGCGGCGCGGCGGCCTTCGTCGGCGCGGCCGCGACTCGCCTGGACACCGTCGAGCGACTGGTGCTGCGCGCGGGCACGGCGTCCTATCGCAAACCGGCGGTCGGGCGGATCCGCGCCATCGCCACCGTCGACCAGCGTGAACTCGCCGAGGTACTGGCCGCCACCGCCTCGAACCGGTTCGAATTGTCCGGCAAGGCGGTGCTGCTCGACGACGCCGATGTTGTCGTCGCGAAATTCACCTTCGACTACGTCTGCGATATCGCGATCACGGAGGCCGACCAGTGACCAGTACGGCACCCCAGAAAAGTTCGGAATTCCAGGCCTTGGAGTCGGCCACGGTATCGACCGCCGATGGCGTCGAGTTCACCGTCCGCTTCCTGCCCGCCAAGAAGGCCGATGCGCCGGTGGTGCTGATCCTGCCCGCCATGGCGATGAAGGCGAAGAACTACCTGGCCCTCGCCAAAGAGCTGAACGCCCAGGGGCTTTCGGTCGCCACCTGCGACCTGCGCGCGCACGGTGAGGCGAAGCCGGAATTCGGGCTGCACAGTGATTTCGGCTATCGCGAGATGTTGGAAATCGATCTTCCCGCGATAGTTTCCGCGGTGCGCACACGCTTTCCGGAGGCCCCGGTCCACCTGTTCGGACACAGTCTCGGCGGACAGCTCGCACTGCTTTTCGCCGCCGCCGAACCCGATCAGGTCGCCGGAGTGACCGTCATCGGGACCGGCACCGTGTTCTGGTGGGCGTTCGGACCGCGCCGCTGGTTCGAGGCACTGAGCCAGATCCAGTGGATCGGCTTGGTATCGCGCTGGAAGGGGCACTGGCCCGGCGGCGTGCTGATCCCCGCACCGATGCCGGGACGCGTGATGCGGGACTGGTCGATGCACTCGCTGACCAGCTACTACCGCCCGAAAGGCACAGCGCGGCAGTACAACACGCTGCTGCGCGGGATGACACTGCCGGTGCTGGTCATCTCGCTGTCCGAGGATGTGCTCGGCCCGAAGTCCAATGTCGACTTCCTGGTCTCCCGGATGCCGAACGCCCGGGTCACCCAGTGGCATATCGACGAGAATGCGCCGGTCGACCACCGTGACCATTTCCAGTGGGTCAAGGATGCACCGGCGATCGCGGCCCGGGTGGCGACCTGGGTCGTCGCGGGCGAGCTGCCGGTCTAGGAGATCTGGTGGCACGACTGCGCATCGAGCAGGTATCCAAGCACTTCGGCACCACCTATGCGGTGCGGGAGGTGAACCTGGATATCGCCGACGGTGAGTTCATGGTTTTGCTCGGACCGAGCGGCTGCGGCAAATCCACCCTGCTGCGGATGATCGCGGGTCTGGAGGATCCGACCGGCGGCCGAATCCTGTTGGACGACACCGATATCACCCATCGGGCGCCGCAGCAGCGGGACCTGGCCATGGTGTTCCAGAGTTACGCGCTGTATCCGCATCTGACGGTGGCGAAGAACATCGGCTTTCCATTGCGGGCGCGGCGCACACCGCGCGCGAAAATCGCGGCCCGGGTCGCGGAGGTGGCGGCAGCGCTCGGGTTGGACGAGTTGTTGCGCCGCAAACCCGCCGCGTTGTCGGGTGGGCAGCGACAGCGAGTTGCCTTGGCCCGCGCCATGGTTCGCGATCCGGGTGCGTTCCTGATGGACGAACCGTTGTCCAATCTGGATGCGAAATTGCGCAGCGCCACTCGGGCCGAACTGATTTCGCTGCATCGCGGGTTGGGAGCGACCTTCCTCTACGTCACTCACGACCAGGTCGAGGCAATGACCATGGCGGACCGGATCGCACTGCTCAATGACGGTCAGGTCGAGCAGGTCGGCACGCCGACCGAACTCTACGACCGGCCCCGCTCGATTTTCGTCGCCGGATTCCTCGGCGCCCCGCCGATGAATCTCTTCCCCGCGGCCGTGACCCAGCGCGACGGCCGCCTGTTCCTGGTCGCCGATGGCATCGACACCGAATTAGCCATAACCGCAGCGGATTTCGATGCCGACATCGAGGTCGTCGCCGGAATCCGCCCCGAACAACTGCGCATCGACTCGGCTGACCCCGCCATCCGCGGGCACGTGAGGATGGTCGAGAACCTGGGCAGTGAGGAACTGATCCACTTCAGCACCGGCGAGCAGACGCTGTGCGCCCGCGCACCGCGCCCGGCCGGAGTACGCGCCGACGAACCGATCGGACTGCGCGTCGATCCCGCACACCTGCACCTGTTCCACCCCGAATCCGGACTGCGCATGACTTGGCAAGAGCCGCAACATGATTCGGTTACCGATAGCGCCGTAGTCGCCGTCGCCTGATTCGTAACAATCACCCTTCATCGATGAGGAGAACCACCGTGAAACGCACCTTGCCCGTACTGGGCCTGGTGTTCGCAACCACCGTCGCGCTCAGCGCCTGCGGCGGCCTCGGGAGCACCACCACCGACTCGAATGCCGACACCGCCCAGATCCCGGAACTGAAACCGGATCAGCAGGTGTCCATCGTGTTCGAGTCCTACAACTACGGACTCGCCGGCGCGTGGACCGACACCTTCAACGCGCTGATCGCCGATTTCGGCAAGAAGTACCCGAATATCAAGGTGACCGCGCAGAAGCCGCAGGGCAACAGCCCGAACCCGGCCACCGACACCATCTCCAGCATTCAGAACCAGATGGTCGCGGGCACCCCGCCGGATGTCGCGCAGCTCGGCTTCAGCGATCTGGACTACACCATCCATCAGCTCGGCGCCAAGCCGCTGGACACGCTGGTTTCCAAGCAGGAAGTGCAGCACAACTTCGACGGCGCCAAGTACCCGTACGCCCCGAAGGCGCGCACGCTCGCGGATTGGGACGGCCACACCTACGGTGTTCCGTTCGTATTCTCCACGCCCGTCCTGTATTTCAACGCCTCGCTGTTCAACGAGGCCGGACTCGATCCGGCCAAGCCGCCGGCCACCTGGCAGCAGGTCTCCGATGCGGCCGCCGCTATCACCGGCAAGACCGGTAAGGGCGGTGTGTACATCGACTGCCTGACCAAGACCGCCAAGGACTGGTGCTTCCAGTCGATGGTGCGCTCCAACGGCGGCCGGGTCATCTCCGAGGATCGCAAGACGCTGTCGTTCGCGGACGCGCCCGCGGTCGAGGTCACCCAGATGAGCAAGGCGCTGGTCGATTCGGGCAGTATGCCGAAGTTCAACCAGAAGCAGGGTTATGAGGCGTTCGCCCGCGGTGAGATCGGCATGATCCTGGAGACCAGTGCGATCCAGGGCACCTTCGTCACCGGCGCCAAGGACAAGTGGGATCTGCGCGCGGCACCCATGCCGAGCTTCGGCAGCAAGCCGACCGTGCCGACGAATTCCGGTGCGTCGCTGCACATTCTGTCCAACGACCCGGCCAAGCAGCGGGCGTCGTGGGAGCTCATCAAGTTCCTCACCAGTGAGGAGGCGTACACGAAGATCTCGCAGGGCATCGGGTATCTGCCGCTGCGTACCGG